>JBBWZO010000120.1:0-3379 GCA_039649125.1 Massilia sp. | reverse complement strand
ATCGCCGCGAAAGACCTGGTCACCCTGATCCATTCGTTCACCGAGCGCCTGGGTTCGATCCAAGGTGTGCAAAACCCGGCGGCTCAATAATCATCGAGGCATCCATGTCACGTGCATTCATCCTCCTGCTTGACTCCTTCGGCCTGGGCGCGCTGCCCGACGCCGAGAAATACGGCGACGCCGGCACCAACACCTTCGGCCACATCGCCGCCTGGGCCGCGAAAGAGGGCAAGCCGATGTCGCTGCCGAACCTGGAGCGCCTGGGCCTGGCCGCCGCCGCCCACAAGGCCAGCGGCGAATGGGCCGCCGGTTTCGACCAGCGCGACGGTTTCACCGGCGCCTGGGGCGTCGCCCGCGAACAATCGACCGGCAAGGATACGCAGAGCGGCCACTGGGAAATCGCCGGCGTGCCGGTGCTGTTCGACTGGGGCTACTTCCCGAGGACGGTGCCGTCCTTCCCGCAAGAGCTGACCGACAAGCTGCAGGAGATCACCGGCGTCGCCGGCTGGCTCGGCAACTGCCACGCATCCGGAACCACCATCATCAACGAGCTGGGCGACGAGCACGTCGCCACCGGCAAGGTCATCATCTACACCTCGGCCGACTCGGTGATGCAGATCGCCGCGCACGAAGAGCATTTCGGCCTGGAGCGTCTGTACGAAGTCTGCGAAGCGGCCTATGAGCTGGTCAAGCCGTACAACATCGGCCGCGTGATCGCGCGCCCGTTCGTGGGCGACAACGGCAATTACAAGCGCACCAGCAACCGCCACGACTACGCGGTGCCGCCAACCGCGCCGACGCTGCTGGACCACGTGAAAAACGAAGGCGGCGAAGTCATCGCGCTGGGTAAAATCAGCGACATTTTCGCGGCCCAGGGCGTGACCCAGCTGATCAAGGGCGCCGACAACATGGCGCTGTTCGACCGCCTGGTCGAAGTGGCCGGCAGCGCGCCATCGAAGTCGCTGAGCTTCGTGAACTTCGTCGACTTCGACATGCACTTCGGCCACCGCCGTGACGTCGCCGGCTACGCGAACGCGCTGCACGAGCTGGACGCGCGCCTGCCGGAATTCATGGCGAAACTGAAGGACGGCGACCTGGTCGTGATCACCGCCGACCACGGCTGCGACCCGACCGCACCGGGCTCGGACCACACGCGCGAACACATCCCGATGATCTTCTTCGGCCCAGGCGTAGAACCGCAAGAACTGCCGACGGCGTCGACTTTCTCCGACATCGGCGCAACCCTGGCAAAACACCTCGGCGTCAAACCACTTTCCAACGGAACCGCACTGCTATGACCCAGAACCTGGACTTCAAACGTAACACCGCCGTCGGCCTCGACCTCGGCTGGGTCAACCACATCAAGGTGAACCGCAATGCGGCCGACCGCCGCGCCGCCAGCCTGGCGAACCGCCGCACGGTGAAGAAGGAATACCAGGCCGCCTGGCTGGTCCGCGCCATCGAGTGCATGGACCTGACCACCCTCGGTGGCGACGATACCCCGGGCCGCGTCGAGCGCCTGTGCATGAAGGCGATGCGCCCGCTGCGCGCCGACCTGATGCAGGCCCTCGGCCTCGAATCGCTCACCACCGGCGCGGTCTGCGTGTACCACGAGATGATCCAGCCGGCGGCAAAAATCCTGCAGGGCCGCCTGCCGATCGCCGCCGTGTCGACCGCCTTCCCGGCGGGCCTGTCCAGCCTGGAAACCAAGATCCGCGAAATCGAGCTCTCCGTGGCCGCCGGCGCGACCGAGATCGACATCGTCATCACCCGCCAGCACGTCCTGACCGGCAACTGGCAGGCGCTGTACGACGAGATGGCGGCCTACCGCCAGGCCTGCGGCGACGCCCACGTCAAGGCCATCCTGGCCACCGGCGACCTGGTCACGCTGGACAACGTGGCGAAAGCCTCGTGGGTCTGCATGATGGCCGGCGCCGACTTCATCAAGACCTCGACCGGCAAGGAAGGCGTGAACGCGACGATTCCCGTGTCGCTGGTGATGACCCGCGCGATCCGCGAATACTACGAGCAGACCGGTTTCCAGGTCGGCTACAAGCCGGCCGGCGGCGTCTCGACCGCCAAGGCCGCGCTGCAATACCTGACCGTCATGAAGGAAGAGCTGGGCAACGACTGGCTGCAGCCGCACCTGTTCCGCATCGGCGCATCGAGCCTGATGACCGACATCGAGCGCCAGCTCGAGCACTACGTGACCGGCGCCTATTCGGCCGCACACCGCCACGCGCAACCTTAAACACCGAACGGATTCGTCATGCCAACAATTAAAGAGATTCTGCAAACCATGGATTACGGCCCCGCACCCGAGAGCAGCAAAGAAGCACAGGCGTGGCTGGACCAGCATGGACGCCGTTTTGGACTGTTCATCGACAACGCGTGGACCGAGCCGCTTGATACCTTTGCCTCGAACAACCCGGCCGACGGCTCCGAGCTGGCCCAGGTCACCCAGGCGACTTCGGATGACGTGAACCGCGCCGTCGAGGCAGCGCGCCGCGCGCAGCCGGGCTGGGTCGCGCTGGGCGGCCACGGCCGCGCCAGGATCATGTACGCGATCGCGCGCCTGCTGCAAAAGCATTCGCGCCTGTTCGCCGTGCTCGAGACCCTCGACAACGGCAAGACCATCCGCGAAACCCGCGACGCCGACCTGCCGCTGGCCGCACGCCACTTCTACCATCACGCCGGCTGGGCCCAGCTGCAGTCGGAAGAATTCGCCGACTACCGCGCCGTGGGCGTGGTCGGCCAGATCGTGCCCTGGAACTTCCCGGTCCTGATGCTGGCGTGGAAAATCGCCCCGGCCCTGGCCGCCGGCAACACCATCGTCTTCAAGCCGGCCGAGTTCACCTCGCTGACCGCCTTGCTGTTCGCCGGGATCTGCCAACAGGCGGGCGTGCCGGCCGGCGTCGTGAACATCGTCACCGGCGACGGCCGCGTGGGCGAAGCCATCGTCAACCACCCGGGTATCGACAAGCTGGCCTTTACCGGCTCGACTGAAGTGGGCCGCATCATCCGCAAGGCCACCGCCGGCAGCGGCAAGAAGCTGTCGCTGGAACTGGGCGGCAAGTCGCCGTTCATCGTCTTCGACGACGCCGACCTGGACGCGGCCGTCGAAGGCCTGGTCGACTCGATCTGGTTCAACCAGGGGCAGGTGTGCTGCGCGGGCTCGCGCCTGCTGGTGCAGGAGTCGGTCTATGACCGCTTCATCGCCAAGGTCAAGGCGCGCATGCAGAACCTGCGCGTCGGCTCGCCGCTCGACAAATCGAACGACATCGGCGCGCTTGTCGATCCGATCCAGCAGCAGCGCATTCACGCGCTGGTGGAATCGGCACGCCTTGAGGGCTGCGAAGTGTGGCAACCGGCCTGCGAG
>JBBWZO010000267.1:0-23864 GCA_039649125.1 Massilia sp. | reverse complement strand
GGCGTCCCGGCCTCCGCCGACCCGGGCCTGCTGACCCATCTCCTGCGCGAGGACTGGGGGTTCACCGGCACGGTGATCGCCGACTACTTCGGCGTCGGCTTCCTCCAGACCCAGCACCGGATCGCCGGCACCGAGGCGGGCGCGGCCCACGCGGCGCTGACCGCGGTGGCGATGCTCGCCGCCCTTGACGACGCGCTGGCCATCCGCCTCCAGGATTTCCGCAGCCAACAGACCGCGGCCGCCAAGGCCATGACTTTGCCAACAGTATGAGCAACACGCATCAGCCTCCTTTCGTTCCGACTGCCCATCCACCGACCTGGCTCGGGGTGATGGGCGGCGGCCAGCTCGGCCGCATGTTCGCGCATGCGGCACAAAGCATGGGCTACAAGGTCGCCGTGCTCGAACCGGCGGGCGATTGCCCGGCAGGGCAGGTGGCCGAGCGTGTCATCGAAGCCGACTATGTCAACCCGACCGCGCTGGCCGACCTGGCCGCGCTGTGCTCGGCCGTCACCACCGAATTCGAGAACGTCCCCGCCGACAGCCTGGCCCTGCTGGCCGGCAGCTGTTTTGTCGCGCCGTCGGCCAGCTGCGTCGCGATCGCCCAGGACCGCATTGCCGAAAAGCGTTTTTTCGTCGAGTGCGCGCCACACTCTGGCGTGATGCCGGCGCCGCACCAGGCGATCACGTCGGCGGCCGATATCGACACGGTGCCTGACGAGCTGCTGCCCGGCATCCTGAAGACCGTGCGCATGGGCTACGACGGCAAGGGCCAGGTGCGGGTGCGCACGCGCGACGAGCTGCGCAGCGCGTTCGCCGCGATGGGCGGCGTGACCTGCCTGCTCGAAAGGATGCTGCCGCTGGCCTACGAGGTGTCGGTGCTGACCGCACGCGGCGCGGACGGCTCATCGGTCGTGTATCCGATCGCCGAGAACGTGCACCGCGACGGCATCCTGTTCACGACCACGGTGCCGGGTCCGAACGTTTCACAAGAATGCGCGCAGCGCGCCCAGGATGCGGCACGCGCCATCGTGGCCGAACTCGGCTATGTGGGCGTGCTGTGCATCGAATTCTTCGTGCTGGAAGACGGCTCCCTGGTCGTCAACGAAATGGCGCCGCGGCCGCACAACAGCGGCCATTACACGATCGACGCTTGCGTGACCAGCCAGTTCGCGCAGCAGGTGCGGGCGATGGCGCGGTTGCCGCTGGGCGACGTACGCCAGCATTCGCCGGCCGTGATGCTGAATATCCTCGGCGATGTCTGGTTCGAGGGAGACAGTGTGCGCGAGCCGGCCTGGGACCGCGTGCTGGCGCTGCCCGGCGCCTTCCTGCACCTGTACGGCAAGGACGATCCGCGCCGCGGCCGCAAGATGGGCCACGTGACCTTCGTCGCGCCGACGCTGGCCGAGGCACAGGAACGGATGCGCGCGGCCTGCGCCATCCTGGGGATTGCGCCGTGAGCATGCAGGAACCGATCGACAGCGCCGCCATCGACGCGGCGGCGCGCGCGCTGGAGGCCGGCCGGCTGGTCGCCTTCCCGACCGAGACCGTGTACGGGCTCGGGGCCGATGCCGAGAACCCGGCCGCCGTGGCCGCGATCTATGCGGCCAAGGGGCGTCCGCAGGACCACCCGGTGATCGTCCACCTCGCGCCCGAGGCCGACATCGCGCACTGGGCCTGCGAGATCCCGCCCGAGGCGCATGCGCTGGCCGGCGCCTTCTGGCCCGGCCCGCTGACGATGATTTTAAAACGCGCGCCGAACATTCCCGATGCGGTCAGTGGCGGCCAGGACACGGTCGGCCTGCGCTGCCCGGCGCATCCGGTGGCGATTGCCCTGCTGCGTGCCTTCAAGGGCGGGCAGGGCGGCGTCGCGGCGCCGTCGGCGAATAAATTCGGCCACGTCAGCCCGACGCTGGCCCAGCACGTGCGCGACGAGTTCGGCGCCGACGGTTTCGTTGCGCTGGTGCTCGACGGCGGCGCCTCGCAGGTCGGCATCGAATCGACCATCGTCGATTTGTCGAGGCTCGGCACGCACGGGCCGGTGCTGCTGCGCCCCGGCCACGTGAGCGCGGAAGCGATTGCCGCCGTGATCGACCGGTTACCTGCCGCACCGGACGCCGCCGCTCCGCGCGCCTCGGGCACGCTCGAATCGCATTACGCGCCGCATACGCCGGTGGCGATGCAGGACACCACGACCCTGGTCCAGACCTTGGGGCAGATGGAAGAGGCGGGCCGCAAGGTTGCCCTGATTCACTATTCCGACCTGTGGACGGCCCATGTCGCCCAGCGCCTGCCGGCTGACCCGGAAGGCTTTGCGCACGCCCTGTACGCGGCGCTGCGCGCCATGGACGGGCAGGGCGCGGACGTGATCCTGGTCGAAGCGCCGCCGCAAGAGGGCGCCTGGCTCGGCGTCAACGACCGCCTGCGCCGCGCCGCGCACGGCTCGACCGGGATCGTGCACGGCCTGCTCAACCGCGACGCGGCGGTGTAACGTAGGGTGGACGGCTCGTCATTCAGGCCCTCGGCCTGAATGACTCCACGCGTTCAACTGCGCGTGATCATCCTCATACTTGCCCGCTCATTCCCAACACGACCCCGGCATATCCACCGGACCGCACCAATCCGCCGGATATCTGCTTTCCCGCACATATTTTCCGAAACCCGAATACGACCACAACGATGCATGCGCAACATGCCCGTGCCGTACCGGATTGATGTGAATGTAATCCACGTGCCTACAGGTGGGCGCACAGTGCGGTATGCATTGGCCGGCTGAGCGCGTGGACGGGAATCCGTCCACCCTACATGTCTATTTTGGCCCACAAGCATTACCTACTACGACATTCCTCTAGGGCAATGCTTGTATAATCCCCAGGTCCGCCATCCTTCCCGCATGCCCTGTTGCTTGTGTTTGACGCACAACAATTCATTCATATACAAGCGGAAAGAACACTGGCATATTAATTCGAGATACGAATAGCACAGGCGTTCGTTTCCAACGAAATACACCATTTCTCTTAGGAGACACAATGCGTCAAACAAAATTTGCGCTCGCGCTGCTGACCGCGGTCGTGCTGACCGCCTGCGGCGGCACCGGTAGCAGCGGCGGCGACCAGACCCACGCCGTCAAGTTCAGCCAGCAAGTCAGCTTCGGCGACAGCCTGTCCGACGTCGGCACCTATGCGGTCGGCGCCGTTGCCGCCGCAGGTGGCGGCAAATTCACCATCAACGGCAGCAACACCTCGGCGAATGCCGCCTACACTGGCCTGAACTGGACCGAAGTCCTGGCCTCCGAACTGAAGCTGCCGGCGCCATGCGCCGCCCAGACCGGCCTGCAGGGCGCCGACAACGCCAACCCGGCGCTGGACTTCAATGTCCCGATCGTCAACCACGCCAACTGCTTCAACTACGCGCAGGGCGGCGCCCGCGTGACCGATCCGGTCGGCGCCGGCTATCCGGTAGAAATGACCGTGCCGGTCGTGACCCAGATCGACAATCACCTGGCGAAGACCGGTGGCAAATTCAGCGGCACCGAACTGGTCACGGTCATGGCTGGCGGTAACGACGTGCTGGTACTGCTGGGCCAGATCAGCAGCGCCGGCAACACCGCGTTCGCCACCTCGTTGATCGGCCAGCTTGCAGCCCGCGCGACGGACCCGGCCGCCGCGGCCCAGGCGATCGGCGCCACGATCCAGGCGGAAACTGCCAAAGGCAGCAGCACCCAGGTGCTGGTCGGCGCAGCCGTCACCACGGCGGCCCAGCAGCCGGGCAATGCCGCGGTGGGCCAGCCGAGCGTGTACGGTCCGATGGTGATCAAGGCAGAAGCCGACGGCAAGGCTGCGGCAGCCACGTACGCAGCCGACAATAGCCGCCGCCTGGTTACGGAACTCGGCACGGCCGGTGCCGAACTGGCCAACATGGTCAAGACCCGGATCATCGCCAATGGTGCGAAGTATGTGCTCGTGAATAACTTGCCGGACGTGGCCAGCACCCCGACCGGCAAGGCGCAGAGTCCGGAACTCCAGACGCTGATCAAGACCATGGTCGACACCTTTAACGCCGAGCTGAAGGCTGGCCTGGGTGAGGATCCGCGTATCGCCTACGTCGACCTGTTCTCGATCAGCCGCGACCAGGTCGCCAATCCTGCCATCTATGGCCTGACCAACACGGCGGTGCCGGCCTGCACCAGCGATTCCTCGCTGACCTGCACCAGCAAGACGCTGTCGGGCCCGGACGTGAGCCACTACATGTTCGCCGACGGCGTCCACCCGACGCCGTACGAAAACTGGCTGGTCGCCCGCTATGTCTTGAAGGACATGGCCGTCAAGGGCTGGCTGTAAACAATACTGGCCTGTTCATCCGGCAAAAGCCCTATTGCGTCCACTTGCGGGAAAGTGGACGCGGACGGCTCACATAAAAACCAGGAGAAAGAATGAAAGACCATCTCAATAGCGTCGTCAAAACGCTGGTCGCAGCTGCCGCGCTGGTCTGCGCCACGGGCGCGTCGGCCCAGTCGGCCGGCCAGTGGACCGCCAAGTTCGGCTTCAACGAGCTGACCCCGAAAGTCGAGAGCGGCAACCTCTCGGCGCCGGCCCTGCCGTACACCAAGGCCGATGTCGAGAGCGACATCCAGCCGGTGCTGATCTTCGCCTACGGCCTGACCGACAACGTCTCGCTCGAGGCCGCGCTGGGCACCCCGTACAAGCACAAGATCGTGGGCGCGGGCTCGATCGAAGGCACCGGCGAGCTGGGCACGGTCCAGGTGCTGCCGCCGACGCTGTTCGCGCAATACCGCTTCTTCTCGCCTAACGCGACCTTCCGTCCGTTCGTCGGCATCGGCGCCACCTACGCCTACTTCATGAAGGAGCGCGGTTCGGCCAAGCTGACTGCGCTCACCAATCCTGGCGGCGCGCCGACCACCTTCGAGATCGACAACAAGTTCACCTATACCGCTCAGGTCGGCGTGGCCATGAACTTCAGCGAGAAATGGTTCGCCGACGTGACGGTCAACAAGAGCCGCCTGCGCACCGACGTGCATTTCTCGACGGGCCAGAACAAGCATATGAAGCTGGACCCGGTGGCGGTCGTGCTGGCCGTCGGCTACAAGTATTAAGATCCTTCGCGGCGTCCGCCGCGACCAGGCCGGCACGGCGTCGCAGCCCTGCCGGCTTTTTTACGTCGTACGCCGGACGCGGGGCACGGCCAGTGCTCGGTGTAATGCTCAGGGCAGGGCTCAGTGTAATGATGACGCGTAGGCCGCGAAATGCTCGCCGCTCAGGGCGCGCTCGTACAGGTAGCCCTGGTACACGAAACAGCCCGCCTGCGACAGCCACTCGCGCTGGCCCTGCGTTTCCACCCCTTCGGCGATCACCTGCAGGCCGAGGCTGCCGCCGAGCGCGATGATCGAGCGCACGATCGAGGCGTCGTTGCGGTCGGTGAGCACGTCGCGCATGAAGGAATAATCGATCTTGAGCTGGTCCAGCGGCAGTTTGCGCAGGTAGGCCAGCGACGAGTAGCCGGTGCCGAAGTCGTCGAGCGAGAAGGTGATGCCGAGGCGGCGCAGGGTTTCCATCGTCTCCACCGTATGGGCGAAGTCGGTCACCACCAGGGTCTCGGTCAGCTCGAATTTCAGGCCATGCGGGTCGACCCCGGTGGCGGCCAGGATTTCCTGGGTCATGGCGACGAAATCCGGTTCCATGAACTGGCGCGCACTGACGTTGACCGAGAGCGACAGGTGGCGCGTTGCCGGATTGCGCTGCCACTTGGCCAGTTCGACGCAGGCCGTGCCCAGCACCCAGCGGCCGATGTCGACGATCAGGTTGGTTTCCTCGGCCGCCTTGATGAACTCGGTCGGATAGAGCAGCTCGCCGTTCGGCAGGCGCCAGCGCAAGAGCGCCTCGGCGCCGATCACGCGGCTGTTGCCGTCCAGCTGGGGCTGGTAGTTGAGGATGAATTCGCGGTTGCGCAGCGCGCGCCGCAGCCCGCTTTCGAGTTCGGAACGCGCATTCCACTTCGCCTGCATTTCGGGGTCGAAGAAGCGGAAGGTGTTGCGCCCGGCCGCCTTGGCCTGGTACATCGCGGTGTCGGCCTGCTTCAGGGTCGATTCCACCGTGTCGACCGCGCCGCTGACCATCGTCACGCCGACGCTGGTCGACACCGAATACGCGAAGTCCGCCAGCTGGAAGGGCGCGCGCATCGCCGCCACCACCTTGGCGGCCACGGTTTCGGCCTGATGCGCGGCGCCGTCGAGCGTGTCTTCCTCGGGCTGCACCAGGATCACGAACTCGTCGCCGCCCAGGCGCGCCACCAGGTCGGTCTCGCGCACGCTGTGCTCGAGCCGGCGCGCAACGGCCTGCAGCAGCATGTCGCCGGCCGCATGGCCGTGGGTGTCGTTGAGCGTCTTGAAGTTGTCCAGGTCGAGGAACATCAGCGCACCGAACTTGTGCGAGCGCGCGCTGCCGACCAGGGCGCGGCGCAGGTGGTCGAGCAGGCTGGCGCGGTTCGGCAGTTCGGTCAGGGCGTCGTAATACGCCAGCCGGTGGATGCGCGCCTCGTTGTACTTGCGCTCGCTGACGTCGGTGCTGATCACCAGGATCTTCTGCACCACGCCCGAGGCAGGGGCGGCCGGCACCACGGTCCAGCGGGTATCGGCATGGATCGGCGAGCCGTCGCGCCGGTGCTGCAGCAGTTCCCCGGCCCACTCGCCTTCGTCGATGGCGTGGCGGTAGGCCAGGCTGTAGGCGGCGAGGTCGTCGCACAGCAGGTTCTGCATGCGCTGTCCGGTGGCCTCGTGCGCTTCCCAGCCGTAGAGGCGCTCGGCGCCCTTGTTCCAGTAGGTGATGCGCGAGGCCATGTCCATCACGAAGATGGCGTCGCGCGCCTTGTCCAGCAGGGCGGCCTGTTCCAGGGCCACCAGGTCGGCGCGGTGCACGGCCGTGATGTCGGCAATATAACCTTCCAGCGCCGTCACATTGTCGTGCTCGTCGTACACGGCCGCGCCCTGTTCCCACACCCAGCGCAGCTTGCCCGACGCGGTCGTGATGCGGTAACTGAGCTGGAAAGGGCGGTGCTCGCCGACGGCGGCATTGGTGTCGCTGGAGACTTTAAGGCGGTCGTCGGGGTGGATCAGGCTGGCGAAGGACATCGCGTGCTCGCCCGTGAAGGCGGAAGGCGGATAGCCGGTCAGCTTCTCGATGCCGGCGCTGAGGAATTCCATGGTCCAGCATTCGTCGTCCAGGCAGCGGTAGACGACCCCTGGCAGATTGCTCAGCAATAGGTCAAGCGACAACGTCGAGGCGTCTTGCGTTCGCAAATTCGTCGATACTGGATGTCCAGAGGAATGCATGTTCCGCGCGCTTGAGATAGGTGGAACACTAGCAGGGCAAAGCTTGATTTGAGACACATGGTAACGCGAAACTTATGCCAAATCGTTATGCAAGCGCGACTTTATTTCATGCGTTGTCGAAAAGATACGGCCAGTGAGGCGTGGCGCGCGAGGTGAGGGAGGGGGGAGGAAAGGAGGAGAAAAGGAACACGCCAGCTGGACGGCGTGGCCGGCCAGCTGGCGTATGGGCGAGTGCGCTTCGCTCGTCAGAACGCGGCGATGCCGGTCTGCGCGCGGCCCAGGATCAGGGCGTGGATGTCGTGCGTGCCCTCATAGGTGTTGACCACCTCGAGGTTGACCATGTGGCGGATGATGCCGAACTCGTCGGAAATGCCGTTACCACCCAGCATGTCACGCGCCGTGCGCGCCACGTCCAGCGCCTTGCCGCAGGAATTGCGCTTCATCATCGAGGTGATCTCGACGGCGGCCGTGCCCTCGTCCTTCATGCGGCCCAGGCGCAGGCAGCCCTGCAGGCCGAGGGTGATCTCGGTCTGGATGTCCGCCAGTTTCTTTTGCACCAGCTGGTTGGCGGCGAGCGGCTTGCCGAACTGCTGGCGGTCGAGGGTGTACTGGCGCGCCGTGTGCCAGCACGCTTCGGCCGCGCCCAGCGCGCCCCAGGCGATGCCATAGCGTGCCGAGTTCAGGCAGGTGAACGGACCTTTCAGGCCGCGCACATCGGGGAAGGCGTTTTCTTCCGGGCAGAAGACGTTGTCCATGACGATTTCGCCAGTGACCGAGGCGCGCAGGCCGAACTTGCCGTGGATCGCCGGGGCGGACAGCCCTTCCCAGCCCTTCTCGAGCACGAAGCCACGAATTGCGCCTTCGTCGTCCTTGGCCCAGACCACGAACACGTCGGCGACCGGCGAATTGGTGATCCACATCTTCGAACCGGTCAGTGCGTAGCCGCCCTCGACCTTGCGGGCGCGGGTGACCATCGAGCCCGGGTCGGAGCCGTGGTTCGGTTCGGTCAGGCCGAAGCAGCCGATCCATTCGCCGGTGGCCAGCTTCGGCAGGTATTTCTGTCTGGTCGCCTCATTGCCGAACTCGTAGATGGGCACCATCACCAGCGAGGACTGCACGCTCATCATCGAGCGATAGCCGGAATCGACGCGCTCGACTTCGCGCGCGATCAGGCCGTAGGCGACGTAGTTCAGGCCGGGGCCGCCGTACTGCTCGGGAATGGTCGGGCCGAGCAGGCCGAGTTCGCCCATTTCGCGGAAGATCGAGGTGTCCATCTGTTCGTGGCGGAAGGCCTCGAGGATGCGCGGCTGCAGTTTGTCCTGGCAGTAGGCGGCAGCGGCATCGCGCACCATGCGCTCGTCGTCGGTCAGCTGGCTGTTGAGCAGCAGCGGGTCATCCCAGTGAAAAGCGGCCTTGCGTGGCGAATCGGAGTGGTTCATGGATTGGTCCTGTCTCTGTGGTTCTAGTTGGGGGCGTGCGCAGGGCGGGCGCGAATGCAGCGGCCGCGCCGGGCCAGACCATTATATAGAAAGGACATGTCTGGCCATCTTTTCCATCTGCGACAGCCATTGTCATTTTTTTCGGAAGTGCTGTCGCCACGATGGGTGGCTTCGGTGCAACGAACCGGGGGACGCAGGGGGGCGGGGTAATACACGGCAGTGCCGTGTATTACGCCCACGCGTTCAACCAGTACCAGATCAACTGAGCGGGCATTTCACACGTGATTTGAACGCGTGAGGTAATTCAGGCTGGGGGCCTGAATTACGAGCCGCCCACCCTACGACGTGCTGCCGAAGCGCCCGCCATGGAACAGCAGGCCCGGCTGCGGCTGCACGGCGCAATCCTCGACTTCGCCGACGAAAATCACGTGGTCGCCTTCCGGATAGCGGCTGCGGTTGTGGCATTCGAACCAGGCGGTGACGCCCTTCAGGATCGGCAAGCCCGTGCGCGACAGTTCGTAGTCGATGCCTTCGAAAGGATTCTCGACGCTGCGGCGCGAAAAGCGCAGCGCCAGCTCTTCCTGGCCGGCGGCGAGCACGTTGATGACGTAGTGCGAATTGCCGCTGAAAACGGGCAGGCTGTTGGCGCGTGCGCCCAGGCTCCACAGCACCAGCGGCGGATCGAGCGAGACGGAATTGAAGGAACTGGCGGTCAGGCCGCGGAAGCTGCCGTCGGAAAGACGGGTCGTGATGACGGTGACGCCGGTCGCAAACTGCGACAGCGCCTGGCGGAAATGCGCGGAGTCGAAACCGCGCTTGGTGGCGCGGGGAGAGCGTGTGTTCATCGTTACCTTGGGAAGTTGCATGCATTATGCCACTGCCGACTGGCCGACGCCGCCACGGCGCACCGGCGGCCGCAGCGCCAACGCCGCCGCCGCCTATCGCGCCTGCATCGGACGCTCCTTTGCGCTAGCATAAGACATCGAAAACAGAGTGGGGAATGCGATGAGCGAGCAAGGACAAACCGAGGTGGCGATCCTCGGCGGCGGGTGTTTCTGGTGTACGGAAGCGGTGTACCTGGAAGTGCGTGGCGTCACGCGCGTCGAATCGGGCTACATGGGCGGACACGTGGTCAATCCCACCTACGAACAGGTGTGCGGCGCAGCGACTGGCCACGCGGAAGTGGTGCGTCTGGAATTCGACCCGAGCGTCATCAGCTACCGCGACATCCTGCAGATCTTCTTCACGATCCACGATCCGACGACCAAGGATCGCCAGGGCAACGACGTCGGGCCGCAGTACCGGTCCGTGATCTTCTACCAGGACGAGCAGCAGGCGGCGACGGCGCGCCAGGTGATGGCGGAGATGGCCGCGGTCTGGGACGCGCCGATCGTGACCCAGCTGGTGCCTGCGGAAACCTGGTACAAGGCCGAGGAATATCACCAGAATTACTATGCCCAGCACCCGATGCAGGGGTATTGCGCCTTCGTGGTGGCGCCGAAGGTGGCGAAATTCCGGAAGACCTTCCAGCACTGGATGAAGTAGGGTGGGCACCCCGTGCCCACGCGGAAGCGTGAACAGAGTTAGCCGTGCTAAATGCGTCTCCTGAACGCATCAATACCGCCAACTCTGCTCATCGTTCCGCGTGGGCACAGGGGTGCCCACCCTACTGGTACATGTACCTCCTCGACCACGGCATCTGCCCTGGATCCTCCCCCGCCTTGCCGCACACGATCTGGTACAGGCTGATCCAGTCGTGCGCAAAGGCGTACGCACAGCCGGCCAGGTACACATGCCAGATGCGGAACCGCTTCGCGTCCGTCAGCTGGCTGATTTCCTCGGCCCGGCCTTCGAAATTTTCCGTCCAGAGCGTACAGGTGCGCGCGTAGTGGCGGCGCAGGTTCTCGACGTCGCGCACTTCCAGCCCGCCCTGCTGCATCGCCTGGACCACCCCCGACAGGTGCGCCAGCTCGCCGTGCGGAAAGACGTATTGGTTGATGAATTCGCCACCGCCATACGGCGCCGAACGTTCCTCGACATCGGTCGTCGTGATCCCGTGGTTCATGACTAGGCCGCCGGGCGCGAGCAGCCCTGAAATTTTCTCGAAATAGGCCGGCAGGTGCTGGATCCCGACGTGCTCGAACATGCCGACGCTGGTGATGCGGTCGAATTGGCCGTCCACGTCGCGATAATCCTGCAGCCGGATCTCGATTTGCCCGGCCAGGCCCGCCTGCGCGATGCGCTCGCGCGCCAGGTGCGCCTGGTTTTCCGACAGGGTGACGCCGACGCAGCGCGCGCCGAAGCGCTGCGCGGCGCGGATCGCCAGCGCCCCCCAGCCGCAGCCGATGTCGAGCAGGGTCTGGCCTGGCCGCAGGTCGATCTTGCGCAGGATGTGGTCGATCTTCCTGGTCTGCGCCGTGGCCAGGTCCTCGGTGCCGTCCTCGAAGTAGGCGCACGAATACACCATGTTCGGATCGAGCCAGGCCGCGTAGAACGCGTTCGAGACGTCGTAGTGGTAACGGATTGCCTCGGCGTCCTTTTCGCGCACATGGGACGCGAAGCGCCACAAGGGGTTGGGGCGGCGCGCGGGCTTGCCGCTCGTTGCCGCCAGTTCGCTGCCGATGCGGATCATGTCGGCGGCGCGGCCCCGGATCTCGAGCGCGCCCTCGACGTAGGCGTGGCCGAGGTTGTACAGCGTGGGGGCGAGCAGGTAGCGCAGGCTCGAGGGTTTGGGAACGCGGATGGTGACGCGCGGCGGTTCGGAAGACAGGTCGACATGTTGTCCGTTCCACAGTTCCACGCGCAAGGGCAGCGACATCTTGCTGCGTACGCCTGAGCTCCAGGCGCTGAGCTTCGCTTCGGTGAACACGTATTCCTCCGGCTGTGAACGAGCCGGCGAAAAAAGAGCCGGCTGGAACCTAAGGTTGCAAACGGTGCCGTGCCCAACTGCCGTCTTCCTGCCGCGTGTAGACGATACGGTCATGGAAACGCGAGCGCCGTCCCTGCCAGAACTCGATGCGCTCGGGCACCAGGCGGAAGCCGCCCCAGTTGGCCGGCCGGGCCGGTGCGTCGCCGGCTTGCGCCGCGACCGCCTCGTAGTTCTGCTCCAGGGCCGTACGGTGTGCGATCGGCGCGCTCTGCTGGGAGGCGATCGCCGACAGGCGGCTCTTCAACGGCCTGCTGTGGAAATACTTGTCGCTCTCTTCGGCCGAGGTCGTTTCGACCCGGCCTTCGATGCGAACCTGGCGTTCAAGCTCGCTCCAAAAGAATAGCAGGGCTGCATACGGATTGGCGCGCAGTTCCTCGCCTTTCCGGCTGTCATAGTTGGTGTACCAGGTGAAGCCGCGTTCGTCGAACTGCTTGACCAGCACGATGCGCGAGCTCGGCCGGCCATCGCGACCGACGGTGGCGACATTCATCGCATTCGGTTCGTTCACCTGCGCCTTCAGGGCCTGCTCGAACCAGCGCGTGAACTGCAGCATCGGGTCCTCGAGCACGTCGTCCTCGTTCAGGCTGGCCTGGCCGTAATCCTTGCGCAGGTCGGCGACGGCTTCGCCGATAGACGTTGCCGCAGTGGCCGACGCAGCTGCCGTTCCCGGTGCGCCATTCTCCGCCGCAATGCCCCGGCGCGCCTGCATTGCCGCGCCCAGCCGGGCCATCTGCTCGGGCGTGAACAGGCGCAGCGCCATCGGCGCCAGCGTGCTTTCCTCGCGCTCCATGTGCGCCGTGTAGCGCTGGCTGAAGCGCTGTACCGCCGAGGCCGACAGGACGCCCGCGCTGCCGTCTGCAATCATGGTGAGCTGTTCGTGCAGGTCCTGCCACAAGGCGTCCATGTCCTTGTGGTCCTGCAGGATCACGGGAGCGAGCGCCTGCAGGGTGGCGGCATCGTCGCCCTGGGCCACCGCGCGCAGCATCGGGATCAGGTCCTGCTCCTCGTCGTCGTGGTGCAGGTGCGCTGCCTTCTCGAAATACTTCAGCACGGCACTTGCTGCCTGGCGCGCCTGCTCGTCGGCGCCATGCTCGGGCAGGTGAGACAGCAGCCGCTCGAGCGTTGCCAATTGCTTGCGAATGCGTCCGTGACAATGCTTGAGCACGGCGATCGGCTGGTCGAAACCGGGCGCAGTGTCGGGAAGGAAATCGTTCATTTGCGTATTTTTGACAGAGGGAAGTTTTTTGATTGACTAAGAGCTATTTTAGTGCAGTTGCGAATGATGGGTCCGGTAAAATGGGCGGATGAATACGATCAATGCCCCCCTCTTTGCCCCTGCGCTGGAAGAAGAAGTCGACTTCGAGCGCCGCTTCGGCGGCATCGCCCGTCTGTATGGCGAGCGTGCCTTGGAACGCTTCCGTGCGGCGCACGTTTGCGTGATCGGCGTCGGTGGGGTCGGCTCGTGGATCGTCGAGGCGCTGGCGCGCAGCGCAGTCGGCCACCTGACCCTGATCGACCTCGACAATGTGGCCGAATCGAACATCAACCGCCAGATCCAGGCATTGAGTTCGACCATCGGCCAGCCGAAGATCGAGGCGCTGCGCGACCGCATCGCGCAGATCAACCCGTTCTGCAAGGTGACCCTGGTCGAGGACTTCATCGATCCGGACAACCTTGCCCAGATGTTGGATGGCAAGGGATTCGACTACGTGGTCGACGCCATCGACAGCGTCAAGGCGAAAGCCGCGCTGATCGCGTATTGCCGCGATCAAGCCCTGCCGCTGGTCGTGATCGGCGGCGCCGGCGGCCAGCTGGACCCGACGAAGATCGAGGTGCGCGACCTGGCCCGTACCGAGCAGGAGCCGCTGCTGAAGAAGGTGCGCAAGCTGCTGCGCGCGCAATACGGTTTTTCGCGCGGCGAAAAGCAGAAATACCATATCGACGCCGTGTTCTCGATGGAGCCGCTGCGCTACCCGGAAGAGGGCGACGCATGTGAGGTCGGTTCCAGCGTCTCCGGCCTGAACTGCGCCGGTTTCGGCTCGAGCATGGTGGTGACGGCCAGCTTCGGCATGATCGCCGCCGGCCACATCCTGCGAAGGATGGCCGAGGCCGCCGAGGCCGCCGTGGCTGTGCCGGTTCCCGTGGAAACGGAACTGCCCGCCGCGGCTTAAGAACCTATCCCAGCAACGACTCCTCCCTGCTGGGATAGGTTCTGAGTACCCAGGCTACCGCTGGCGGGGCGGGCTTGCTATCATAGGATGCAATGACATCCTTGAAAGAGCCCTGCATGATGCGTCGCACCACCTTCGCCACCTTCGCCACTTTGCTGCTGGCCGCCGCCGCCGCCAACGCCCAGCAGGGCGTGCCGACCACGGCCACCCCGGCCAACACGCCCCAGGCTGCTGCCTCCGCCGCCGACCAGGCGGCGACCACGGTGCGCCAGGAAGGCGTGCAAAGCGCCGCCGACCAGGCCGCGGCCACCTCGCAGCAGGCTGCAGGCCAGGCCGCGGCTGGCAGCGCCGCCGACACCGCGGGTACCGCCGCCCAGGCCGCCGCGACCGCCGGCGCCGCCCAGCCCGTTCCGCCGCAAGCGAGCGGACCCCAGCTCCAGATCGTCGACCGCGTCGTCGGCAAGGGGAAAGAGGCCACGCTGGGCTCGGAAGTCCGGGTCAACTACACCGGCTGGTTCCACAAGCCCCTGTCGAAAACCGGGCGCGGACGCAAGTTCGATTCCTCGCTCGACGCGGGCCGCGAGCCGCTCGAATTCCGTCTCGGCGCCGGCAGCGTCATCAAGGGCTGGGAGCAGGGCGTGGCCGGCATGAAGGTGGGCGGCAAGCGCACCCTGATCATCCCGAGCCAGCTCGCCTACGGCAAGCGCGGCGCGCCGGGCGGCATGATTCCGCCAGATACGGACCTGATTTTCGATGTCGAACTGCTGGGCGTAAAATAAAGTCACACCTTATACAGTCACACCTTCATCACCAACGAGGAGAACCGGGATGCGAGTCGCAAACGATGTCACTGAGCTGATTGGCAACACACCGCTGGTCAGGATCCGCAACCTGGGGCGCCATGGCGCCGGCAATGGCGCCGAGATCCTCGCCAAGCTCGAGTTCCACAACCCCGCACACAGTGTGAAGGACCGCATCGGCCTGGCCATGATCGAAGCCGCCGAGGCGGCCGGCAAGATCGGTCCCGATACCGTCATCGTCGAACCCACCAGCGGCAACACCGGCATCGCGCTGGCGATGGTGTGCGCCGCACGCGGCTACCGCTGCAAGCTGGTCATGCCCGAAACCATGAGCAACGAGCGGCGCATGCTGCTGCGCGCCTATGGCGCCGAACTCGTGCTCACGCCGGGGCCGGAAGGCATGCTCGGTGCGATCCGCCGCGCCGAGGAAATCGTCGCCGCCGATCCGAAGGCCTTCATGCCGCAGCAATTCAACAATCCCGCCAACCCGGAAGTGCACCGCCGCACCACCGCCGAGGAAATCTGGCGCGACACCGACGGCAAGGTCGACATCCTGGTGGCCGGCGTCGGTACCGGCGGCACCATCACTGGCGTGGGCGAAGTGCTGAAGGAGCGTAAACCCGGCTTCCGGGCGATCGCCGTCGAACCCGAAGCCTCGCCGATGCTGTCGAAGGGGACTAAAGGGCCGCACCCGATCCAGGGCATCGGCGCCGGTTTCGTGCCGCAGGTACTGAATACCGGCATTTACGACGAGATCATTGCCGTCAGCAACGAGAACGCCTTCGAGACGGCGCGCGCCGCCGCGCGCGAAGAAGGGCTGCTCGTCGGTATCTCGTCCGGTGCGGCGCTGTGGGCCGCGGTGCAGGTGGCGCAGCGTCCGGAAAATGCGGGCAAGGTGATCGTGACGATCATTCCGTCGTTCGGCGAGCGCTACCTGAGCACGGCCTTGTTTGCGAATCTGGCGGGCTGATTCGTAGGGTGGACGGCTCCACCCGAGCGGTTCCCGGACGCGGCGTTGGCGCCGTCCACGCGTTCAACCAGCTTTCAAGAGCCTCGCGACCTTCATGCGTTCGCTGAACGCGTGGACTGCAATGAGGTCGCGCCCTGCAGGCAGTCGGGTGGAACCGTCCACCCTACAGAGCCATTATGCGTGCTGCACGGTCAGCGCGCAGCCATGCGTGAGGGTTCCCTCCTCGACTTGCAAGGTGCAGTGGTGGATCGCAAAATCCTTGCGCAGCTGCACCACGATGTCGTCGACCGCCCGGTCGCCCGGGTAGCCGCCGGGCATCACCAGGTGCGCGGTGAGCGCCGTTTCCGTCGTGCTCATGGCCCAGATGTGCAGGTCGTGCACCTCCGCCACGCCCGGGCGCCCGGCCAGGAAACCGTGGATCCGCGCGGCGTCGACGCTCTCCGGCACCGCCGCCATGATCAATCCGGTCGACTCGCGCAGCAGCGACCAGGTGCCGACCACGATGATCAGGACGATCACCAGGCTCACCGCCGGGTCGAGCCAGGTCCAGCCGGTGCCCATGATGACCAGGCCCGACACCACGACCCCGAGCGAGATCGCCGCGTCGGCCGCCATGTGCAGGTAGGCGCCGCGGATGTTCAGGTCGCCCTTGCTGCCGGCCATGAACAGCCAGGCCGAGAAGCCATTGATCGCCACGCCGATGGCGGCCACGACCGACACCGTGATGCCTTCGACCGGCGGCGGCGCCGTAAAGCGCTGCGCGGCTTCCCAGGCGATCGCGCCGCAGGCCAGCAGCAGCAGCAGGGCGTTGGCCAGCGCCGCGAGGATCGACGAGCTGCGCAGGCCGTAGGTATAGCGGGCGTCGGGTGCCCGTTTGGCCAGCACGGCCGCGCCCCAGGCCAGCACCAGGCCGAGCACGTCGGACAGGTTGTGGCCGGCGTCGGCCATCAGCGCCGTCGAGTTGGCGATGAAACCGTAGACGAATTCGATGATCACGAACGCCGTGTTGACGCCGATGGCCAGCGCGAACGCGCGTTCATGGCCCGGCACCGGCTGGTGATGGTGGCCATGGCTGTGATGGTGCCCGTGGCCGTGATCGTGGCCGTGATGGTGGTGGTCGTGGCTCATGATTCGATTCCGTTGGCAGGTTCCGCGATGTGCTCGAACATGTTGGCGAGCAGGGTGCTGATGTGGGCGTCGGCGGCCGAGTAGAACACTTGCTTGCCCTGGCGTTCGGCCTTGACGATGCGCGCCGCGCGCAGCAGGCGCAAATGGTGGCTGACCAGCGAGCTCGACAGGGTAAGGGCGGCGGCGATGTCGCCTACGGCGGTCGGCTGGGCCAGGCAGGCGAGCACGATGCGCAGCCGCGTCGCGTCGCCCAGCAGGTGGAACAGGTCGGCCACCTGTTCGATGGCGTGATCGGGGTCGTCGGGTTTGTTCATCATTAACATGTGAATAGATGTTCACATGTTAGTGCATGTGCTCCGGTTCGGCAAGCGCTGTCCGCTGGCGGAGGCTGAGGCCGCACAACAAGCGTGGGGATGCTGGCGAACCCTTCATTTCGAGGCAAGTCTATCGAACGGGGGGTAAACCGAAGTGACGCTTATAATTATCGTTGTATTAATAATTAAAAACAGTTGAACTCCCAAATAAGGGTAAAGCGTTGAATTAAATCAATAAAATTTCTCTAATTCAGCTCTAGTTGTTTATTGGGAATTGCTGGCGGAGATAAACGTTTGTTCGTTACGGAATGCAGCCCGAGACTTGGGCTGGCGCGGTGCGTCAGGGCCTTACGCTCTATGCGCCGAAGGGACAACTAATCATAGTTAGGATAGATAAATGACAAAGAATATCGCCATTGTTGGCGCTGGGTTCTCCGGGGCTGTGATTGCAAACCAGCTGGCCAAGGCTGGCTATACCGTTGAGGTGTTCGAATCGCGGCCGCATGTTGCCGGTAATTGCCACTCCGAGCGCGATGCCGAAACCGGCGTCATGCTGCACGTGTATGGTCCCCATATTTTCCATACGGATAATGAACGCGCATGGGAATTCGTGAATCGCTATGCCGAATTCAAACCCTACGTGAATCGCGTCAAGGCTATTACCAATGGCAAAGTTTTTACGCTGCCAATTAACCTGCTGACGATTAACCAGTTCTTCAATAAAACCTTCCGCCCGAAAGAGGCGGAGGAGTTCCTGATGACCTTGGGCGATAAATCGATCGAAAACCCGCAAACCTTCGAAGAACAGGCATTGCGCTTCGTCGGCCGCGACCTGTACGAAGCCTTCTTTAAAACTTATACCGTCAAGCAATGGGGCCTGCAGCCGAGCGAATTGCCGGCCAGCATCCTGAAGCGCCTGCCGGTGCGCTTCAATTACGACGACAATTACTTCAGCCACAAGTACCAGGGCATGCCGGCCGAAGGCTATACGGCGCTGGTGCAGAACATCCTCGACGTGCCGGGCGTGACCGTGCACCTGAACACCCGTTTCGACCCGGCCCTGAAAGCGGACTACGACCACGTCTTCTACAGCGGCCCGATCGACGCCTGGTTCAAGCATGCCGAAGGCCGCCTGCCGTACCGCACGCTCGACTTCGAAACCTTCCGCGACACCGGCGACTACCAGGGCAACGCGGTCATCAACTACTGCGACAACGCACAGCCGTACACCCGCATCACCGAACATAAACACTTCTCGCCGTGGGAACAGCACGAGAAGTCGATCATGTACGCGGAATACAGCCGCCAGTGCGAAGAAAAGGATATTCCTTACTATCCGATCCGCATGGCGCGCGACAAGGAACAGCTCGAGCGTTACATCAACCTCGCGCAGCAGGAAAGCAACGTGACCTTTGTCGGCCGCCTCGGTACCTACCGTTACCTCGACATGGACGTGACGATCAACGAAGCCTTGATCACTTCCGATAAATTCCTGGAATGCGCCCGCGATAAGGCGGCAATGCCGGCATTTACGATCAATCCTCTCGGTTGATTTCAGCGCGGGCTTGATCGCTAGCGCAAAGCCCGTCGCACGACAGTAAAGCCGTTCAGTCAAGCTGAACGGCTTTACTTTTTTTGTTTGCTTGATGGCATGAAAATCAGGGCATAATCTTTTCTCCAGCGTCGCGCTTACCGGAGAAGAGACCCGCATGAACCAACGATCTTGCCGTATCTTGTGTAGCCTTGTTTTCGCATTTGGCACGGTCGCCGTCGCGAATGGCTACGCGCAGGCGCCCGCTCCGGGCCGTAGCGAACGCGTGGCTGCGCTGCTTCCCGAAATAGACAAGATGTATGCAGACCTTGCCGGCAAGGAGCACCTGCCGGGCCTGGTGTACGGCGTGGTCCTGGACGGCAAGCTGGTGCATGCCCGCTCGCTCGGCCTGGCCGATGTCGAGCGCAAGATCCCCGCGACCACTTCAACCGAATTCCGTATCGCCTCGATGACCAAAAGCTTTGTGGCGATGGCGGCGCTGAAGTTGCGTGACCAGGGCAAGCTGCGCCTCGACGATCCGGTCGCCAATTACCTGCCCGAACTGCGCCGAGTCCGGCTGCCGACGACCGACTCGCCTGCGCTGACGATTCGCCAGCTGATGACCATGACCACCGGGCTGCCCGAGGACAATCCCTGGGGCGACCGCCAGATGGCCATTTCCAATGCCAGGATCGAACAGCTGATTGGTGCCGGGCTGTCCTTCTCGAATCCGCCCGGAGTCAGCTACGAGTACAGCAACCTCGGATACATCATGCTCGGCAAGGTGGTGAGCAAGGTGTCCGGCATGCGCTTCCAGGATGTCGTCACGCGCGAGATCCTGCGCCCGCTGGGGATGAACAACACGCGCTGGGAATATACGCAGGCTGCGCCGGGAAAGCTCGCGCTGGGCTACCGCTGGGAGCGCGACCGCTGGGAGGCGGAACCGATCCTGCCCGATGGCGACGGCGCCGCAATGGGCGGGCTGATCACGACGGCGGAGGACTTCGCGCGCTACGTCGCCTTCCACCTGGACGCCTGGCCGGCCCGCAGCGATCCGGATCGCGGACCGCTGCGCCGTGCCTCGGTACGCGAGATGCATCAGCCGCACGTGCTCGAAGGCTTGGCCGCCAAGGCCACCATGCTTGACGGCAAAACGCCGAATCCGCGGGTGGGCTTCTACAGCTACGGCTTGGCAGGGTGGCGCGACAGCAGCAATGTGGTGACAGCCGGCCACGGAGGCGGGCTGCCCGGCTTTGGCAGCCAATACATGTTCGCGCCGCATCACGGGGTGGGGGTCTTTGCCTTCACCAACCTGCGCTACGGACCGGTATACGGACGCACGGGCAAGGCGCTGTACATGCTGATCGAGCGTGCCGATCTTGGTCCGCCGCCGGTTGTCGTCTCGCCGATCCTGGCTAAGCGCCATACGCAAGTGGCGCAACTGGTGCAGTCGTGGGACGCGTCCCTTGGGAATGCGATCGCGGCCGAAAACTTCTTCCTCGACCGCTCGCGCGAAGACTGGATTGTGCACGCGCGGGAAAAGCTCGATCCGATCGGGAAGCTTACGTCGGTCGGCCCGATCAAGGCTGAAAACCAGTTGCGCGGCAGCTTCGCGCTGATCGGCGAGCGCGGCACCTTGAACGTCAAATTCACGCTCACGCCCGAACACGAGCCCAAGGTGCAGGAGATCGAGCTCACGCCGGCGAAGCAATAAGCACGGGGCATCCCCACGACCGGGAAACGCACAACCGGGGCAGTCGGGAGCTGCGGTCTGGGCGCGCAATCGGCCCGACAGTTTACGCATCCCGTGCAAGCCCGCGTTGTGTCTTGCTGACAGGGTTTGAATGCGTGGACGGCGCAGCTGCCGCAGGTTTGCCTGTTAGCGGGTGGAGCCGTCCACCCTACGCGAGGCGTCGGCGTTTTGCGCGTCAGCCCGGCAACTCACCCACCAGGATCAGCGATAGCGGCTTGCCCGTCTCCGGGTGGACCGGTTCGCGCACCTCGACCAAGCGCAGGCCGTTGTCGATAAAAAGGGCGATCCAGCCGGCCAGCGTGCGGAAGTACCAGGGCGGCGCGTCGGCGAAATCGCTGCTGAAACCGGCCCAGCTGCCCTCGCGCCAGCCGTCGACATAGGGCGCGTCGCCGCAGGCGGCCAGCGGGTGGACGGTCTGGACGACCAGGCTGCCGCCGGGACGCAGGTAACTTGACGCCGCCTTGAACAGGCCGTTCACTGCTTCGTTTCCGATCAGGGAGAAATTGCAGACGGCGACATCGACCGCCAGGCGCAGGGAGCCCGCCGCGATCTCCTCATACGACATCACCCGGAAATCGCCGCCGCCGGCACGCCGCGCCGCATCGACCAGGCCGGCGATGGCGTCGACTCCGACCATGTCTACTTCGGGCAGCGCCCGCACCAGCCAGCCTTCGCCGCAGCCGAGGTCGACGCCGGTGCGCGGGGAGCGCGCCCGTACCGCCGCGACGATCGCCGCATCGGTCACGAGGCGCCGGCTTGCGATCTCGCGGCCGCGTACCGCCGCGATCCAGGGATCGCTGTTGCGCGACCAGGCATCGACCACCCGCTCATCGGTCAGCAGCGCCGCGCCGCCTCCCTGTGCGTGCACGGCGCCGCTCATGGACGCGCCCGATTGTCGATCAGCTGCCCCTCGCTGTCGCGCAGTTCGACCGGGCCCAGTTTCAGCTTGTCCAGCTGCGGCAGGATGCGCTTGCGCTCGCCTACGGCCACCACCACCAGGCGGCGCGGATCCAGGTAGCGCTTCGCCGCCGCCTGCACGTCGGCCGCCGTCACCGCCGCCAGGCGCGCGGGCAGGGCGCTGTAGTAATCGAGCGGCAGGCCGTATATGAAGGTCTCGGCCAGGCTGGCGCCGATGTCGCTGTTGGTTTCGAAACGGTTCGGCAGCGACAGCAGCTCGGCGTTGCGGGCGCCGGCCAGCTCCGCCGGCCCCAGCGGCTTGTCGACCATCGCCTGTGCCTCGCGCAGCAGTTCGGCTACCGAGGCGCCGGTGACGTTGGCGCGCACGCTGCCGGCGATGACGAAGGGGCCGGGCGTGCGGTCGTAGCGGAAGCCCGAGTACACGCCATAGGTATACCCCTTGTCTTCGCGCAGGTTCTGGTTGATGCGGCTGGTGAACAGGCCGCCGAAGGCCGCATTCATGACTTCCAGCGCCGGGTAGAGCGGCGTGTCGCGCTCGGCGCCGATGCTGGTCAGGCGCAGCGCGGTCTGGCCCGCGCCGGGGTGGTCGACGAGAACGACCCGCGCAGCGGTGGTGTCCGGGGTGCCGGGCGCCACCGGCGGCGCTTCCTCTCCCTTCCACCCGAGGAAGCGCGCCTCCGCCAGTGCCTTCAGTTCGCTGCGCGAGAGGTCGCCCACCACCACCAGCGCCGCGTTGTGCGGCACGTAATGGCGGCGCCAGAACGACAGCAGGTCGTCGCGCGTGACGGCGCGGATGCCCGGTTCGGTGCCGAGCTGGCCGTAGCCGTAGGGGTGGCGTGCGCCGTACAGGGCGCCGGCCCCGGCCAGCGCGGCGACCATCTCCGGTTCGTCGCGCTGCTGCATCAGTTCCCCCAGGCGGCTGGCGCGCTGGCGCTCGACTTCGGCGGTCGGGAAGGCCGGGTTGCGCACCACGTCGGCCAGCACCCCGAGCGCGGCGCCGAAGTTCGCGCGCAGCGCCAGCAGCGACACGGCCGAGGCATTCGTGCCGCTGTCGGCGTCGAGGAAGGCGCCCAGCTGGGCAATTTCGTCGGCAATCCGCGGGGCACTGCGCGTGGCCGTGCCTTCGGTGAGCATCTGCGCGGTAAAGCCCGCCAGGCCCGGCAGCGTCGGGGGATTCGCGTCCGACCCGCTGCGCACTACCAGTTCGGCCGACACCAGCGGCAGCGCCGGATTGTAGTGGTGGATCACGGTCAGGCCGTTGGCCAGGGTGAACGCTTCGCCCTGCGGCAGGTGCATGCGCGGCGCCGGCCCGGCCTTCGGCATTTCGGCGCGCCAGGCCTCGGCTTCGTTGATGCCGCCCGGTCCCGCCTTGGCGGCCGCGCCGCGCGCTTTCGGCGTTTTCGGCACGGGCGGATCGGGCGGCAGTTCCGGGATGCCCGGCACGCCCGCCACCAGCACGCGTGCGCGCTCCTGCAGCCAGGTGCGCGCCGCCCTCCGCACATCGAGCGCGGTGATCTGGCGCAGCCGCGCCATGTCCTTGGCGAGGTAGCCGGGGTCGCCCGTGTACTGGTTGTAGTGGTTCAGCTGGTCGGCCAGGCCGTCGCCCCCCAGCTTTTCCAGGGAGCTCAGCATTGCCGTCTCGATCTGGTTGCGCGCGCGTTCGACTTCCGCCTCAAGCGGTCCGTTGTCGCGCAGGGCCGCCAGCTCGGCGTCGATCGCCGCTTCCAGTTCGGCCGGAGTGTGGCCGGTGCGCGCCGTCACCTCGATCGTGAAGGTGGAAGTCAAGGCGCGCGAATCCTGGTTGGCGTCCACGTCCTGCGCGATCTGGCGTTCGTAGACCAGCGATTTATACAGCCGGCTCGACTTGCCGCCGGCCAGGATCTGGGCCAGCACCGCCAGTTCGGCGTCCCCCGGCCGGTAAGCGGGCGGGGTCAGCCAGCCCATGTACACGCGCGGCAGTTCGACCCGGTCCGGCACCACCAGGCGCCGCTCGCTGGTGATCGGCGGCGTGCTCACTGTCGGACGCACCACCGCCGGGCCGCGGCGCAGGCTGCCGAAGTATTTCGTTACCAGGGCGCGTGTTTTCGCTTTGTCGATGTCGCCGGCGATCACGATGCTGGCGTTGTTCGGCCCATAGTAACGGGTGAAGAAGTCGCGCACATCCTCCAGCCTGGCGTTCTGGATGTCGATGTGCGAGCCGATCACCGCGGCGCGGTAGGGGTGGTCCTTCGGGAACAGGGCGTGGTTGAACGCTTCCTCGACGATCCCGTAGGGCTCGTTCTCGACGCTCTCGCGGCGCTCGTTGCGCACCACGTCCTGCTGGTTGGCGAGCGATTTCTGGTCCAGCACGTCGAGCAGGTAGCCCATGCGGTCGGCATGCACCCACAAGGCCAGTTCCAGCTGGTTCGAGGGCACCGTGTCGTAGTAATTGGTGCGGTCGTAGTCGGTGCTGCCGTTGCTGTCGCTGGCGCCGGCGCCTTCCATCAGGCGGTCGGCGAGACCGCGCGGCAGGTGCTTGCTGCCGGCGAACATCATGTGCTCGAACAGGTGGGCGAAGCCGGTCAGGCCC
>JBBWZO010000261.1:0-4702 GCA_039649125.1 Massilia sp. | reverse complement strand
TCTTCTCGATTTAAACCTTTCTTTTTATTGGAGTTTTTACATGGCAATCGAACGCACCCTGTCGATCATCAAACCAGACGCAGTTGCAAAAAACGTGATCGGCCAAATCTACAGCCGCTTCGAAGGCGCTGGCCTGAAGATCGTTGCCGCCCGCATGACCCAGCTGTCGCAAGCTGAAGCCGAAGGCTTCTACGCCGTGCACGCAGCGCGTCCATTCTTCAAGGATCTGGTCAACTTCATGATCTCAGGTCCGGTGATGATCCAGGTGCTCGAAGGCGAAGGCGCGATCCTGAAGAACCGCGACCTGATGGGTGCCACCGACCCGAAGAAGGCAGAAGCCGGCACCATCCGCGCCGATTTCGCCGATTCGATCGATGCCAACGCCGTGCACGGTTCGGACGCTGCTGAAACCGCCGCCGTCGAAATCGCTTACTTCTTCCCGGCACTGAACGTCTACTCGCGTTAATTTTGCGCGTGACGCAGCTCTCGGGCTGATTTGTATTACACCCGCTCGCCCACGACCACAGGGTCGGCGCGAGCGGGTTCATTTGGAAAGACACAGGATAATCATGACGACTCTCACCAACCTGCTGGACTTCGATCCCGCGCAACTCGTCGCTTACTGCGCCGAATTGGGTGAGAAGCCGTTTCGCGCCAAGCAACTGCAGCGCTGGATTCACCAGTTCGGAGCCAGCAGCTTCGACGACATGACGGATCTCGCCAAGTCGCTGCGCGAAAAACTGAAGACCCGCGCCGAAGTACGCGCGCCGGGCATCATCAGCGACCATACCTCCAGCGACGGTACCCGCAAGTGGCTGGTCGACGTCGGCAACGGCAATGCGGTCGAGACCGTGTTCATCCCGGAAGAAAATCGCGGCACGCTGTGCATCTCGACCCAGGCCGGCTGCGCCGTGAACTGCCGTTTCTGCTCGACAGGCAAGCAGGGCTTCAACCGCAACCTGACCGTGTCCGAGATCATCGGCCAGCTGTGGATGGCCGAGTTCGAACTGCGCCGCACGAAAGGCATCGAGCCGGGCCCGAAGGGCGAGCGCCAGATCACCAACGTGGTGATGATGGGCATGGGCGAGCCGCTGCTGAACTACGAGCCGACCGTCACCGCGCTCAAGATGATGCTCGACGATAACGCCTACGGCCTGTCGCGCCGCCGCGTGACCCTGTCGACCTCGGGCGTGGTGCCGAACATCGACAAGCTGTCCCAGGACTGTCCCGTGGCCCTGGCCGTGTCGCTGCACGCGTCGAACGACGCCCTGCGCGATGTTTTAGTGCCGCTGAACAGGAAATACCCGCTGCGCGAACTGATGGCCGCGTGCAAGCGCTACCTCGAATTTGCGCCGCGTGACTTCATCACCTTCGAGTACTGCATGCTCGACGGCTTCAACGACAGCGACGAGCATGCGCGCGAACTGATCGCGCTGGTGAACGACCCGGTGGTCGGGGTGAACTGCAAGTTCAACCTGATTCCGTTCAACCCGTTCCCGGAATCGGGCCTGACGCGCTCGAAGAATCCGCGCATCAAGGCCTTCGCCCAGGTGCTGATGGACGCCGGCATCGTCACCACCGTGCGCAAGACGCGCGGCGACGACATCGATGCCGCCTGCGGCCAGCTGGCCGGGGAAGTGCAGGACCGCACCCGCGTGGCCCAGCGCATGGAAAAGATGGCCGAGTACCAGAAGAAATTCGGCGCCGACTTCGGCCGCATCGTGGAGATTCCTTCTTGAAACTCGCCGCGGCAGGCAGGCACATGAGAGAGGCTGCGAAGGGCCGGGCCATGCCCGCTCGTTCCCTGCCGGGACGCCTTGCGTCCGCCCTCATGGTCTGCCTGCTGGCGGCCTGCGCCGCGCCCGGCGACGGCGGCGCCGAACTGAAAACCGCCTCCGACCAGACGGCGCTGGAGAAGCGCGCCGCGATCCGCCTGCAACTGGCGGTCGGCTACTACCAGCAGGGTAAATACGAGATCGCCCTCGACGAAATCAAGCAGGCGCTTGCCGCCGATCCCGATTACGCCGACGCCTACGGCATGCGCGCGCTGATCTATACCGCGATGGGGCAGGTGCCGCTGGCCGACGACAACTACCAGCACGCGCTGCGCCTGGCGCCGCGCAATCCGGAACTGGCCAACAACTACGGCGCCTTCCTGTGCCAGACGGCTAACCGCCCGGAGCCGGCCATGCGCCACTTCGAGGCCGCGTTGAAGAACCCGTCCTACCAGACGCCGGTGAGCGCACTCGTGAACGCCGGTGTGTGCAGCCTGAAAACGAAGAAATACGACGCGGCCGAGCGCTACCTGCTCGATGCGCTGCGTTACAACCCCGAGCTGCCGGCCACCCTGGCCGGATTGTCCCGGGTCTACTACGAGCGGCGCGATTACCAGCGTGCCGGTTTTTTCATTAACCGCCTGACAGAGGTGTCGAAGCTCGATACCCTGTCCGCCGATGCGCTGTGGCTCGCCCTGCGGGTGCAGCGCAAACTGGGCGAACGCTCGATGGAGGCCAGCCTGGCGGCGCAGCTGCGGCGGCGCTTCCCCGGCTCGCCCGAATACCTGGCGTACGAGCGCGGGGCATTTGATGAGTGAGACGATTATGACTTCAGAGCGCGCAGACCAGAGCGCCACGCCGGACAACCACGCACGCCATCCAGGCGCCGCCCTCGCCACCCAGCGCGAGGCGATGGGCTGGACCGTCGAGCAGGTGGCCGAGCAGCTCAAGCTGGCGGTGCGCCAGGTGGTGGCGATCGAGAAGGGCGACTACGCAGCCCTGCCGAGCCCCGCCGTGACGCGTGGTTTCGTGCGCGCCTATGCCAAGATCCTGCGCCTGGACCCGGCGCCGCTGGTGGCGATGATCCCGATGGACAGCCCTGTCCCGGCCGAGGCGGCCGGTACCCCGGTGCGCCGCGACCGCCGGGCCTCGTTCTCGCACTCGCGCTATCCGACCCACGGCAAGCGCTCCAGCGTGCCGCTGGCCTGGATCGCAGGCGCCGCCGTGCTGCTGGCGGCCGGTGCCGCGGTCTGGCATTTCGGCCTGGTCTCGCTGCCGGGCAGCGGCACGCCGGGCAATGGCGACGCGCTCAACGCGCCGGTCGAGATCACGGTCCCGGGCAACAGCGGGCAGATGCCGGATGCCGTGCATAACCCGTCGGTGCCGCTGATCTCGGTTCCGGCCCCGGGCGGCGACGCCGGCACGGCCGCAGGCACCACCGGCGCCGCCGGCGCCACCGCCCCGGCCGCCGTGCCGCCGGGGGCAAGCGCCACGCCGGCCGGTGCCGCTCAAGTGACAACGACTGCGCCGGCGACTGCGGCCACCACCGTGGCCACGCCAGCCGCTCCGGCACCGGCCGGCGCGAATACCCTCGTGCTGACCGTGCGCGAGGATTCGTGGATCGAAGTGCGTCCGCAAGGCGGCAAGGCGCTGATCTCGCGCCTGGTGCGCGCGGGCAGCACCGAGACGGTCGAGATTCCGGGCGCGGCCACGCTGGTGGTCGGCAACCCGGGTGGCGTGTCCGCCACGCTGCGTGGCGCGGCCGTCGCGCTGCCGCCGGTGCCGGGCAAGACGATCGCGCGCGTCGCGCTGAAGTAAGGTGAACAAGGAGGCGCGGCACGGTACTCGGCCAGCACGGCCATGCCGGCGCCCTGGAACAACGGATTAACGAGCAAAGCGATGACTTCTACGAACCTGCCAATTCCTTCCGGTCCGATGGCGCGCCGCGCCAGCCGCCGCGTGCTGGTCCAGCACGGCGAGCGCAAGGTCTGGATCGGTGGCGACGCCCCGGTGGTGGTGCAGTCGATGACCAACACCGACACCGCCGACGTGATCGGCACCGCAATCCAGATCAAGGAACTGGCGCGTGCCGGCTCCGAGATGGTGCGTCTGACCGTGAACAACCCGGAGGCGGCCGCGGCCGTGCCGGCGATCCGCGAGCAGCTCGACAGGATGGAGATCGATGTCCCGCTGGTCGGCGACTTCCACTACAACGGCCACATCCTGTTGCGCGACTTCCCGGAGTGCGCCGCCGCGCTCTCGAAGTACCGCATCAATCCGGGCAACGTGGGGCAGGGCGCCAAGCGCGACGCCCAGTTCGCGCAGATGATCGAAGTGGCGATCAAGCACGACAAGCCGGTGCGCATCGGCGTCAACTGGGGCAGCCTCGACCAGTCGCTGCTGGCGCGCATCATGGACGAGAACGCCGCGCGCGCGAATCCGTTCAGCGCCCAGGCGGTCATGTATGAAGCGCTGATCACCTCGGCCATCGAGAACGCCGTGCGCGCCGAGGAAATCGGCCTGGCGCGCGACAAGATCATCCTGTCGTGCAAGGTGTCGGCGGTGCAGGACCTGATCGCGGTGTACCGCGAACTGGCGCGCCGCTGCGACTACCCGCTGCACCTGGGCCTGACCGAGGCCGGCATGGGCAGCAAGGGCATCGTCGCCTCGACCGCGGCCCTGTCGGTGCTGCTGCAGGAAGGCATCGGCGACACGATCCGCGTGTCGCTCACGCCCGAGCCGGGCGGCGACCGCACCAAGGAAGTCGTCGTCTCGCAGGAAATCCTGCAGACGATGGGCCTGCGCAAGTTCACGCCGATGGTGATCGCCTGCCCGGGCTGCGGCCGCACGACCTCGACCGTGTTCCAGGAACTGGCCGACAACATCCAGACCTTCCTGCGCGAGCAGATGCCGGAATGGAAGAAGTC
>JBBWZO010000135.1:0-4988 GCA_039649125.1 Massilia sp. | reverse complement strand
CTCCAAGTGCGGGCTGCCGTGCTAAACCGCTTTACTCGGCTGGGCACCCCGGTTACGGTCCCAGTGTTATAAAACGAACTACAAATAGCGTCCGCTCGGCCTTCGCTCGATTTGCTCAACAAAGCCCAATTGAACTGGAAACAAGTCTGAACTGCTTTCCGAACACGTCGTGCGAAGCCGCCTACACCGCGTCAGCCCTCCCTCCTATTGGAGAGTCTGCGCAAAGGACTACCATCGATCCCACCAGTCATCACGCATGAGGGGGGTCAACATGGCAGGAAACAAACAAGTCGATGGAGGGGGCGGCAACCGCGGTGCGGCCAGCCCGGGGCCGGACTCGCTGTCGGGCCGGCGTGAGGCCGATGCCGACACCGGCCAGAACCAGCAACGACAAGAAGGCGGGTCGAACTCCGGCCACTACACGGGCGGCCCCGGCGCTGGCGAAAGCCGCGAGAGCGGCATCGTCCGTTCGTCTCCGGAAAGCAACGTCGGGCCGGCCGGTGCGCCGCAAAGCAGCCGTGGCAGCGCGGGCGGTCCGATTCCGGGCGGAACCGAGGGTAAATCCTCGGGCGAAAACAGCCCCGGCAGCATGGGGGCGGCCGCAGCGGGCGGCAAACCGGGAACCTCGGCGGGAGGTGCCGACCAGGGCGCCGAGGGAGCGACCGATGCCGCCGTGGGCAAGGGCAGCACCGTGCAGGACCTGGCGAAGGAGACGCCGGACAAGCCGGGTGGTGGCGATACGCGCTAGCGAACGGCAGCAAGCTTCACCCCTGCCGTTTGCGCGCGCAGAATCGCAGGCAAGTCCTCGAGCGAATCGATCAAGGCGTCGCATTGCATGGCGTCGTGCCCGTCCCCACCCGGGTAGCCATAGCGCACGATATAGACCGGCATCCGCGCGGCCTGCGCCGCCGCGACGTCGACATCCGAATCGCCGACGAGCACGCAGCGCTCCGGGCTTGCATGCAGGGCGCGGCAGGCGTGCAGCAAGGGCTCCGGAGAGGGCTTCATCTGGTCCAGCGTATCGCCGGCGACCACCACGTCGAACCAGGGCGCCAGCGCGTGGATGTCCAGCAGGGCAGCGGTCGGCTCCTGGAACTTGTTGGTGACGCAGCCCAGCCGGTAGCCAGCCTGCCGCAAGGCCTGCAAGCCCTCGCGCACGCCGGGAAACACCTGACCGAAGCGTCCATTGGTGTCCCGGTAATGCCGGAGGAAACACTGCAGCGCCAGCCGTTCGTCGCGGCACGCGGCACCGCTTGCCCGCAGCACCCGCCGAATCAGGGTGGGCACACCGTTGCCGATGAATCCGCGGACCATGTCGAAGGGCAGCGGCGGGGCGCTCGAGTCCAGCATCATGCGGTTGACGGCCTCGACGATGTCCGGCGCGGTATCGACCATGGTACCGTCGAGATCGACCAGGACCGCCTGCCCGGTGTCGTCGTCGCGCGCCATTACGCAGCCTCCCCGATCAGCGACATCGCGCGCTGGACTACCTGCGCGGCCGTCAACCCGAAATGTTCGTACAGTTGCGGCGCCGGCGCCGATTCGCCAAAACCGTCGATACCGATGGCCACGCCCCCGTCGCCGACGACGCCGCGCCAGAACCAGGTGGCCCCCGCTTCCACGCTCACCCGGGGCACACCGTGCGGCAACACCAGGTTGCGGTACGCCTCGTCCTGTGCATAAAACAGCTCGACGCAGGGCATCGACACGACGCGCACGGCAACATTTTGCTGGGCAAGCTGGCGCGCCGCAGCGATGGCAATTTCCACTTCCGAACCGGTCGCCACCAGCACCAGATCCGGCTGAGGCTGCGTGCACTCCAGCAGCACATAGCCGCCGCGGGCGATGGCGTCGAGTTGCGCCGCCGTGCGCGTGCAGCCCGCCAGGGCCTGCCGCGACAGCACCAGGCAAGTCGGGCCGTCCGTGCGCACCAGCGCCGCCTGCCAGGCAAGCGCGGTTTCCGCGCCATCGCAGGGGCGCCATACGCGGTTGTTCGGAATCAGCCGCAGGCTGGCCAGGTGTTCCACCGGCTGGTGGGTCGGTCCGTCCTCGCCCAGGCCGATCGAATCATGGGTCAACACGTGGATCACGCGGCGCCTCATCAGCGCGGCCATCCGGATGGCGTTGCGCGCATAGTCGGAAAACGTCAGGAAGGTACCGCCGTAGGGAATGAAGCCGCCATGCAGCGCCATGCCGTTCATGATGGCCGCCATGCCGAACTCGCGCACGCCATAGCTGAGGTAGTTGCCGGCGCCATGGTGGTTGACCCAGCTTGACGCCTCGACGCTGGTCAAATTGGAGCTGCTGAGGTCGGCCGAACCGCCGAACAGTTCGGGAAGCGCCTCGGCGATGTGGGCGAGCACGATCTGCGAGGCCTTGCGGGTGGCGAGCTTGCCTTGCAGCTCGGCGGCCGTTGCGGCCAGCTGACCGAGGCGCGCCGGCCATCCGGCCGGCAAGGTCCCGGCGCTGCGGCGCAGCAGTTCGCCGGCCAGTTCAGGATAAGCTTCGCGGTAGGCGGCCATGCGCAATTCCCACTCGTGCTCGGCTTGGCTGCCGGCCGCGCGCGCATCCCAGGCCTCGGCCACGTCCGCAGGGATCTCGAATGGCGGAGAAGACCAGCGTTTCAGCGCGCGCATGGCCGCAATTTCCTCGTTGCCGAGCGGCGCGCCGTGGACGTCGTGGCCGCCCGCCTTGGTCGGTGCGCCGTACCCGATCACGGTCTTGCAGCAGATCAGGGTCGGCCGGCTGTGCTGCGACCTGGCCTCGGCAATCGCCCGATCGATGGCATCGGCGTCATGACCATCGACATTGTCGATCACCTGCCAGCCATAGGCGGCAAAGCGACGCGGCGTGTCGTCCTTGAACCAGCCGTCGACCGCGCCGTCGATCGAAATGCCGTTGTCGTCGTAGAAGGCGACCAGTTTTCCCAGTCCCAGGGTGCCGGCCAGCGAGCAGGCTTCGTGGCTGATTCCTTCCATCAGGCAGCCGTCCCCCAGGAACACCCAGGTGCGGTGGTCGACCACCGTATGGCCAGGCCGATTGAAAGTTTGTGCCAGCAGTTTTTCCGCCAGCGCCATACCGACCGCATTCGCCAGTCCCTGCCCCAGGGGCCCTGTGGTAGTTTCCACCCCCGGCGTCAGGCCGGTTTCGGGATGGCCGGGGGTGCGTGAACCAAGCTGGCGGAAGCGTTTCAGTTCTTCGATCGGCAGATCGTAGCCGGTCAGGTGCAGCAGCGCGTACAGCAACATCGACGCATGGCCATTCGACAGCACGAAGCGGTCGCGGTCGATCCACTGCGGGTTGGCCGGATTGTGCCGCAGGTGGCGGCGCCACAGTACTTCGGCGATCTCCGCCATGCCCAGCGGCGCGCCGGGATGGCCGGACTGGGCCTGCTGCACTGCATCCGCGGTCAGGAAACGCAGGGTGTCGGCCAGTGCTTCCGGGGAGACGGCGGTGCGTGGTTCCAACGTGTGAGAAGCGCGGGTATCCATGGCAGTCCTTTCTCAGAGGGCGTTCAGGGCACGGTGCTTGCGCTCCATCATGCGCAAGATGAAGGGCGTGAAGATCAGCTGCATGGCCAGTTCCATCTTTCCGCCAGGGACCACGATGGTATTTGCGCGCGACATGAAGGAGTCGTGCACCATGGCCAGCAGGTACTGAAAATCGATGCCCTTGGGATTGGCAAAACGGATCACGACGAAGCTTTCGTCCGGCGCCGGAATTTCGCGCGCAATGAACGGGTTCGAGGTGTCCACGCAGGGCACGCGCTGGAAGTTGACGTGCGTGCGCGAGAATTGCGGGCAGATGTGGGTCACGTAGTCGGGCATGCGGCGCAGGATGGTATCGGTCACCGCTTCGGTCGAATACCCGCGCTTGGCCTTGTCGCGCCACAGCTTCTGTATCCATTCCAGGTTAATCACGGGCACCACGCCGATCAGCAGGTCCGGATACTGGGCGACGTTGACCGCTTCGTGCACCACGCCGCCGTGCAGGCCCTCGTAGAACAACAGGTCCGTGTCCTGCGGCAGGTCTTCCCAGGGCGTGAACGTGCCCGGCTCCTGGTGGTAGGGCGCGGCTTCGTCGTGATCGTGCAGGTACTTCCGGTGCCGCCCGGTGCCGTTCCTGGCGTAGTTCGCGAACATCGCTTCCAGGTCCTCGAACAGGTTGTTGTCGGGCCCGAAATGACTGAAATTTTTATCTCCGGCCGCTTCGGCGGCGGCCATCCTGGCCTTCATTTCCGCGCGGTCGTAGCGATGAAAACTGTCGCCCTCGATGATGACTGAGCGGATTTTTTCACGACGAAAGATGCTTTCGAAGGTGTGGCTGACCGAGGTGGTCCCGGCGCCCGAAGAACCGGTAATCGCAATGATCGGGTGGCGTTCAGACATGGCATCGACTCCCCAAGCTAAGGTGGATCAGGTGGAACGTTCAGGCAGGCGTCCGGAACAGGCCGTGTTCGTAAAACAGCGGGTCGGGCAAGTCGGCCGGCTGTGGGGCGTGATGGTAGCGTTCGATCCGGTCGACTTCCTCGCGCGATCCGAACACCAGGCCGACCCGCTGGTGCAGCGCGGACGGCTGCACGCCAAGGACCGGTTGGCGCCCGGTGCTGGCGCGCCCGCCGGCCTGTTCAATGACAAAGCCGATCGGATTGACCTCGTAGAGCAGGCGCAGGCGGCCGCGCATGGCCGGATTCTTGTTGTCGCATGGATAAAGAAAGACCCCGCCACGCATCAGGATACGGTGTGCCTCCGCCACCAGGGAAGCGATCCAGCGCATATTGAAATCCTTGCCGCGTGGTCCGCTGCGTCCGGCGAGGCACTCGTCGACATAGCGCTTGACCGGCGCTTCCCAGAACCGGCTGTTGGAGGCATTGATCGCGAATTCGCAGGCCGTGTCGGGTACCCTCAGCGCCGGGTGGGTCAGCATGAATTCGCCGAGGTTCGGGTCCAGCGTGAAGCCGTTGACGCCGTTGCCGACGGTGAGCACCA
>JBBWZO010000114.1:0-15161 GCA_039649125.1 Massilia sp. | reverse complement strand
TTCGAGACCCTGGAACTGACGGGCGCGAAGAAGGACATCGCCGAGCGCGTCATCAAGGAAATCACGGCGCGCCTGAAATTCCTGAACAACGTCGGCCTCGATTACCTGTCGCTCGACCGCAGCGCCGATACCCTGTCGGGTGGCGAAGCGCAGCGGATTCGCCTCGCTTCCCAGATCGGTTCCGGCCTGACCGGCGTGATGTACGTGCTCGACGAGCCGTCGATCGGCCTGCACCAGCGAGATAATGACCGCCTGATCGCGACCCTGAAACACCTGCGCGACATCGGCAACAGCGTCCTGGTCGTCGAGCACGACGAGGACGCGATCCGCACCGCCGACTACATCGTCGACATGGGTCCGGGCGCGGGCGTGCATGGCGGCCAGATCATCGCCGAGGGCACGCTCGACGAAATCATGCGCAACGAGCACTCGGTGACCGCCCAGTACCTCGACGGCCGGCGCAAGATCGTGGTACCGAAGAAGAGAACGCAAGCCAATCCCGAGCGCCAGCTGGTGATCACGAATGCGACCGGCAACAACCTGAAAGGCGAGACCTTGACGCTGCCGGTGGGCCTGATGACCTGCATCACGGGCGTCTCGGGTTCCGGCAAATCGACGCTGATCAACGATACGCTGTACCCGGCCCTGTCGCGCCACCTGTACGGCTCGCAGACGGAACCGGCGCCGCACGACGCCATCTATGGCCTGGAACACTTCGACAAGGTCATTTCCGTCGACCAGGCGCCGATCGGCCGCACCCCGCGCTCGAACCCGGCGACCTACACCGGCCTGTTCACGCCGATCCGCGACCTGTTCGCGACCGTGCCGACGGCCAAGGAACGGGGTTATTCGGCGGGCCGCTTCTCGTTCAACGTCAAGGGCGGGCGCTGCGAAGCCTGCCAGGGCGACGGCGTGATCAAGGTCGAGATGCACTTCCTGCCGGACGTGTACGTGCCCTGCGACGTCTGTCACGGCAAGCGCTACAACCGCGAAACCCTGGAAGTGCACTACAAGGGCAAGAGCATCACCGAAGTGCTGGAGATGACGGTCGAAGACGCGCACGAATTTTTTAAACCAGTGCCGGTGATCGCGCGCAAGCTGCAGACCCTGCTGGATGTCGGCCTCGGCTACATCAAGCTGGGCCAGAGCGCGACCACCCTGTCGGGCGGCGAGGCGCAGCGCGTAAAACTGTCGCTGGAACTGTCGAAGCGCGACACGGGCCGCACCCTGTACATCCTGGACGAGCCGACCACCGGCCTGCACTTCGCCGACATCGATTTGCTGCTGAAGGTGATCCATCGCCTGCGCGACCAGGGCAATACCTTGGCCATCATCGAGCACAACCTCGACGTCATCAAGACGGCGGACTGGATCGTCGACCTCGGTCCCGAAGGCGGCGCCGGCGGCGGCCGGATCGTGGCGACCGGCACCCCGGAAGAGGTGGCGGACAATCCGGCCAGCGTGACCGGCAAGTACCTGAAGCCGCTGCTGAACCAGTAAGCGGATTGATGGATGAAAGAAGGCAGAGCCGCGGCTCTGCCTTTTTTTCGTGCTGATGACAATCCGGTTTTCGTAGGGTGGACTCCCGAGTCCACGCGTTCGACGTGTGCGATCCAGCGGTATTGCTTCGGCCCGTCAGGCGGTGATACGCGTCGAGCCATTGAAGCCGGGGCGTCAATGGCGAGTTCACCATACCGCACACGCTGCCCCACGTGGACTCGGGAGTCCACCCTGCATCACGGTGAATCAAGGTACGCCGCCTACCGGGTACGCTCCGGGTTTTGCTTTTCCGTATCGGCCTTGCCGCCCGACGTCGTGCTGCCCGTCCCGCTGCCGCCCATGCTGGCCGCGCCCTTGCCGCTGGCGGCATTCGCCAGCGCCTGGCGCAGGGTGGCGGCCTGGGGATTGGTGACCTTGCCGCTCAGGACGTCGCGTGCGGCCACCTGACGCCGGTAATAGGCCGAGGTTTCGTCCTCGTCGTAGTCGACGTCGGCAACGCTGAGGGCCACGCCGCCGAACAGCCCTTCCGTGTCGGACCAGGCGGTGATGTTGCCCCAGCCGGCCGCACCCGCGCCCTTCTTCGACCAGTCGACCAGGGTCAGGCCGGCATCGGCGTTCAGCGAGAACTTGTTGTTCTGCATGAAGCTGTTCATTGCCTTCTGGTCATTGAGCACGAAGGCAATGGCGCCGGCTTCCGCGCCGGCCTGGGCACCAATGCTGACGCCGCCGTAGTTATAAAAAGCGGGATTGCTCCAGGTATTGCCATTCCTCACCAGCAGCACGCCCGCGCCTCCTTGCGCACCGATGCCCAGTGCCGCACTGCCGTAATCCGGCACCACGAACACGCCTTTCGAGCGCTGCAGCAGCGCACGCATTTCCGGCGTCGCCTGCATCTGCTGCACGACCTCGATGGCCTTGTTGACGTGTTCCGTCGCGTCCCGGGTTTCTTCGATGTTGCGCGCCGTGCCCGGGGTGGCGGCCTGCTTGGCCGGCCCTACCTGCGCAAGGGCAGCCCCGGCCGTTCCTGCCAGCAGCACGGCAAGCGAAGTCGCAGCGAGTTGTTTCATGGTCGCGTTCATGACTCGTCCCTCCTTGAGTGACAGTGGAAAGCAAAAAGCGTAATCCGCATACCGCGCCGGGGGCGCCAGTTTGAAAAGGAGAACCGGCGCGCAGGATGTACGCATTCCCCGGGCGACACCGCTCTGCCCCGCCTCCAGCGGGCCTGACCGCAAGTGGCCATGGTGACAGCGGTCCGTGTCTTGACACTGTCCAGATACGGGCGGACAGTGGGCACACTGCCATTGCCCGCCACTCGATCATGAACGACCTCGTGCTTGCCAGCATCCACCACTTGCTCGTGTTCGGCATCGCGGCCGTGCTGGCGGCCGAGCTGGCGCTAATGCGCCCGGCGGCGATGTCGCCGCAGACCGTACGGCTGCTGGTGCGTTTCGACGCCGCCTACGGCATGCTGGCGCTGGCGATCCTCGCCGCCGGCTTCATCCGCGTCTGGTACAGCGCCAAGGGTCCGGATTTTTACCTGCACAATCCGGTGTTCTGGGCAAAGATCGCCACCTTCGGCGTGGTCGGGCTGCTCTCGATCCAGCCGACGCGGCGCATCCTGGCCTGGCGAGAGGCAGCGAAGGCCGATGCCGGATTCATGCCTGCGCTGCAGGAAGTCGGCAGGCTGCGCCGCGTGCTGCTGCTGGAGATACACGTATTCGCGCTGATTCCCATCCTTGCCGCGGCGATGGCGCGGGGTATCGGTTTCAGCTGAAAGGGACGGTGCCCCGCAGGGGCAAGCACCTCGGAACGGATTAATATCAATACTTCACGGAAAAATCTAATCGTATAGTGGAGCACACGGGAAAAAGCATGCGAATACTCATCATGGGCAATTCAGGATCGGGCAAGTCGCATCGTGCCCGAACCCTGGCGGCGCAACACGGGCTGGTGCACCTGGACCTCGACACTATCGTGTGGGAACCAGGCCGGATCGCCGTGCCGCGTGCCCGGAAGCAGGTGCTTGCCGACCTGCTGGCCTTCGTCGGCGCACAGCACGGCTGGGTGGCGGAAGGCTGCTACGGTGACCTGGTCGAGGCCGCGCTGCCCCACTGCTCGGAACTGGTGTTCATGAATCCGGGGCGGGATGTGTGCCTGGAGAACAACCGCCGGCGCCCCTGGGAGCCGCACAAGTACGAATCGATGGAGGCCCAGCAGGGCAAGCTGGCCTTCCTGCTGGAATGGGTGGCGGCGTATTACACGCGTGAGGACGCGATGTCGTATGCCCGTCATCGCCGGCTGTTCGACGGTTTCAAGGGCTCCAAAACCGAAATGCTCTAAGCAGACATCGCCGTCAGGATGCACGCAATGCGTTCCCTGGCGCTGCACATCGCACCCGCGAACCCATCAACCGGAGTGACATGCCGGCGTTCGCCTCGCCGGAGTCCCTATTGTGCCGGTGGCGCAGCAGCCTTGTTCGCCTCTTGCGGCTTGCGGCGCAGGTCCATCCAGACGCAGGTTGCCGTGCAGACGAAACCGGCACCCGCGCGATCGCTGACGTTGTAGGACCAGCGTTCCAACGTTCCCTGGTAGGTGACCTGGCACAGGCCCTGCGGCGGCAGCCGTACCGAGGAAAGGAAACAGGCATCCGCCTCGGCGGAGTCGGGAATCTGCTTCCAGACGCCGTCGGTCGCTTCCTTCAGCGACACATGGCGCACTTTCGTGGTCACCAGTTCGATCTGGTCGATGACCTGCTGGGGCAACTGCGTTTTATTGCTTTCCTCGAGCCGCCGGGTCTGCTCGGCCTGGGCAGCGACACGCCCCTGCACGCAGGTCAGTGCCGCCTGAATATCGCCGATTTTTTCGATCGTGTTGATTCTCGCGCTGCAATCGTCCTGCGCAGCGACGCCAGATGCCGCTCCAGCCAGTACACACGCCAGCACACTGGTTCTCCTAAGGGGCTTCATGGCCGCCTCCATCGTGATTGGTCACAGGAACACACAATTCGCACTTCGTTCGCTGGCCACGGGACTCTTGCAATTGTCAGCCGGTGCAGGAGCCCGCTTGGTTGTCGGCTGGGCTTTGCGTGATGCGGGCGCGGATGGCTTGGGCCTGGTTTCAGGCGCCTTTGTTTGCGTATCCCGGTCCGGCCTGAGCTGTTCGACGGATCCGGAAACGATGCGCGGCGCCTCGTCGTTTCGCAGGGCGGGAGATGGCGTGACCGTTGTCCCTGGCGCCGCCGCGGGCGTCGTGTCCGGTTCGGCGGCGGGCGCCGGACTGGCCGTCGATGCCGGCGTTGCCGGTGCTGCCGCTGTTGTCGCGGTCGTCGATGCCGGAGCTGCCGCTGGTGTCCCTGTTGCCGCCGGCGGCGATGCACTGTCCCGTGAAGGAAGGAGCGCGTTCATACCGACCGCACCGACAGCGGCCAGCAGGCAGGCTGCCGCGCCGTACGCGAGGAGCCGTTTGCTGCGCAGGGCCTGGACCGTGACCTTCACCGGTTCCGGCTCGCGTTCCGGTGACACAGGTTGCGGTCTTCCTGCAGCCGCCGTGATGTCTTGTTTGCCAGGCTCCGGTTCCAGGGTGAATGTCGGGATGAACGCCGGTGCCGTGGCGTGGGTGTCCGGCGCCATGTCCAGGACCGGTTCCTGTTTGGGCGGTGGCGTGTGCTTCCTCGCCTGGGCTTTCGGTGGCGTGGCTTGCCCGGCCGCCGTCCCCTGCTGTGCTGGCGGCGGCACGGGCAGCGGCGGCGGGGCTTTCGGCTGGGCTGTCGGCGAAACGTTCTGCCCGGCCTGCGGCGCCGGCTGGGGAGGCGGCGTGGTCACCGGCGCCTCGGCCTTCGCCGCAATGTCCTGTTCGGCGGGCCTCGGCTCCGGCCTGCGCGGCAGCGTGATCACCCGCGCCGCGGCCTTCGGCGCCGTGTCCTGCCCGGCGGAAGCGGGCTTCGGTTTGCGCGGCGGCGTGGATACCGGCGGCTCCGCCTTCGGCGCGACGTCCTGCCCGGCCGGCGCCGGCTCCGGTGCGCGCGGCAAGGTCGCCTCCGCCGGCTGGAACCGGGGCGCGATGTCCGCCCCCGCCGGATCGGGTTCCGGCCTGGGCGGCGGCGCGGCTTGCTCCGAGCGGGTCTGCGGCGGGAAGTCATGCCTGGCCAGATCCGGTTCCGGTTTCAGCGCCGGCGTGAACGCCTTCTCCTCGGCCTTCGGCAGGAAAGCCTGCTCGTCCAGGCCCGATTCGGGTTGGGGCTTGGGCGCATTCTCCCTGGTCCGGGGCGTCCTCGTTTTTTTCCTTTCGGCCTGGCCTGGCCCCGGCTGTAGCGCTGGCGCGTCCTGCTTCACCTGGATATCCTTTGTCCGCTTCCGCTCGCTCAGGCTCGGCTCGATGCGGGACGGGAATACTCCCGCGTGCGCCGGGATCTCCTTCGGCACGTTCCATTCGGCCGGGTAGGCAGCCGGGTTGCGTGCCGGCTGGAACAGCTGGCCGCTGAGGGCGCGCATGTAGAGCACCGGCGTGCCCCATTCGATGGGATGGCCGTTTGCCTGCATGCGCAGCCTGGCTTCGGTCAGCGAGGTATCGACGGCGCCGATCTCGATCAGGTCCCGATAAAAATAGCGGGTGAAAATCAATGCGGCGTCATCCGTGATCGAGGCCTGCATCGCCACCACGGCAGGCACGCCCTGCCGCAGGAATCCTTGTGCCAGGCCCGAGAAAGGCGTGTCCTGGGTGATCGCGCCGGAACAGGCATTCAGGACGATGAGCCGCGGCAGTGCCCCGCTGGGAAAGGCGGACCGCAAATGGGTCGCCTCCATCTCCAGGCCCTTGCCCGATTCCTGCTCGAGCACCAGCGCTCCCGGTACCCCGTGTCCCACGAAATGGAAGATATGGGCGCCGTAGTGCCGTAGCGAATCGCGCAGGTTGTCGAAGGTGCAGCGCCCCGGGACGCGGCGCAGCTCCAGCTGGCCGGCGGTGATCGAGGGCTCCAGCGCATCGCACAGGATGTCCCATTCGCGCGCGATGTCGAGCCGCGGATGGTCCGTTGGCGAGGACAGGGCCACCAGCACCCGCAATGGCCCCTCCACCGTGATCGGCGGCGTCGGTTGCGCAACCGGCAAATAACGCACCAGGGGGGTGTGCTCCCGGACCGCCAGGAATTCCCTGCTCTCGGTGTCGAACAGGAATTCCCATGGCCGCATATGGAGTTCGCTGTCCTCGGGCAAGCGCAAACGGACGCGCAATCCTTTTCCGGCCCGGAATGCCGTATCCAGCGAGGACCGGTACAGATGTTCGATGTCGCCGCAAAAGACCGCCTCGAACAGCTTGCCGCCGAAATCCTGGATCGTGTTCGCCTGGCTCGGCCGCCCACGACGCTGCCTGAGCCCGCCATAGATCTCCGAGAGCAGTGCGTTTTCCTGTTCGGCGTCGAATGGCCATTTCAACTCGACGAAGGGGCAGTCGCCCTGGGGCGACTCCAGCACCCTCGCACACAGCCGGTTACCTCCGTTCGGGCATATAATTTCCAGATCAAAGTTCTGATAAATCATCGCAACTCCAGGGTGACGCAGGAACTGCGCCCATGCGCGTGCGAGGCCACATGCCTTAGACAGCGGCGCGCAGGGAATGTGCGATGCAGGAAAAACGGCGGACGACGGACAGCGGGCGCCGTCCCCCGCACGCGAACCGGTAGCGCTTGCGCCCTCGCTTGTGCCCTATTTCGGCTTCCAGGCCAGCTTGATGCGCAGGCTTCCTTCAGCAGCGCTCTTCGCAATCACCGCACCGACCTGGGCATCGAACTTCAGTGCGAACTCGACTTCGACCGTATCCGGCATATTCCGCATGTCGCCGCACGCGGCGAGCGCCCCTTCCGCCACCGGACGGATGATATACAGCGTATCGGCCAGCGAGCTGCCGACTTTTTCGGACACGTAGGCAAGCGCTGCGCCGCGCATGACGCTCCCCGGGGCGGCGTCCTGGGATTCGACGACCACTGTGCCACCTGGCACATTGAACTCGATAAGCTTATTCATGGCAATTTCTCGCTCTCAAATGAAAAAGGGATAGGCATCTGCCTATCCCTTTCCTGCTGATGCGGTTGTTCTATGCCAACCGTCGTCTCCTCACTAATCTGCTTTTACTGAGCTGCTTTCACTGAGCTGCTTTCACTGCGCTCTATTCAGCCGAGTTGCTGTTCCAGCTTGGCCTTGGTCGCCACCAGGTCCTGCGGCAGGTGGTAAGCCAGCTTCTCGAACAGCTCGCTGTGCAATTTCAACTCTTCGCGCCAGGCGTCCTTGTCGATCGAGGTGATCTGCTTGAACTGCTCTTCGGTGAAGTCGATGCCGTCCCAGTTCAGGTCGCCGTAGTTCGGCGAGGTACCGAACAGGTGCTCGGTGCCGCCGCTCTGGCCTTCGGTGCGGTCCAGGATCCATTTCAGGACGCGCATGTTGTCGCCGTAGCCCGGCCACACGAAGTTGCCGGCTTCGTCGGTACGGAACCAGTTGACGCAGAAGATCTTCGGCAGTGCCTGCGGACTCTTCTCGGCAACCTTCCTGCCGAGATCGAGCCAGTGCTGGAAGTAGTCGCTCATGTTGTAGCCGATGAACGGCAGCATCGCAAACGGGTCGCGGCGCACCACGCCCATCTGGCCGGCGGCGGCGGCGGTGGTTTCCGAGCCCATGGTCGCGGCCATGTACACGCCCTGCGTCCAGTCGCTCGCCTCGGTGACCAGCGGCACGGTGGTCGAGCGGCGGCCGCCGAAAATGAAGGCCGAGATCGGCACGCCGGCCGGATCGTCCCAGGCCGGGTCGATCACCGGGTTCTGGGTGGCGGCGACGGTGAAGCGCGCGTTCGGGTGGGCGGCCTTGGTGCCCGAGGCCGGGGTCCAGTCCTTACCCTGCCAGTCGATCAGGTGCGCCGGAGCCTCTTTCGTCATGCCTTCCCACCAGACGTCGCCGTCGTCGGTCAGCGCGACGTTGGTGAAGATGACGTTCTCGCGCAGCGAGGCCATGCAGTTCGAGTTGGTCTTGTCGTTCGTGCCCGGGGCCACGCCGAAGTAGCCCGCTTCCGGGTTGATCGCGTACAGGCGGCCGTCGGCGCCCGGCTTGATCCAGGCGATGTCGTCGCCGATGGTGGTGACTTTCCAGCCGTTGAACGAACCCGGTGGGATCAGCATGGCGAAGTTGGTCTTGCCGCAGGCCGAAGGGAAGGCCGCCGCGACATACTGCTTCTTGCCTTCCGGCGACTCGACGCCGAGGATCAGCATATGTTCGGCCAGCCAGCCGGTGCCGCCCTGCTGGGCTTCCTGGTAGCCCATGTTCGAGGCGATGCGCAGCGCGAAGCATTTTTTACCGAGCAGCGCATTGCCGCCGTAGCCCGAGCCGAAGGACCAGATCTCGCGGGTTTCCGGATAGTGGACGATGTACTTGGTGCTGTTGCACGGCCAGCGCACGTCCTGCTGCCCGGCAGCAAGCGGCATGCCGACGCTGTGCACGCAGGGCACGAATTCGCCGGTCTCGCCCAGCACGTCGTAGACGGCCTTGCCCATGCGCGTCATGATGCGCATGTTGACGGCCACGTAAGGCGAGTCGGACAGCTCGACGCCGATGTGGGCGATCGGCGAACCGAGCGGACCCATCGAGAACGGCACCACGTACATCGTGCGGCCGGCCATGCAGCCGTCGAACAGGCCGTTCAGGGTGGTGCGCATTTCGTTCGGGTCGGTCCAGTTATTCGTCGGGCCGGCCTGCTCTTTCGTTGCCGAGCAAATAAAGGTGCGGTCTTCGACGCGCGCCACGTCCGACGGGTCGGACTGGGCCAGATAGGAATTCGGGCGCTTTTCCGGATTCAGGCGCTTCATCGTACCGGCCTCGACCATCAGTGCGCACAGGCGGTCGTACTCTTCCTCGGAGCCGTCGCACCAGTAGATGGCGTCAGGCTTCGTCAGGGCGGCGATATCCGCCACCCAATTGATGAGCTTCTGGTGTTTGATGTAAGCTGGGACGTTCAGTGCGGCCACGCCGCCCATCACGGGCTGGTTCATGCTACCTCCAATGCCAATTAAGAATTCTGTCTTGTCCCGGCACGGCAGGATCGCCGTGCCGGGGACTGCGCTGCGAAATCCCTGGCTCCCAAAGGAGCGCTGCGGTACGGCGGTCGTGTCGACGGCCTCGCTGGCGAGACCATGGAACGAAAATGCAACAAGGCCTGATATACACGCTGATGGTGTCAAACCCTTAATATTCGGGCGATTGTACACCTCACAAACCTCGATTCAAGCTCTTCGAATCGAAAAATGTAGGAAATATAGTTGACTAAAGTAGTGGGCTACTTCAATTCCCGGGGAACCCGTTATTCTTTTACGCGCTCATCCATAACTTCGCTTAACTTCAATGAAAATTGCCGTCCTTGACGACTACCAGAATGCAGTGCCCGATCTCGACTGTTACAAAATATTGGATGGCTTCGAGGTCAAAGTGTTCAACAATTCGGCGCGCGGACTGGGCCAGCTGGCGATCCGCCTCGCGCCCTACGACGCGCTGGTCCTGATCCGGGAGCGCACGTCCTTCCCGGCCGCGCTGCTGAACCGGCTGCCGAATTTGAAATTGATCTCGCAGACGGGCAAGGTGAGCGGGCACATCGACGTGGCGGCGGCCACGGCGCGCGGCATTGCGATTGCCGAGGGCGTCGGCTCCCCGGTCGCGCCCGCCGAGCTGACCTGGGCGCTGATCATGGCGGCCAGCCGCAAGATCGTCCCCTACGCGAACAACCTGAAGGAGGGTGTGTGGCAGAGCGCATCGGTGAATCCCCGGCTCAACGGCCTGGGGCGGACACTGCGCGGACGGACGCTGGCGATCTGGGGCTACGGCAAGATCGGCCGCATGGTGGCGGGATACGGCAAGGCCTTCGGCATGCGCGTGCTGGTCTGGGGGAGCGAAGCGAGCCGGCAGGCCGCGCTGGCGGACGGGTGCGAAGCGGCGGCGGCGCGCGAGGACTTTTTTGCCGAGGCCGACGTGCTGACGCTGCACCTGCGCCTGCTCGACGCCACGCGCGGCATCGTCACCGCCGCCGACCTGGCGCGAATGAAGCCGGATGCCTTGTTCGTCAATACCAGCCGCGCGGAACTGCTTGAACCGGGAGCACTGGAAGCGGCACTGCACGCCGGACGGCCGGGGATGGCGGCGCTGGACGTGTTCACGGACGAGCCGCTGGCGCCGGACTCCCCGCTGCTGCGCATCCCGACGGTGCTGGCGACGCCGCACCTGGGGTATGTCGAGCAGGATAGTTACGAGATTTATTTCAGGGCGGCGTTCGAAAACGTGGTCAACTTCGCGGCGGGGAAGCCGACGAATATCCTGAATCCGGAGGTGTTGTAGGGTGGACGGGTTTCCCGTCCACGCGTTCAACCAGGGGATGAGCGATCGCAGCATCCACCCGGGTCGAGTAAAGGTTCGTTGAACGCGTGGACGGCGAAGCCGTCCACCCTACAGGTCTGGAGTTACCACATGCATGGCATACCAGATCAACGCAGTTCCGGCTCGCCCGTCAAATTGATGCGCCGCGTCGGCATCGCGTGCGACTTCGTCCACATGCCGGCCCAGCCCGGCGGCCAGCCGATCGTCGGGCCAGTATAGGGCTGCAGGCCGGCGCGTACCGGCACCACGGGCACCGGCGGCGCATCGGCCAGGCGCCCGTCCGCGGGACGCTCGGTATTCAGGCTGTACATGTAGCCCGGCAGCAGCAGGTCGCAGACCTCGGCGAACCAGGCCGTGTGGTCTTCATCGCGCCCCAGCGCCTGGGCCAGACCCTGCGGGTCGAATCTGGCGAGTGCGTGGATCAGCTCTTCGGTCGTGGCGCCGGGTAAATCGCCCCAGCCCATGACCGGATTGTTGTTGTATTCGGCGCCCGAACCATACCAGCCCTCTCGCCAGGAACGCTGCATCCAGTTGCGCTGGCCGGTGAACAGGTGCCAGCGCCAGTGCAGGCCGGACGGCTTCGGCCACGAATACAGGTACAGCTTCTGGTAGCCGGCCTGGTGCAGTTCGCGCACCACGGCCATCAGGCGCGCATGCGGCATGCGGTCGGGCGGCGTGCGCCGGAAAAGGATCGGCTCGCCGTCAGCGTGCTGGACTTCGTCGGTGGAGAGGTTGAGGTCGAGCGTGCGCGCTTCGTTGCCGAAACGGGCAGAGATCCACCCGGTCAGCAGGTTGACGTGGGTAATCACGCCATACCCGCGATGACGGTGGAAAATAACGGTTCCTGGAGCTAAGGCTTTCATGTAAGTTTTGGGGCAAATGCCCTTAGAAAAGATCAGTCTACTCATCCGATCCGTCCGATTCTAGCGCAGTCACATATGGATACACTACCGATTGCGGCTATCATTACCCACCTTTTTTTTCTGCGTGTATAAACCGACATGACCCTGCGCATCATTGCCACTGGCGGCACCTTCGACAAACACTATAATGAGTTGACCGGCGTGCTCGGCTTTGCCGAAAGCCATTTGCCAGACGTCATCAAGCGGACCCGCATGACGATTCCCGTCGAGCTGCAGGTGCTGCCGCTGCTCGACTCGCTCGACATGCAGGATGCCGACCGCCAGCGCGTCCTCGAGGCCTGCCAGGCTGCGAGCGAGAACGCGATCGTCATCGTTCACGGCACCGATACCATGCCGCAAACGGCGGCCGTCCTTGGCGCGGCAGCGCTTGGCAAGACGGTGGTGCTGACCGGCGCCATGATCCCTTATGAAATCGCGAATTCGGACGCGCTGTTCAACCTGGGCTTTGCCTGCGGCGTGGCGCAGACGCTGCCGGCCGGCGTGTACGTGGCGATGAACGGCCAGGTGTTTGCCTGGAATAACGTGACGAAGAACCGCGCCGCCGGCGTCTTCCAGCCGCTGTAAAACGGCGCCAAATACTCAAAAGCATCAAATAAAAGTTCCGCAAGGCAGCAGAGCGCTGCCCTGTGGGTAAACTTTCTATACTTTTCTCTCACATGAACAGAGAGGAGAGTTCCCCATGGCAGACCGTCCCATCCTGACCACCCGCCAGGGTCACCCCGTGCGCGACAACCAGTCGCTGCGCTCCGTCGGCGAGCGCGGTCCGGCGACGCTGGAAAATTACCAGTTCATCGAAAAGATCACGCATTTCGACCGCGAGCGCATTCCCGAGCGCGTGGTGCATGCGCGCGGCACCGGCGCCCACGGCTATTTCGAGGCTTACGGCAAGATCGGCGACGAACCCGCCAGCAAGTATACGCGCGCGAAAGTGCTGACCGAGGTGGGCGTGCAGACGCCCACCTTTGTCCGCTTCTCGACCGTGATCGGCGGCAAGGAGTCGCCGGAAACGGCGCGCGACCCGCGCGGCTTCGCCGTCAAGCTGAAAACCGTCGAGGGCAACTGGGACCTGGTCGGCAACAATTTAAAGGTGTTCTTCATCCGCGATGCCATTAAATTCCCGGACATGATCCATGCCTTCAAACCCGACCCGGTCACGAACCAGCAGGAACCGTGGCGCTTCTACGATTTCGTTGCCAACTCGCCGGAAGCCCTGCACATGGTGACCTGGGTAAAAAGCCCATGGGGCATCCCGGCGAATTACCGCGAAATGGAAGGCTCGGGCGTCAACACCTATAAGCTCATCAACGACGAGGGGGTGGCGCACCTGGTGCGTTTCCACTGGCAACCGCGCCAGGGCGTGCGCAACCTCACCGCCGCGCAGGCCGCCGAAATCCAGGCGCACGACACCAGCCACGCCACCCGCGACCTCTATAACGCGATCGAACGCGGCGACTATCCGGAGTGGGAATTCTGCATCCAGATCATGGCCGACGGCGAGCATCCCGAGCTCGATTTCGACCCGCTGGACGACACCAAGCGCTGGCCGGAAGACCAGTTCCCGCTGCTGCCCGCCGGGCGCATGGTGCTCGACAGGAATCCGGAGAATGTGTTTGCCGAAACTGAACAGTCGGCCTTCGGCACCGGCGTGCTGGTCGACGGCATCGATTTTTCGGACGACAAGATGCTGCAGGGCCGTACCCTGTCCTATTCCGACACCCAGCGCTACCGCGTCGGAGCGAACTACCTGCAACTGCCGATCAACGCACCGCAAGAACGGGCGCGTGCACGCACCCACCAGCGCGACGGCCAGATGGCCTATTACGTCGACGATAGCGGCGAGAACCGGCACATCAACTACGAGCCGAGCCTGCTGGGCGGGACGCGCGAAGCGCCCCACCCCGCGCGCGACTACCACCAGTACGTGGAAGGCCACCTCGGCCGCTACCAGACCACCAACACGCGCAGCGACTACAAGCAGGCGGGCGACCGCTACCGGACCTTCGAGGACTGGGAACGCGACGAACTGGTGAACAACGTCGGCGGCGATCTGAAGCAGTGTCCTGAAGTCGTGCAACTGCGCATGGTGTGGCACCTGTGGCATTGCGACGAGGATTACGGCCGCCGCGTGGCCGAAATTGCGGGCATCGACCTCGAACGTGCCAAGGCGCTGCCGCCGCTGCCGGGCAAACCGGCGCCGCACGATAACCGCCAGGGCCCGACCTACACGGACGGCAAGAGCGAGGAGCCGGCGACCAGCGAGGAGGTGGCGAGCGCGAAATGATGTTCGCTGTCTGAAAAGTAAAACGGACCCGTGCGGGTCCGTTTTACGTTGAGGGCGACCCGGCCTTTGAGCGCGGCCCGCAGGCGCTTCAGGCTTTATGCCTTATTTACGCCTTGGCTTCCCCGCCCAGCGCCTCGACCATATCGGCCAGCAGCTTCGCCAGCTCGCCCGTCATCAGCATGATGTCGTTGTCGAAACGCTCGTCGTCGCTGTTGGTGACGGTCTCGCCTTCCTTGATCACGTCGAGCGGCTTGACGCCCTTGATCGCCAGCGATTCGGTGAGCACGAAACTGACGCGGCTGTTCCAGGTCATCGCGAGACGGGTACATTGTTTGCCGGCGGCGATGTGGCGGCGGATGTCGTCCGGGTCGAGCGAGTGTTTTACGTAACGCACGGCGGCGCGGCTTTCGCCGGTGGCGCGCAATTCCGTATCCTGGTCGATCGTGAAGTTGTATGGCGCTTCATCGGCTTCCAGCCAGCCGGTCATCACGGCCACCGGGGAACGCTGCACGCGCAGCGACTCGAGCGGCATGCGGTCCACGCCTTTCAACAGCAGCTTCACCACTTCATCGGCTTTTGCCGGGCTGGCGGCGTCGACGACCAGCCAGCCATTGACCGGGTCGATCCAGGTCCAGGTGTTGCTGCGGATCGTGAATGCGCGCGGCAGCAGTTCTTCGGCCACGCGTTCCTTCAGTTCTTTCATCGCCTTTTTACCAGGCGGGAACCCTTGCTGCTCTTCCATTTCGGCCGCCTTGGCCTTGGCGACCTGGTTGATCACCGAGCTCGGCAGCAGCTTCTTTTCAGTGCCCAGCATCATCAGCATCTGCTTGTTGACGACGTGGACCAGACCGCCGTTCGGACGCGGCGCATCCCAGCCCTGGCGCAGCAGTTCGTTGCTGTTCGCAGGCGTGAACGCCTGGGGCGCGAGCGCCGCTTCCATTTGTTCAGGCGTAAAGGCCCATGGTGCGGGCAGGCGGTAAATCTGAAGATTCTTGAACCACATAGTTGCTTTCTGTTGTCTCAGTATTTCAGGGGAACGACATTCTACACGCTGATGCC
>JBBWZO010000096.1:0-34018 GCA_039649125.1 Massilia sp. | reverse complement strand
CGAACGTGCGCTCGGCGGCGAAGCGACCTACATGGAAAAGCTGCCCCTGGTGATGAACCGCCATGGCTACGACGAGCAGACCTGGTTCACCTTCTCGTACTCGCCCGTGCGTGACGACAGCGGCGCGCCGGCAGGCGTGTATTGCGCCTGCGTCGAGGCGACCGGCCAGGTGCTGGCCGAACGCTATCGCGACGAGGAGAACAAGCGTCTCGTGACCCTGTTCGAGCAGGCGCCCGGCATCATCGCGGTGCTGCGCGGCCCTGAGCATATCTTCGAGATCACCAATAAAAGCTACATGCAGCTGATCGGCCGTACCGACCTGGTCGGCAAGACGGCGCGCGAAGCCTTGCCGGAAGTGGAAGGGCAGGGCTTTTTCGAGCTGCTCGACCAGGTCTACGCGAGCGGCGAACCTTTCGTTGGCCACTCGGTGCCGCTGGACGTGGCGCGCGCGTCCGGCGCGCCGCTCGAGCGCCGCTATCTCGACTTCATCTACCAGCCGATCCGCGACCCGGCCGGCGAAGTCGTGGGTATTTTCGTCGAGGGCAGCGACGTCACGGTGAGGAAGCAGGTCGAAGATGAGCTGCGTACCGCGAACCGCCAGAAGGACCAGTTCCTGGCGATGCTGGCGCATGAGCTGCGCAACCCGCTGGCGCCGATCACGACGGCCGCCCAGCTGCTCAAGATGGGCACGCTCGACGCCAAGGCCATCCGCAATGCCAGCGAGATCATCGCGCGCCAGGCCGAGCACATGACCGACCTGGTGAACGACCTGCTGGACGTGTCGCGGGTGACACGCGGCCTGGTCACGCTGGACAAGGAAGAGCTCGACGTGAACGCCGTCGTGGCCGGCGCGGTCGAGCAGGTGCGCCCGCTGATCGAATCGAAACGCCATGCGCTGACGATGCAGCTGTCGGGCGAACCGGTGCATGTGCTGGGCGACCGCACCCGCCTGGTGCAGGTGCTGTCGAACATCCTCAACAACGCGGCCAAGTACACGCCGCCCGCCGGCCAGATCCTGCTGCGCGTGACCGCCTCCGACGACCGGGTGCTGGTGAACATCAGCGACAACGGGATCGGCATCGAGGGCGACGTGCTGCCCTATATCTTCGAGCTGTTCACCCAGGCCGAACGCACGCCCGACCGTTCGCAGGGCGGGCTGGGTATCGGCCTGGCCCTGGTAAAGAGCCTGGTCGCCCTGCATGGCGGCAGCGTCGACGCGCGCAGCGGCGGGCCCGGCCTTGGGAGCGAATTCGAGATATGCCTGCCGCGCGTGGATACCGTGCAGGCGCCGGACGCCGCGGGCGAGGGCGGGACGCAGGCCGCCAGGGTGCAGCCCCTGCGCGTGATGGTGGTCGACGACAATCAGGATGCGGCCCAGATGCTGGCTACCCTGCTCGAAGTGCAGGGTCACGCCGTGTCGGTGGAGTACGACGGCCGCGGCGCCCTGCAGCGCGCACGGCTGGAGCAGCCGCAGGTGATGCTGCTCGATATCGGCCTGCCCGATACCGATGGCTACGCGCTGGCGCGCGCGCTGCGTGCGATCCCGGAACTGCGCCCGGCAACCCTGGTCGCCCTGACCGGCTACGGCCAGGACGAAGACCGCCGGCTGGCCGAGGAGGCCGGGTTCGACCACCACCTGGTCAAGCCTGCGGACCTCGACCAGGTGTCGCAGATCCTGGCGTCGGTCCAGCGTAAGCTGCGCTGAGCTTGTGTTGAGGGCCCGACTAGGGAATACTGCGCGCACAGCCGTTTTCATGCCGATTCGCAAGTCGGCAGGCTGACCGATCGCGCAGTCAACCCTATGAAGGTAGAACAATGAAATTTCCCCTCTCGGCCCTCGGGCTGGCGCTGTTCCTGAGCGTAGCCGGCAGCGCCGCTGCTGCTGCTGCCCCTGCCGCACCCGCGGCGACCCCCGCCAAGGCACCGCAAGTCCAGAAAATCGACACCGTCGCCGGCAAAGGCAAGGAAGCGGTGGCCGGCAAGACCGTCACCGTCCACTACACCGGCTGGCTGTATTCGCCGAAGTCGCCCCAGGGCCGCGGCCCACGCTTCGATTCCTCGATCGGCACCCAACCGTTCACCTTCCCGCTGGGGGGCGGTGCGGTGATTCCGGGCTGGGACCAGGGCGTGGCCGGCATGAAAGTCGGAGGCAAGCGTACCCTGATCATTCCGGCCGCGCTGGGCTATGGCGCACGCGGCGCAGGCCCGATTCCGCCAAACGCCAACCTGATCTTCGACGTTGAATTGCTGGACGTTAAGTGATTGTTTTTGATGGAAATTTTTGAGTGTCGGTAACATTTACACTCCGAAATTTCAACCTTTTTGTTAATCACTTAACATACTGATTCAGCGCACTATTTTCTTTTGGCATAGTTATTGCTGAGTGTCTCGCGCACGGAGAAGGGTTGCCGTGGAGAGACACTCACCCAAAAGGAAAAATAATGCTGAATCGGAATCTGTCGTTGAAAACAATCGCAGGTAGCATCGTTACAGCAGGCATGGTCTTCGGCATGGGCTCGGCCCATGCGTCGATCGCCGGTACCCCCGGCACCATCGTCACCCCCGCCATCACCTCGGGCGCGCAGCCCGACAGCCCGGCCAAGCGCGTCGATTCGAACGTGCCGTCGTCGAAATTCTCCGGTGTCGTCAGCATCAACATCCGCTATGACGGCCAATCGTATATCTGCTCGGGCGCCCTGGTAGGCAAGCGCCAGGTGGTCTCGGCCGGCCACTGCGTCGATACCGACGGCAACGGCACCTACGTCGACCTGAAGAAGCAGGGGACCGATGTGCGTGTCGTCTTCAACAGCACCAACAGCGGTCCGGGCGCGGCCATCGTCACCGCGACCAAGGTCGCCGTCCAGCAGGACTACAAGGGCTTCGGCAACTGCCCGACCGGCGTGGACAGCTTCTGCGTCAATGACGACGTCGCCGTGGTCACCCTGGGCGAAGACGCTCCGGCCACCGCCAAAATCTACAAAGTCGCCGTCAACCCACTGTCTACCGGCAAGCACATCACGATGGTCGGCTACGGCACCTCGGGCGACGGCGTCAGCGGCTACTACATCAATCCGGCCTTCCGCATCAAGCGCGTCGGCGAGAACATCGTCGACCTGTTCGACGGCGACGATGAGCAAGGTTTCGCCGGCCAGCGCGAAGTGTATTACGCCGACTTCGACGGTATGGGCGTGGATACCTTCTGCGACGAATTCGGCGTCTGCACCCCGGTGCTGGCGAACGAGCTCGAAGCCGGCATCGGCGGCGGCGATTCGGGCGGCCCGGCGTTCATCGAACTGTACGGCGAACTGATGCTGGTGGCGAACAACACCTTCAGCGGCCGCTTCGAGGGCCAGGTATCGGGCACCTTCGGCACCTACTTCGGCGGCATCATCATGGGCGCGTACAAGGACTTCCTGCATGAGGCCACCGGCGGCCGCGTGACCCTGGTTCCGGAGCCGACCAGTGTCGCACTGCTGGGCCTGGGCGCCCTGATGATCGGTGGCGCACGCCGCCGCAAGCAGAAGTAAGCTGCCTCGCTCGTCAGCAAAGCGTGCATCGAGAGGAAACGAGAAACGGCCTGCGGGCCATTTGTTGTTTCCAGCCTTATCTCCTTCGAAGGCGATGCGCCTGCCTGTGCATGCGTGGAGGCGGCTACAGCCGGGTTGTCGAAAACCCTTACATTAATTAATTCATTTCCGAGAGTTAATTATCTAACTTATTGAAAATAAGCATTGTTTTCCTTATGGCATGGTTATTGCTCGAGATCAAAAGCACGGAGCCGCTCGTCCGTGAAGAGATACTCACAACAAGTAAAAGGAAAGCAAATGCTGAATCGGAAACGGTCGTTGAAACACATCGCCGGTAGCATCGTCGCAATCGGTATGGCCTTCGGCATGGGTTCGGCCCAGGCATCGGTCGCTTCGGCCTCGGGCGGCATCGTCACGCCGACCGTTACCTCGGGCGCGCTGCCGGACAGCCCTGCGGCTCACGTCGATCCGAATACCCCGAACTCGCCGTTCTCGGGCGTGGTCAGCATCAACATCCGCTACGACGGCCAGTCGCTCATCTGCTCGGGCGCCATGATCGCCAAGCGCTCGGTGATGACGGCCGGCCATTGCGTCGATACCAGCGGCAATGGCAGCTATGTCGACCTAAAAAAGGCCGGCACCGACGTCCGCGTGGTGTTCAACAGCGACGGCACTTTCAACGACATCATCAATGCTAACAAGGTCGAGGTGCACGCCGGCTACCAGGGCTTCAACAACTGCCCGGACGGTACCCGTGGTTGCCTCAACGACGACATCGCCGTGCTGACCCTGGCCCAGGACGCGCCAGCCAGCGCCAGGATCTACAAGGTCGCCGTCAACCCGCTGAGCGAAGGCGCCCGCATCATGATGGCCGGCTACGGCACCTCGGGCGACGGTACCAGTGGCTACTACGTGTCGCCGGCCTTCAACGTCAAGCGCAGCGGCGAAAACGTCCTCGACCTGTTCGACCGCGACGACGAGCAAGATTTTGAGGGCGGCCCGAAGGAAGTCTATTACGCCGACTTCGACGGCGCCGGCCGTGACACCTTCTGCGACATCTATGGCGTCTGCACCGAGCAGCTGGCGAACGACCGCGAGTCGGGCATCGGCGGTGGCGATTCGGGCGGCCCATCCTTCGTCAACATGTACGGCGAACTGATGATCGTTGCCAACAACACCTTCAGCGGCCGCTTCCCGAGCCTGGGCTATTCTGCAGGCGCATTCGGCACCTACTTCGGCGGCATGCTGACCGGCGGCTACAAGGACTTCCTGCACACTGCGACCGGCGGTAGCGTGACCCTGGTGCCGGAACCGACCAGCATCGCCCTGATGGGCCTGGGTGCACTGCTGATCGGTGGCGCACGCCGTCGCAAGCAGAAGTAATCCTTCCGCGCTTCATGAAGAACGGCCTGCGGGCTGATGCCAGTCAGTTAAGCGTACCCGGTGCATTCAGCCATGTTTGCATCGTATCGCGCAGTATGCATTTCGCGATCCGTAGGGTGGACTCCTGAGTCCACGCGCTTATACCTTCGCAGACCGCAGCGCTTAAAACAATGCTTTGCGTGCGCCCTCCGAGGCTATGGGTCGCATTTCGATATGCCAATGTGGTACCGCGTGGAGTCATTGAGGCCGGGGGCCTCAATGACGAGTCCACCCTACGGATCGCGAGACTCCCGCTACGCGACATGGTTTAGGATGACCAGAATGCCTGCACTCGGCTTAACTGACTGGCATTAGCCTGCGGGCCGTTTTTCGTTTTTGGAGTCGCCGGGACGTTCGAGCCGTGCGCGGCCGTGGCCGGATGCCGGGTATGCTGGCACCATCGAACGAACGGGGATGGACACACATGCGAGTCTGGAGAATTGCAATCGAAAAAGCGGCGCTGGACCGCGACTGCGAGGGCGCGCGCGCCAGCGGCGGCCACTGGCACAGCGAGGGCCAGCCGGCACTGTACGCGGCCATGACGGTCGAGCTGGCCGTGCTGGAAAAATTCGTGCACACCGAAGAGGTGGACGAGGAGCGTCTGGTGCTGGTCGCCATCGACCTGCCCGACGACCCCGAGCTCGGCCTGGACGTCGCCCGCGACGACTTGCCCGAGGGCTGGGACGACCTCGAGGACGGCGGCAGCGCCACCGCCTTCGGTACCGCCTTCCTCGAGAAATGCGAATACCTGTACATGCGGGTGCCGTCGGTGATCGTGGGGGAGGGCGTGAACCTCGTCATCAATCCGGCGCACCCGGCGTACAAGGGCGTCAGGCTGAGCGTGGCGCGAACCTTCAGTTTTGATCCGAGGATGTTCAAGCGGTAGGGTGGGAAGAAGTTCTCCGGCTTGCGGGTCGTGAAAACGCGTGGAGTCCTGGCTCCACGCGGTACGACCTCAAAACAAGGCCAAAAAAAACGGCGCCGCAGCGCCGTTCCCTCATTTCCCCAACATCGACACCACATTGTCCGCCCCCGGCGCCCCGAAGGCCTGCTGCTTGAGGATGTGCAGCTGGTCGCGCACCTGCGCAGCCTTCTCGAACTCGAGGTTCTTGGCGTGGTCGACCATGAGCTTTTCCAAGCGCTTGATCTCCTTGCCGATCTGCTTCTCGCTCATCGATTCGATCTTCGCCGTTTCCTTCGCCTCGTCGAGCATTTCCCTGGCCGCGTTCGGGCTGTAGACGCCGTCGATCATTTCCTTGATCTTCTTCTGCACGCCCTTCGGGGTGATGCCGTTCGCCTCGTTGAAGGCGATCTGCTTGGCGCGGCGGCGCTCGGTTTCGTCGATGGCGCGGCGCATCGAGTCGGTCACGTGGTCGGCGTACAGGATCGCCACGCCGTTCAGGTTGCGCGCCGCGCGGCCGATGGTCTGGATCAGCGAGCGTTCCGAACGCAGGAAGCCTTCCTTGTCGGCGTCCAGGATGGCCACCAGCGACACTTCCGGCAGGTCCAGGCCCTCGCGCAGCAGGTTGATGCCGATCAGCACGTCGAAGGTGCCCAGGCGCAGGTCGCGCAGGATTTCCACGCGCTCCACCGTCTCGATGTCGCTGTGCAGGTAGCGCACCTTGATGCCGTGGTCCGACAGATACTCCGTCAGCTGCTCGGCCATGCGCTTGGTCAGCGTGGTGACCAGCACGCGCTCGTTCTTCTTGATGCGGTCGTTGATCTCGCTCATCAGGTCGTCCACCTGCGACAGGGCAGGGCGCACGATGATCACCGGGTCGACGAGACCGGTCGGGCGCACCACCTGCTCGACCACGTTGTCGGCATGCGAATTCTCGTACTCGGCAGGCGTGGCCGAGACGAAAATCGTCTGCCGCATCTTGCCTTCGAACTCCTCGAATTTCAGCGGCCGGTTGTCCAGCGCCGAGGGCAGGCGGAAGCCGTAGTCGACCAGGTTGGTCTTGCGCGAGCGGTCGCCGTTGTACATGGCGCTGAGCTGGCCAACCAGCACGTGCGACTCGTCCATGAACATGATCGCGTCCTTCGGCAGGTAGTCGACCAGGGTCGGCGGCGGTTCGCCCGGCATCGAGCCGGACAGGTGGCGCGAGTAGTTCTCGATGCCTTTGGTAAAACCGATCTCGGCCAGCATTTCGAGGTCGAAGCGGGTGCGCTGTTCCAGGCGCTGCTCTTCGATCAGTTTATTTTGCTGACGGAATTCTTCCAGCCGGTCGCGCAGTTCGGCCTTGATCGACTCGATCGCGCGCAGCACGGTGCTGCGCGGGGTGACATAGTGAGAGCCCGGGTACACCGTGAAGCGCGGGATCTTCTGGCGCACGCGGCCCGTCAGCGGATCGAACAGCTGTAGCGATTCGATCTCGTCGTCGAACATCTCGACGCGGATCGCCAGCTCGGCGTGCTCGGCCGGGAAGATGTCGATGGTGTCGCCGCGCACGCGGAAGGTGCCGCGGCCGAAGTCCATCTCGTTGCGCGAATACTGCATCTGGATCAGGCGCGCGATGATGTCGCGCTGGGCCACTTTGTCCTTGTGGCGCAGCGTCAGGATCATCTTGTGGTATTCGTTCGGATTACCGATACCGTAGATCGCCGACACGGTCGCGACGATCACGACATCGCGCCGCTCCATCAGCGACTTGGTGCACGACAGGCGCATCTGCTCGATGTGCTCGTTGATCGACGAGTCCTTTTCGATGAACAGGTCGCGCTGGGGCACATAGGCTTCCGGCTGGTAGTAATCGTAGTACGACACGAAATACTCGACCGCGTTCTGCGGGAAGAATTCGCGGAACTCCGAATACAGCTGGGCAGCCAGCGTCTTGTTCGGGGCGAACACGATCGCCGGACGGCCGGCCTTGGCGATCACGTTGGCCATCGTGTAGGTTTTGCCGGAGCCGGTCACGCCCAGCAGCGTCTGGTACATCAGGCCGTCCTCGATGCCCTCGACCAGGCCGTCGATCGCCGTCGGCTGGTCGCCGGCTGGCGGGAAGGGCTGGTGCAGCTTGAAGGGCGAGTTCGGATAGGTGATCACAGTCGGTTCAGGACCGGTTGCGATTGATACATCAGCCATGTTTCGAGACCTTTGCTAAAATGGGAGTCCGCTTGCGGCACTGCAGCAGATTTACTGCGACAGTGCCGCTGTCTATACAACCGCTGCGAACCCACCGACAATTCAGTTTATCACGATGACTTCTACAGCCTCCGCCAGCCTCTTCGGCGCCATCGACATGGCCCCCCGCGACCCAATTCTGGGCATTACCGAAGCATTCAATGCCGATACCAACCCGGCCAAGATCAACCTGGGGGTCGGCGTTTATTACGACGATAACGGCAAGGTGCCTTTGCTGCAGTGCGTACAAAAGGCGGAGGCGAAGTTGATGGAGCAGTTGTCGCCACGCACCTACCTGCCCATCGAAGGGCTGGCGGCGTACGACAAGGCGGTGCAAGAGCTCGTATTTGGGGCCGACAGCGCCGTAATTCAAGAGAAGCGTGCGGTCACCGTGCAGGCCATCGGCGGCACCGGCGCCCTGAAAATCGGCGCCGATTTCCTGAAGCGTTTCTCGCCTGACTCGCAAGTCTTCATCAGCGACCCAAGCTGGGAAAACCACCGCGCCCTGTTCGAGAGCGCCGGTTTCATCGTCAACAACTACACCTATTACGACCCGGCCACCCACGGCGTGAATTTCGAGGGCATGCTCGCGTCGCTGCGCAAGATGGACGCCGGCTCGATCGTCGTCCTGCACGCCTGCTGCCACAACCCGACCGGCGCCGACCTGACGCAGGAGCAGTGGGGCCAGGTGATCGAAGCCGTCCAGCAGGGCGGCCTGATCCCATTCCTCGACATGGCCTACCAGGGCTTCGGCGCGGGCATCGCGGAAGACGGCGCCGTGGTGCGCCGTTTCGTGGATGCCGGCGGCCCGCTGCTGGTCTCGAACTCGTTCTCGAAATCCTTCTCGCTGTACGGCGAACGCGTCGGCGCGCTGTCGGTGGTCGCATCGAGCGGCGAAGAAGCGGCGCGCCTGCTGTCGCAACTGAAGCGCGTGGTGCGCACCAACTACTCGAACCCGCCTCTGCACGGCGGCAAGGTCGTCGCCACCGTGCTGGCCACGCCCGAACTGCGCCAACTGTGGGAAGAGGAACTGGCCGGCATGCGCGTGCGCATCAAGCAGATGCGCGAGGAACTGGTGCAAAAGCTGGCGCAAAAGGCACCGGGCCACGATTTCGCGTTTGTCCGCGAGCAGGTCGGCATGTTCTCGTATTCGGGCCTGACCAAGGAACAGGTCGGCAAGCTGCGCGACGAATCGATCTACGCCGTGGGCACCGGCCGCATCTGCGTGGCCGCGCTGAACTCGAAAAACATCGATCTCGTCGTTGACGCGATCGCCAAAGTCCTCTAAAATCCTGGCTCTTCGAACTTGAGATTACTCAAGTCGGAGAGCAAGACGAATCCCTGATAGCTCAGTCGGTAGAGCGACGGACTGTTAATCCGCAGGTCCCTGGTTCGAGTCCAGGTCGGGGAGCCAGAACACAGCAGTAGAAAAAGGCCGCGTTGAACGCGGCCTTTTTCATTTCCGGTAAGGGGCAAGCGCGGCACCTGTTGCACCGTGCTTCCCTGCTTGCCCGCCCGCTCACTGTGTCTGCAGCCTCAGAGCGCGATCGCTGCTTCCCGTTGGGCGAGTTGCGCCAACTGGCCCATCGCCTTGACATCCATACTGGGAAGCGTGCGCATCGCAAACGGGCCGTGCCAGTGGAAACCCGGACCCGAATCGCGCCAGTAGAAATGCAGCTGGTCGCCTACGCGAGCGATCAACTCCAGGTTGCCGGGCGATCCAAAATTACTTTGGATCATAGTGATCGCTTCGACGTTCCCGGTTCCAAAGCGTACCGGTGCCGACCATGGCAGCGACGGGTGGTCGTTATTGCGCCAGGCAAACCACATTCCTCCTCCTACCGCAGGCACGACCAGCTCGAAATTGCCTTTCCCGCCGAATCTGCTCTGGATGAGTACAGGATTGCCTTGTACACCGCCAAACATCGGGAAAGGCCCGTTCCAGCGGAATCCCGGGCCAGAATCGCGCCAGTAGAAATGCAGCCGGTCGCCCACGCGTGCGATCAGTTCCAGATTGCCTGGCGATCCGAAATTACTTTGGATCATCGTTATCGCTTCCACCGCGCCGGTCCCGAACGACATGGGTCCGGACCATGGCAGGGACGGGTGGTCGTTGTTACGCCAGGCAAACAGCATTCCTCCGGCCGCCCGCGGCACGACCAGTTCGAAATTGCCTCGCGTGCCGAATCTGCCCTGGACGAGCACGGGGTTGCCGCGTGCGCCGGCAAACAGTGCGAAGGGGCCATTCCAGCGGAAGGTCGGGCCCGAGTCGCGCCAATAGAACTGCAACCGGTCGTCGACGCGTGAGATCAGTTCCAGATTGCCTGGCGATCCAAAATTGCTTTGGATCATGGTGATCGCCTCAACCGAGCCGGCCGTCTGGCCGAAGGGGAGGGGAAAAGCCCAGGGCAGCTCGGGATTGTCATTGTTCCGCCATGAGAACAGCATGCCGTTGGCGCTGGACGGCACCACCAGCTCAAAATTCCCCTTACTGCCAAACCGGCTCTGCAGCAGGACCGGATTGCCTTTGGTGGCCGGGAATGAGGTGTGCCAGCCCAGGTGGGCGCGTGTCACGTTACACAATTCAAAGGTGTTTGCTTTCATCAGGCAGGGGATGCCGCCGCCCGGCGCGCAGTTCTCGCAGTTGCTGTTCGGCCGGACGAAACGGCCCCATGTCCCGCCGCAATTGCATCCGCTGGCTGCGTATTCGTCAGGGCAGTTAAAGATATGGCCTGTCTCGTGTGCAAACACGCGGTCGATATTGTCCGCCCCCCACCCATCGATCTCGTAATTCATCACGAGGCGCGGCCCGCCCAGGTTCGCGTATCCAAAGTGGCCAAGCGGATACTTGGTGAAGAAGGCGCAATACGTCCAACGGGTACTGAAGCGTGTCCGGTTGCTTTCCACATAGCGTACGACGCCGTCCCAATTCGCGTCAAAGCCCAGGGCCGCCATGGCGGGATCGCGCCATACGGCTTCCAGGTCCGCGGCACCCGGATTCGGCGGCGTGGGCAGGGTGACGATGCGGATGTCGTAGGTGAAGCTGATGCCGGCGGACGGATTCATCGAGGCGAGCCAGCTCAGTCCGTTCTGGGCTTCTGCGACCACCTTCGTCCGCTCTGCGGCGCTGAAGCGCAGGTCCGCGGTAGGTCCTTCGACGATGACGATGCCAACCGCCACGCTGCCTTCCAGGTAGGAGCTTGTGGGCGCGGCGGCGAACGCCTCCATGGCGCGCCGCTCCCCGTTCGGCGGCAGCCTCGTCGGATGGGTGCAGCCTTGCATGTTCCAGAGCTCGCTGTCCCGTGCACGGCGCTGTTTGGCACTCTTGTACTGCGGGGCGAGGCGGAGCTGGAACGCTTCCAGCCCCAGGCGCTCGGTTTCGCTCAGCCCCCCGACCGACGCGGCGATAGCTGCCTGTTCGGTCATATTGAACTGCTGGGCGCCCGCCTCGCGCTGCGGCAAGGGCTCGGTACCGATCAGCACCCTGTTGCCATACCGATGCACGATTTGTCCGGACCGGGGGACTTCGGGAATGGCTTCGGATGCTGCCGCGGAGTCGCCCAGAATGGTCACATATTCAGTCGAATTCAGATCGCCTGCCATGGTGCACCTCCAAGTTGGATGAACGTCGAACTGGGACGCAGGGCGGGGCGGCCCGCCGGGCGTCAGGGTGGTAGGTCAGGGGGCGAAAAACCTTCCGCGTCCCATGCCAGGCCTTCGCCGGGACGCTGTTTGTGGATCATCTGCTGGCGCTGTCGCCACGCCTGGACGAAAAGCTGCTCGATGTCGCTCAGCCAGGAGGGTAGCGGTTGCGCGGGGTCGGACAGCACCTGGACTCCGGGGCGGCGGCCTACCAGTTCAGCGTCGCTGTCATCCAGGTCGGCCACCGCCAGATGCGGTGGCAGGACGCCGGATACGCGATAGCGCCCCTGGAGGTCCGCGAGTTCGTTGGCCGCGTTGTGGGCGGACAATAGAACCAGTCGTTCCGGCATGGGATCCTCCGGGTGGCATGCGGCGGCCTGCAAGGCGGCCGCGGCTGCATGGTCAGATGGCGGCAGCTGCCAGGCTGGCCTGTTCCTGGGCTTGCGTTCCGCCATAGTAAGCACGGCTGCCGGGAGGTTCGCCCACGGCCGGTGATGCCAGTGCCGTCGCGCCCGGCGCAGCGGCCGGTGCCTCGGTGGGCGCGCCCGAACCGTAATACGCGGGGCAACCCGGTGGTTCGCCGACAGTCGCCGATAGGGCCGGCGCTGCGTCAGCCTGGGCGGCCACGGTTTCGACCGGGACGCTCAAACCGAAATACGCCGCGGAACCCGGTGGTTCGCCTACGCTGGGCAGCGGCGCTTCCATTCCGTCCGGCGTGCCGCTGGCTGCCTCGGCCGTGGCGCTTGCACCAAAATAGGCCGGGCTCCCCGGTGGATCGCCCACATCGGTGGACTGATTGGCCTGCTGTGCCGGCGGCGCTGCGCTGCCCGGGGTGTCCTGGTCAGCATCCTGGTAATAGGTGCGACCGGAAATCCAATGAGGTGAATTCATGGCGCCTCCCGATAAATGCGTTGATCAAGTGTTGTACCGGAATGGATGGCACCCAGCGCACTACGCGCGATGCATGGCGACGGTAAGGTGGGGTGCGAGGATTATTTCGTGACAGGTAAGCTTTCGCGGCGGGACAGGTGTGCGGCAGGCGCTCTCGGAGAACGACTTTCGAACCAGTTTCCTGCTTTGAGCCCTTTGCGATCCGTCGGTTCCCGGCGCCGATGAAGCTCGCGGACCTGAGTGCCGGCATGCAGCAGAAGTGATCGGCTGCAACAAGGCAATGGCGATGGCGTGCCCTGTGTTTTGCCATCGGACTTTCGCTATGCATCATTCCTGTCGACATTCTTTACAATTGACAATCAAATAGCCTTTTTGGTTACGGCAAGCCATTGATCGAAAGTGTATTTGCTTTTTGGTATGACAATTGCTTTATGGATGAGTTCAGAACTCCGCGCGCGGCGACGGGGATATCAACCAGAACGACCTCCTGAAAGAATTGTCATGACCCAGCAAATCGTTTCGAAGACCCGCAAGGCAACGCTCCGTACGGCAGTGGTCGCCCTGTTCGCCACCGGCGCCTTCGCCATCGCACCGGGCGCCAGTGCCGGCATGCTGTCCTGGACGCTGGCGGGGCCGGGCGAGACCTCGGTCGACAACGAATACGGCGTTCTGCGTTACGAAGCCCTTGCGCCTGCCCCGGAAATGTCCCTGACCTGGACCGCGACCGCCGTCGCCGGGAAGGCGGGTGACTATCACTTCTTCTGGCGGTACACCGGTGTGCACGGGAATGCCAATCCGGTTGCTTTCCTGAACCCGGACTCGGCGCAGGGCACGGCCTCGCTGCTCGGCACCGGCGGTCCCATTTGCTGCAACATGTCCCCTGGCGTGTTCGGGTACTGGGGTTCGTATAGCTTCACCAATGTCGGTGCCGGTGACGCTCTTCGTTTCACGTTTGGCGGCCAGGGCGCCGGTAACGAGGCGTTATTGCAGGGCACGCTGGGCCTGACCCAGTTCAGGGTTGTGAGCGAGGTGCCCGAGCCGGCGTCACTGGCCTTGCTCGGCCTGGGCCTGGCCGGTGTGGCTGCCGCACGCCGCCGCACGAAGCACTGATTTTGCCCTGGGCAGGGTTTCCGAGGCCGCATTCCGATGCGGCCTTTTTTTCGGCCCGGTCGCGTGCGGCGCTTACCGGGCCGGCTGCGCGGCGGCCGGAAACCGCTCCCCCATGAAGACCAGGAAGGCCTGTACCCGCGGACTCAGGTGCTTGCGGCTCTCGTACACCAGGAACAGGGGCTCGCGTGACGGCGGCTGGTACTCGGCCAGTACCGGCACCAGCCGCCCGGTGCGCAGGTCTTCGCCGACGTGGAACTCGGCCAGGCGCACCAGTCCCAGCCCATGGCGCGCCAACTGCAGCAGCATGTCGCCCTGGTTCGCGCCGACGTTGCCCCTGGCCGCAATGGTGCGCGCCGCACCGGCTTGCGCGTGCTCCGCGAAAGGCCAGGCATTCCAGTGCGTGCGCTGGCTGAAGTTGAGGCAGTTGTGCTGCGCCAGGTCGTCGGGCGTGGCCGGCGGGCCGTGGCGGGCGAGGTAGGCGGGCGAGGCGCAGATGATCCAGGCGCTGTCGAGCAGGCGCCGAGCCACCAGCGAGGAGTCGGGCAGGGGGCCGCCCTGGATCGAGACGTCGATCTGGTGCTCGATGAAATCGACCGGCTCGTTCGTCAGGTGGAATTCCACCCGCAGCTTCGGATGGCGCGCGAGAAAGTCGCCGATGATCGGCGCCAGCTGGTACTTGGCGAAGGTGACCATCGAGTGCACGCGCAGCACGCCGCTGACGTCTCCCGAGCACGCCATCACCGCGTTCTCGGCGCTGCGCAGGGCCGCGAAGATGTCCTGGCCCTCGTCGTACAGCACGCGGCCGGCCTCGGTGAGGGTGAGCAGGCGCGGGGTGCGGTGGAACAGGCGCACGTTGAGCCGGTCTTCCAGGCGCGACACCAGTTTGCTCACGGCCGAGGGCGACAGGTCCAGGCGGCGCCCGGCAGCGGAAAAACTGCCGGTATCGACCGCCGCCACGAATACTTCCAGTTCACTCAGTTGTAACGACACCGTTTTCCACCTTGCTTCCCACCTGTGAAATTTCGTCATAAGCCATTGACGATTATCGCATTGTCCACATGTCCTGCGCGGCGCAAGATGAGGCCCTGCCCGGTGCAGCCGCATCGAACGCATACGAGCCAACAGAACAGGAGAAAGCAGCGTGTCCAAATCGACCGAACGTACCCACCCGAGCAGCCTGGTGGGCTTTGCCCAGCCGATTCCCCGTTTCGCCATCAACGACCTGGTCGTGCCGGACGCCGTGCCCGAGGACGAGCGCGAATGGGTGCCGCAGGCGCCGAACGTCTGGTTCCGCCCGCTGATCCTGAACGTCACCCAGGGTTACTTCGTCAACGTGCTGCGGGTGAGGAAAAGCGGCGTCCTGTCGCGCCACCGTCACGACGGCCCCGTGCACGCCTACGTGCTCAAGGGCCGCTGGTACTACCTCGAGCACGACTGGACCGCGATCGAAGGCTCGTATGCGCACGAGATCCCGGGCGAGATCCACACCCTGTACGTGCCCGAGGACGTCACCGAGATGATGACCCTGTTCCACGTGACCGGCGCCTACACCTACCTCGACGAAGAGGGCAAGCCCACCGGTTACGAGGACGTGTTCACCAAGCTGGAAGCGGCCGTGAAGCACTACGAGGCGGTGGGACTGGGCAGCGACTACGTGCGCCGCTTCATTCGGTAAGCGCGGTCCCAGCGTCGCTTGCCCGAGCAGAGGAGACAGCCCGCGTGCATCGCGGGCCTGAAGACAGATGAAAAAAAGGAGCAGCAACATGAGTACCGACACCAGCATGGCGGCCCCGTTCGCACGGGACGCGGCCACGCTCGACGAGCAGGCAAGGGTCTACCGCAGGGTCAACCTGCGCCTGATCCCCTTCCTGTTCATCTGCTACGTCGCGGCCTACCTCGACCGCATCAACATCGGCTTCGCGCAGCTGCAGATGAAGGTGGATCTCGGCTTTTCCGACGCCGTCTACGGTCTCGGTGCCGGCATCTTCTTCTTCGGCTACGCGCTGTTCGAGGTGCCGAGCAACCTGCTGCTGGAAAAAATCGGCGCCCGCAAGACGCTGCTGCGCATCATGGTGCTGTGGGGCCTGACCTCGGCCGGCATGATGTTCGTGACCACGCCGACCCAGCTGTATGTCGCCCGCTTCCTGCTCGGCCTGTTCGAAGCCGGCTTCTTCCCGGGCATCATCCTGTACTTCACCTACTGGTATCCGTCGAAGATGCGCGCCAGGATCATCGCGCTGTTCATGTCGGGCATGGCGGTGGCGGGCATCATCGGCGGGCCGCTGTCGGGCTGGATCATGAACGACATGGCCGGCGTCAACGGCTGGCACGGCTGGCAGTGGATGTTCCTGCTCGAGGGCCTGCCGGCCGTGTTCCTGGGCGTGATGGCCTGGTACCTGCTGGACGACCGCCCAGGCCAGGCGAAGTGGCTGTCGAACCGCGAGAAAGAGGTCATCGAGAAGACCCTGCAGCAGGACCAGCGCGACCTCGGTCCGGCCCACCACGGCTCGCTGCGCCAGGCATTGAAAGACCCGAAGATCTACATCCTCGCGTTCGCCTACTTCACCTTCATCGCCGGCACCTATGTGATCACCTTCTGGCTGCCGACCATCATCAAGAGCTTCGGCCTGACCGACCCGCTGCGCATCGGCCTGCTCACCGCGATTCCGTACATCATCGGCGCGATCGGCATGGTGGTGCTCAGCAAGCACTCGGACCGTACCCGCGAACGCCGCTGGCACGCCGCGGGCGCCGCCTTCCTCGGCGGGGCAGGGCTGGTGGTCGCGAGCCTGCTGCCGGGGAACCTGCCGCTGGCGCTGGTGGCGCTGTCGTTCGCGACCATCGGCATCCTGGCGACCATGCCGCTGTTCTGGGCGATGCCGACGGCGTATCTGTCGGGCCCGGCCGCTGCCGGCGGCATCGCGCTGATCAACTCGCTGGGCCTGATCGGCGGTTTCGTCAGCCCCTTCGTCATCGGCTGGTTCAAGACCGCGACGGGCAGCGTCAACTACGGCCTGTACTTCGTGACGGCGCTGATGGTGCTGGGCGGGATTGCATTGCTGGTGGGCGTACCGGCCAAGGCATTGCGCGAGAAGCAGGTGGGGTGATGTAGGGTGGACGGCTACGCCGTCCACAAGAAATTTCACGCAACCCTTGCAGAATACCGCTGAGCAGCTATAATGCCAACCTCAATTCCCTGATAGCTCAGTCGGTAGAGCGACGGACTGTTAATCCGCAGGTCCCTGGTTCGAGTCCAGGTCGGGGAGCCAGAATACGAAAAAGAGCGTCGAGTGATCGACGCTCTTTTTTTTCGATCCTGGCGAACTGTGCTGGTTCTGCACGCTCGAGCTCTATGCTTTTATTCCGCAAACACTGTTCATCGTTCCGCGTGGGCACAGGGTGCCCACCCTACGTCAGGTAGAGCGACGGACTGTTAATCCGCAGGTCCCTGGTTCGAGTCCAGGTCGGGGAGCCAGAATAATCAAAGGGCTGCGTGCAAACGCAGCCTTTGTCATTTCTGACCGTGACGCAAGCGTCACAGCCGTACCGCGTCCAGAAATGCCACTCATCCCGCTCCGTCCTGAGCAGTTTCCGGATCAGCGACACCTTCTTATGGAAGACGGTAGATGTTGGGTTGGTAGATTTCCATGAAGGTCTCGGGCTTGGACAGCGCGCCGAAGCCGAACTGCGCGTAGAGCCCATGGGCATCGGTCGTGGCCAGCGTAAAGCGGCGCAGGCGCGGCACCAGAGGATGGGACATGACGAAGCCCATCAGCATTTTGGACAAGCCGCGGCCGCGCATTGCCGGGATCACGAACACATCGACCAGATTGCCGAACGTGGCTCCGTCGGTGACGATGCGGCAGTAGGCGAGCAGTACGCCTTCCCGGTACAGCCCGAAGCAGAGCGAATGGGCGATCGCCTGCTCGACGATCTCGCGCGGGATGCCGCGCGCCCAACTGCTCGATTCGGTTAGAAAGCCGTGCACGGCGTCGACATCGATCAGGCGCTTGTTGGTGCTCAGGAGATAGCCATCCCGCGTTTCTTCAAGAACTATTTCTAGCATTTCATCTTTCCAAAGATATAACGCGACGTTCTGGCGACCGGACGCCGACGATGGCGCATGCGCGGCAGCACGCCACAGACACTGCGACAGTCCGAATCGGGAGGCTGTGCGCACTAATGTTGCATAAGCTTAATAGATACTCTCGCCTAAAAAGCTATCCGAATGTCACTTGCGAAAAAAAAGTGGCGATTACATCAGCGAACGCCAAAACGTGTAACAGGCGAAGCTGGTCTGGTCTGAGGCAAAGGTGGCTGGCGCAGCAGTATCAGACCATTGCGGCCAGGCAGCAGGGCGAACATCTCGACGGCCCGGACTTCGGGCTGATCCGCCCAGGATGAGCGTGACAGTTCTGGCGCTTCTTGGCGGGTGTTGACGGGTGAGGGCGGGCCTGGAACCAGTGAAAATGAGTTAACAATTTGGCTGTTAATCCGCAGGTCCCTGGTTCGAGTCCAGGTCGGGGAGCCAGAATACGAAGGGCCGCATGCAAACATGCGGCCTTTTTTCATTTCCGACGTGAGACAAACCTGACAGCCATGTCACGTAGAAGAACCGGTGCGCCCGCTTGGTCACCGGCCTGGAACTATTCTTCAGTACATGTCTCCGGATGGGCGCGGGGTGTCATAGAACTCAGGATTACAGGTGCTGCCAAACCCTGTGCGACGTTCATGCGCCTGGCGCAAGAGCCGCTCGTGTTCGACCTCACCCTGTCGAGAAAGGAGCGGCTTCGTTTACAAGCCTGGTTTTACCTGCGGTTTTGGGATGAAGAGGGACGCAATATCGCATTGTGGGGTCTTTTTCTTTCGGCAGCGATTGACGTCGAGCCAGCCTGCGCCAGGCGGACACGGCAAGGGGCTGCCGCGCCGCCGTGGAAGCGCTCAGGCGCCGCCGTGCACCGGCTTCACCTTCGCCGCCGCTTCACGCGCCCGTTCGCGCGCCGTGTCCAGATCGTCCGCCGTGGCCAGCGCCACCCCCATGCGCCGGCGCGCGAACGATTCCGGCTTGCCGAACAGGCGGATGTCGGTGCCGGGGACGGCAAGTGCCTCGGCCACGCCCTCGAAGGCGATGCCTTTCTCGTCCAGTCCGCCGTAGATCACGGCCGATGCGCCCGGCGCGCGCAGCGTCGTGTCGACGGGCAGGCCCAGCACGGCTTTCGCGTGCAGCTCGAATTCGCTCTGCACCTGGGTCGCCATCGTCACCATGCCGGTGTCGTGCGGGCGCGGGCTCACTTCCGAGAACCACACCATGTCCTCCTTCACGAACAGCTCGACGCCGAACACGCCCAGCCCGCCGAGGTTGGCCGTGATTTTTTCCGCAATCTCGCGCGAACGCGCCAGCGCCGTCGGCGTCATCGGGTGCGGCTGCCACGATTCCACGTAATCGCCCTGCACCTGCTTGTGGCCGATCGGCTCGCAGAAGCCGGTCCGGACTTCGCCGTCGGCGCCGCGCGAGCGTACCGTCAGCAGGGTGATTTCGTAATCGAAGTCGATGAAGCCTTCGGCGATCACGCGGCCGGCGTCGACGCGGCCGCCGCTGGCGGCGTAGTCCCAGGCGGCGCGCACGTCGAGCGCACTGTCGAGCTTGGACTGGCCCTTGCCGGAAGACGACATCACCGGCTTGACCACGCAGGGGAAGCCGACGGCGGCGCAGGCCTGGTCCAGCTCGGCCAGGCTGCTGGCGAAGCAGTATGGTGAGGTTGGCAGGCCCAGCTCTTCGGCGGCAAGGCGGCGGATGCCTTCGCGGTTCATCGTCAGCTGCGCGGCGCGCGCGGTCGGGATGCAGGTAATCTTGCCGGCCGCTTCCAGTTCGGCCAATGTGTCGGTGGCGATCGCCTCGATCTCGGGGATGACGAGCGCGGGGCGTTCCTGCTCGATCAGCGCCGCCAGGGCTGCGCCGTCGGTCATGTCGATCACGTGGGCGCGGTGCGCGACCTGGTGGCCCGGTGCGTTCGGGTAACGGTCGACGGCGATGGTTTCGATGCCGAGGCGTTGCAGGGAAATGATGACTTCCTTGCCGAGTTCGCCGGAACCGAGCAGCATCACGCGGGTGGCGGTGGGGGAGAGGGGAGTACCGAGAGTGCGGGGAGTGGTCATGGTCGTATCAGGTAACTGTCGCCGTGCGGCGGGGTGCTGCGAATATAACAAATGCGCAGCAAAGGCGTGGCCAGGGCGCAAAAAACGGATGCAGGACCGAAATGTTCGTGCGGGACTCGCCAAACCGCGATGCGCCCGCTATAATGTTGCCTCAATTCCCTGATAGCTCAGTCGGTAGAGCGACGGACTGTTAATCCGCAGGTCCCTGGTTCGAGTCCAGGTCGGGGAGCCAGAATACAGCAGTACAGTAAAAAGGCCGCGTTCATGACGCGGCCTTTTTTCGTTTCCGGGCGGGTTTCCATACGCACAGGAAGCGCCGTCGTGATCGTATCTAGGGTGGACCGGGCGGCGAACCGCTCCCGAGTCCACGTGTCACAGCACGCGATCCGGCAATCTTGCAGGGAGCACGATAGCCGAATGCACAGGTGCTGACAGCGCAGGAACGGCGCAACCGTCTGCCGCGTGGACTCGGGAGTCCACCCTATGGTCACGACTATCACACGGCCGCGGACTGCCAGCCGGCTTGTACCCCTTCCTGCGCCAGCGGCGACACCCGGTCGAACCACGGGGCCGCGCCCTCCAGCTGGTGCGCCAGCTGCAGCAGGCGGTCCTCGGCCCCGAAGCGGGCGACGAACTGCACGCCCAGCGGCAGGCCCTCCGCCGTCCAGTGCAGCGGCACCGACATCGCGGGCGTGCCCGTCAGGTTGGCCAGCTGGGTGAAGGGCACGTAGCGCAGGTTGTCGCGCGCGATCTTGTTGACGGTGGCGTCGAGCAGCCCGAGGCGCGCCAGGAGGCCGAGGATGCCGCTGCGCTGCAGCAGGTCGAGCACGAACTGTTCGCCGCGCGGCGGGTCGCCGTGGCCGTGGCGGATCGGCGGGTGGGCCAGCGTCGGCGTGAGCAGCATGTCGCAGCGCGCATGGAAGCGTGCCAGCGCCCGGGCAAATTCGTTCCATTTCGCCAGCTGCGCCGTCAGGCGCGCACCGGAGACGCTGGCGCCGAGCGTGACCAGCAGGCGGCTCATCAGCTCGACGTCGCCGCCCGCCGCGCCCAGTACCTTCGCGCGCGCGACCATGGCCGGCACCTGGCCGAAGTATACGTGGAGAAAACTCTCGGCCAGCGCGGCGCCGTCGATGTCGGGTGCGGCTTCCTCGACCTCGTGGCCGAGGCTGCGCAGCAGGGCAACGGTGCGCTCGACGGCGGCCACCGCCTCCGGGTGCACCTCGGTGCCGATCGGCGACGCGGTCGAAAAGCCGATACGCAGCCTGCGGGGGGCGCGCCGCATCAGCTCGGCGTAGGGCGCGGCGGGCGGGGCGATGTCGAACGGGTCGCCCGGCTCGGGGCCGGCGAGGATGTCGAGCGCCAGCGCCGAGTCGCGCACGCTGCGCGACAGCACGCCCTCGCTCGAGGCGCCGAACCAGACTTCGCCGAGCGCGGGCCCGGACGACACCCGCCCGCGCGAAGGCCGCAGGCCGAACAGGCCGCAGCAGGCGGCCGGGATGCGATCGAGCCGCCGCCGTCGTTGCCGGCCGCCATCGGCACGATGCCCGCGGCCACCGCGGCGGCCGCGCCGCCGCTCGACCCGCCCGGCGTTGGCCGAGGTTCCATGGATTGGTGGCGCGGCCGTACAGGGCCGGATCGGTGACGGCCTTCAGCGCGAACTCGGGCAGGTTGGTCTTGCCGAAGACGACCAGGCCCGCGCCGAGATAGCGCCGCACCACGGCCGAATGTTCAGCCGGGATGCAGGCGCGCATCGCGCGGCTGCCGAAGGTCGTCGGCACCCCGGCATAGTCCTGCGCGGCGGCGTCCTTGACCAGGAAGGGCACGCCGGCCAGCGGTCCGGCGAGCGGACGATCCAGCTGCGCCTGCGCCTGTGGCGTGAGCAGCCGGCAGACGGCATTCACACGCCCATGCACGCGCGTTCTGCGCCAGCGCGATGTCCAGCAGTTCGGCCGGCGAGACCTCGCCGCGCGCGACCAGCGCCGCCAGCGCGGTGGCGTCGTGTTGCAGGTACTCGGAAAATTCCATGGGCATGTGCGGAAACAGTGAAGCTCAACATGAAATACCGCCGCCGTATTGTCAAGCTGCAATCAAATCCGTCATTTCCGCCGCTTCTTGTCGTTCGACGTGTAGGTGCGGGTGTAGAAGTCGGGCGGCTTGCGCGCCACCCAGTCGATGAAGGCACGGATTTCCTCGTGGCCGCGCAGCGCTTCCCAGGTATGGTAGGTGCGCAGCAGCTCGCGCTCGGTGAAGGCGGAGTGGATCTTGCGATGGCAGATCTTGTGGATCGGGAACTGTTCCTTGCCCTTGAAGGTCTTCGGCACCAGGTGGTGGCGGTCGATGTTGACCGTTCCCAGTTCGCGCCCGCACAGCGGACAGAGTGGATCTTGCATGGCTTCGTCTTGCAAAAGTCGCGTCAATACAATGTGGTGGCGTACATCCGACAGTGCAAGGGGAGTGCCGTTCAATAGTGAATTTGATGATCTTGGCAATTCACATGGTGTAAAATAAATTCTTCACAAAATGCAATTTGGCCCCGTCGGTATTGGCAGATGAGGTCTCGAAACGATGATCGAAGAAGATTCCGGTACCTGCTCGATCCTCCTGATCGACGACGAGCCATTTGCACAGCACATCATCGAGCACGGGCTCAAGACCTGCGTCAAGCATGTGCTGCGTTACGAGTCGGATGCGGCCCGCGCCGTCGACCTGGCGCGCGAACTGAATGTGACCGTGGTGCTGGTCGATCTGCGCATGCCCGACCTCGACGGTTTTGAATTCACGCGCCGCATGCGCGCCTGCCCGGACACCGAAAACATCCCCATCGTCATGCTGTCGTCGGAGGACGACCCCGACGTCAAGGCGATGGCCTTTGCCGCCGGCGTCAACGACTACATGGTCAAATGGCCGGACCCGCGCGAGCTCGTCGCGCGCGTCCAGTACCACAGCGCCGCCTGCGTCGCCCGGCGCGAGCGCGATGCGGCCTTCGCCTCATTGCGCGTGAGCCAGCAGCAGCTGGCCGCGAGCGAATCGGCGCTGCACCAGGCGCAGAAGATGGAGGCGATCGGCCAGCTGACCGGCGGCGTCGCCCACGATTTCAACAACGTGCTGCAGATCATCGGCGGCAACCTGCAGCTGCTCAAGCTCGTCGGCGGCCTGAACGAGGCGGCGCGCAGCCGGGTCGAGATGGCGCTGGCCGGCGTCGAGCGCGGCGCCAAGCTGTCGGCGCACCTGCTCGCCTTCGCGCGGCGCCAGCCGCTGCAGTCGGTCGTGCTCAATCCCGGCCACCTGCTGCGCGACATGGACGACATGATGCGCCGCGTGCTCGGCCCGCGCGCGCGCATCGTCACCGACATCGACCCCGCGCTGTGGAGCACGGTCGCCGACCCGAGCCAGCTCAACAACGTGCTGCTGAACCTGGCCATCAATGCGCGCGATGCGATGGGCGGCAGCGGCACCCTGCTGATCCGCGCCAGCAATGCCGGCGGCGCGGCGCAGGGGCATGCCCATGCTCCCCACGCCAGCCTGCCGCCGGGTGTGCCGGCGGGAGACTACGTGCTGATCGAAGTGGCCGACACCGGCCGCGGCATGGCGCCCGAGGTGCTGCAGCGCGCCTTCGAACCCTTCTTCACGACCAAGCCGGTCGGGCAGGGCACGGGCCTGGGCCTGTCGATGGCCTACGGTTTCGTCAAGCAGTCGGGCGGCGAGATCGTGCTCGACAGCGAAGTCGGGCGCGGCACCAGCGTGCGCATCTACCTGCCGCGCAGCAGCACCGAGGCGGTCGAACCCGACAGGGCGGCCGAGGTCCCGCTGGTGGGCGGGCTGGAAACGATCCTGGTGGTGGAAGACGAGGAAGACGTGCGCAGCGCAACCTGCGCCATCCTGTCGGCGCTCGGCTACGAGGTGCTGGAGGCATGCGACGCCGAGACCGCCATCGCGCTGATCGAAAGCGGGCGCCACATCGACCTCGTGTTTTCCGACGTCATCATGCCGGGGCCGGTGAGCAGCCTGCAACTGGGAGAAGCGGTGAACCGCCACCTGCCGCATGCGCAGATCCTGTACACCTCGGGTTATGCGGAAGGCGTGCTGGCGCACGAGGGCAAGGTCAGCGCCTCGGTGCACCTGCTGCAGAAGCCCTACCATCCGGACGCGCTGAGCGCGCGCATCCGTCATTTGCTGCGTCGCGGAGGGAAACTGCCAAAGGCGGTGCCGGCCGTCGCGCCGGCCGGCACCGCCCGGTGAACCCTGTTCAGGCCGGCGGTATGTAGCGGTGCGAGCCCGGCGGCGGTTCGTTGAGCACCGCCCAGAAGATCCCGAGATCGGCGATCGCGCGCACGAATTCCTTGAAATCGACCGGCTTGACGACATAGGCGTTCACGCCGAGCTCGTAGCTGCGGATCAGGTCCTGTTCCTCTTTCGAGGAGGTCAGCATCACCACCGGCATGCTCTTCATGGCCGGGGTCTCGCGGATCTTCGCCAGGACTTCCAGGCCGTCCACTTTCGGCAGCTTCAGGTCGAGCAGGGTGACGGCCGGGTTGCCTTCCGGGCGCGTGGCGAATTCGCCGCGGCGCAGCAGGTAGTCGAGCGCTTCGGCGCCGTCGCGCACGACGACGACTTCGTTGGCGAGCTGGCTTTTTGCCAGCGCCACCAGGGTCAGTTCAAGGTCGTGCGGATTGTCCTCGACCAGCAGAATGGGTTTTAACATGTGTGTGCTCGCAATGCTTAAAAGGCGAGTTTGCGGGGAATGCTGAAGGAGAAAGTAGCGCCCTGGCCCTGGACGGACTCGGCCCAGGCGTGTCCGCCATGGCGCTCGACGATGCGGCGTACGTTGGCCAGGCCGATGCCGGTGCCCTGGAAGTCTTCCATCCGGTGCAGGCGCTGGAAGACGCCGAACAGTTTATGCACGTAGTCCATGTTGAAGCCGGCGCCGTTGTCGGCGATGTGGAACACGCTGTCCTGCCCGTTTTGCTCGGACCAGATGCGGATCACGGCCTGCTCGCGCTGGCGGGTGAATTTCACCGCGTTCGACAGCAGGTTCTGCACGGCCAGGTGCAGGAAGTTCGGGTCGGCCGTCACCCGCGGCAGCGGCGACAGCATCCATTCGATGCGGCGGCCGGCGGTGTCCAGCGATAGCTTGTCGATGCAGGAGGCGACCAGCTTCGACATGTCGACCTCGACCGGGCGCAGCGCGGCCCGCCCCATCTGCGAGAAACTCAGCAGGTCGTCGACGAGCTTGCCCGCCAGGCGTGCCGACTCCTTGATGTTGGTGAGGAAGCGCTGGCGCATGGTCGTGTCCTCGCTGCCGGCGGACTCGAGCAGCAGGTCGGAAAAGCCGACGATGTGGCGCAGCGGCGCGCGCAGGTCGTGCGAGACCGAATACGAGAAGGCCTCGAGCTCCTTGTTGGCGCGGCCCAGTTCCTCGGCCAGTTCCGCCATCTGTTCGGCGCGCTCGAGCGCGATGCCGAGCAGAGCGCTGCGGAACTCGCCGGTCAGCTCGATTTCGGCCGGATGCCAGGGCAGGCTCACGCCATGGATTTCTTCGCGCCAGGCGGCGAAGCTGGTGCGCGGGGTCAGCTGCGCCGGCATGCCGGGTGCGGGTTCCGCACGGGACGCCTTGTCGTGCGGGTTGCCGGCCCATTCGATGGTGTGCACGACTTCCGGGCGGAACCACAGCAGGTAATGCTTGTGCACGCGCGAGATCGGCAAGGCCAGCAGGCCGCTGGCGTTGCGCCGGATGGCGTCGGCCGCAGGGTACTCGGCCGAGAGCTGGTCGGTGTGGAACACCTCGTCGCCATGGCCCTGCAGTTCGAGCCAGGAAACGAGCGCTTCAATGGCAGGCAGGTCCGGCGCGTCGCCATAGGTCAGCACGCGCTCGTCGGCAACCAGCGCCACGCCGCCGGCGCGCGCGAAGCGCAGCAGCTCGGGGAACACCGAGCTCATGTTCTCGATGATGTCGGCGCCCTTGGTCAGGTTGCCCAGCATGGCGACCATCATGCGCCGCACTTCGAGGCGGAACTGCAGGTCGCTCGCGTCCTCGCGCGACTCGATCACCAGCGCCAGCACCTGGCCGAGCTGCTCGCAGGCGCTGCGCTTGTCGAAGGGCACCGGACAGGGCGTCTCGTTATGGCAGGAGATCAAACCCCACAAGCGTCCCTTGACCATCAGCGACACCGACATCGAGGCCAGCGTGCCCATGTTGCGCATGTACTGCAGGTGAACCGGGGAGACGCTGCGCAGGGCCGCGAACGACAGGTCGTTGCGCTGGCCGGTGAGCGGATTGTCCGGCGGCACCAGCGGCGCCGGCACGTAGCTGGCGTCCTGGATCAGGCGGATGCGCGACAGCGAATACAGGTCGCGCGCCTGGGCCGGGATGTCGGAAGCCGGGAAACGCTGGCCCATATAGGAGTGGTAGCCGTCCTCCTTCGACTCGGCCATCACGTGGCCGTGCCCGTCGCGGTCGAACTGGTAGACCATCACGCGCCCATAGCCGGTCACCATGCGCACGTGGTGCGCGGCCAGTTCCGCCACCGACTCGACCGTCTGCGTCTGGTCCACCTTCAACAGGAAGTCGCCCAGCAGCGCATACAGGTTGCGGAACTCGGGGGGGCGAAAGTCGGCCGGCCCGGTGCGCTCGCTCGACTCGAATTCGAGGATGACGAGCCCGTCCCAGAGGTGGCCGAGGACGTCGAAATGCCTGCCGTTGGCGCTGGTGATGGTGCCCAGGTAAAACGGGCGGGCGCCGAGCCTGTCGGCCGACAGGTCCGCCCCCAATTGCGCCGCTGCGGCCGTGCCGATGACCTCGGCCAGCGGCGCGCCGAGCGCGGCCCGGGCGTCGACGCCGGTCCAGTGTTCCAGGTTGGCGCTGGCCTGCAGCACTTGCGCCTCCCTGGTCAGGGTCAGCAGGAAGCCGTGCGGCTGGATGCTGCCAGGCGTGCGGATCGGTTCCCTGTCGCAGCCGGACAGGTCGAGCGAAGCGGATGGAGCTGGAGTCATGAGGCGGACGCGGTACGGCTGGGTTGCAAAAGCACTATTTTAGCGTGAAAGACAAGTCTGGAAGCGCCTCAATTTGACGCCGGCCCGAGCATGTCGCATGCGCTGTGCATGGCAAGGTTTTTGGGTGAATTTGCTCTTGACATTGCCGTCAATGCATGGACTTTTAGGCAATGTTTGCGTGGCCTTTTGTCAGGTTTTGGGTTTATGATGGCGCGTTACCGCCATCGCCCAACTTGCCCAATGAACAAACGCCTAGATGCCAAACAAGAGCTGACAGAAGAGCAACGCTTCCAGTACCTCATCTCCGGAATCAGCGACTACGCGATCTACATGCTCGACGTCGGCGGCCACGTCAGCAGCTGGAATACCGGTGCGCAGCGCTTCAAGGGCTATGTCGCGCCCGAAATCCTGGGGCAGCACTTCTCGCAATTCTATACGCCGGAAGACCGCGCGACCCAGCTGCCGGCGCGCGCCCTGGCGACGGCCCTGGCGGAGGGCAAGTACGAAGCCGAGGGCTGGCGCATGCGCAAGGACGGCACGCGCTTCTGGGCCAGCGTCGTCATCGACCCGATCTACGACGAGCACGGCACGCTGCTCGGCTACGCCAAGATCACGCGCGACATCACGGCCAAGCGCGAGGCCGAACAGGCGCTGCGCGCCAGCGAGGAGCGCTTCCGCCTGCTGGTGCAGGGCGTGACCGACTACGCCATCTACATGCTCTCGCCGCAGGGCGAGGTCAGCAACTGGAACGTCGGCGCCGAGCGCATCAAGGGCTATATGGCGGACGAAATCGTCGGCCAGCACTTCTCGCGTTTCTACACCGAGGAAGAGCGCACGGGCGGCATGCCGGCGCGGGCACTGGCCACCGCCGCGCGCGAAGGCCGCTACGAGGCCGAGGGCTGGCGCGTGCGCAAGGACGGCACGCGCTTCTGGGCGCACGTGATCATCGACGCCATCCGCGACGACGCGGGCGAACTGATCGGCTTTGCCAAGATCACGCGCGACCTGACCGAAAAGAAAGCGGCCGCCGATGCCCTGGCCGAGGCGAATGCCGCGCTGTTCCAGGCCCAGAAGATGGAGTCGATCGGCCAGCTCACCGGCGGCATCGCGCACGACTTCAACAACCTGCTGTCGGTGCTGGCCAGCGGACTGGAAGTGCTGGCGCTGGGCCGCGGCGGCGGCGGCGGCGACAAGACCCTCGACAGCATGCGCCGCGCGATCGACCGCGGCGCCACGCTGACCCAGCAACTGCTGGCCTTCGCGCGCCAGCAGCCGCTGCAGCCGGAAACGCGCAGCGTGAACCGCATCATCTCCGGCTTCGAGTCCGTGCTGCGGCGCGGCGTGAACGCCGCCATCGACTTCGAGCTGCAGCTCGAGCCGCACATCCGCAACACGGTGATCGACACCGCGCGTCTGGAGTCGGCCCTGTTGAACCTGGTCGTGAACGCGCGCGACGCCATGCCCGACGGCGGCAAGGTGTCGATCGAGACGGCCAACGTCGACCTCGCCGGCAACGAGGTGCGCGGCCTGGCGCCGGGGCCGTACGTGCGCATCACCGTCAGCGACACCGGCACCGGCATGTCGCCGGAAACCGCCGCGCGCGCCTTCGAGCCCTTCTACACCACCAAGGAAGTGGGCAAGGGCACGGGCCTTGGGCTGTCGCAGGTGTACGGTTTCATCAAGCAGTCGGGCGGCGAGGTCGTGATCCGCACCGCGCCCGGCGAAGGCACGGCGATCTGCATCTACCTGCCGGCCGCGCCGGGCTCGGACCATGGCGTGCGGCGCGAAGCGAGCGAACTGGTGCTCATCGTCGAGGACGAACCGGACCTGATGGACGTGGCCGCCGCGCTCTACATCAGCATGGGTTACGAAGTGGCGACGGCATCCTGCGCCCAGGAAGCGATCAACCTGCTGGCGAGCCGCGACGTCGACATCCTGTTCACGGACATCCTGATGCCGGACGGCATGAATGGCGTCGAACTGGCCACTTTTACGCGCGAAAGCTATCCGGAAGTGAAAATCATCCTGGCCTCGGGCTACCCGCTCCCGGCCCTGAAACTCGACCAGGCCAAGCTGCAGGAGTTCGGCTTCGTCAGCAAGCCCTACCGGCTGTCCGACCTGGCGCGCGCGCTGCGCACCACCAGCTGACAAGGCAGCGCGCGGATGAGGCTGCACATCGATACCCCGCTGGTCGAATCGCAGGCCATGGCAGGCGATTCGGCCAGCGGGCAACGCGTCTGGCTCAAGATGGATGCCCTGCAGCCGAGCGGCTCGTTCAAGCTGCGCGGCATCGGCCACGCCTGTGCGACCCGCGTGGCCGGCGGCGCGCGCCGGATCGTGTCTTCGTCGGGCGGCAACGCCGGGCTTGCGGCCGCCTATGCCGGACGCCGGCTGGGCGTGCCGGTGCTGGTCGTGGTACCGCGGCCCGATGCCGTGGTGCTGGCGGTCGGCGGCGGCGTCAAGGGCGCCTGAGTCCCCCCGTCGGACGGGCCCGGTCAGGTCAAAGGTCACAACGCGACGATGATGTTGCTGATGCGCTCGTAACAGGCTACGCGGCGGGTTCGCCCACGAAGGCGGCGATCGCCTCGTTTGTCGCCGCGTCGATGCCATCGAACCGCGCGCCGACCTTGAACCCGACCGGCACGCCGGCGTTCGTCTGGTGCACGATGTGAATGCTGGCGTGGTGCAGGTGGGCGCTGCCCGGCATCCGGAAGCGCAGCTGGCGCTGCTCGCCTCCCACTATCACCCCCGGCGTCGCAAAACTGATGCCCGTGAGGGAAATATCGAGCAGGATCACCGGCGTCCACGAGGTGACGTCCGGATCCGACAGGAAAGCCTGTTCGTGCATCAGTTTGCGAACATGCGCGCGCTGTTCTATCAAAATCATTTCCCGCAATGTAATGGCAACGTGGAAGTATACACGGGCATTGCACACAGAAAAAAATCTTGAATTCCTCTGCGCATGGCATGACGTAATCTGCGGGCGCGGTGGCGCCCTGCATGGCGACGGTCACAACGTGAAGATGATGTCGCCGATCCGCTCGTAGATCGGATCGGCCGACGGTCCCTTGTTCGGCCAGTTCAGGACGTCGAAGTGGTCGTAGCCGCGGTAATTCCCGAGGAAATTCCAGCTGCCCTTCACGGCGGTGCCGTCGTAGTCGCGTACCGGGTGCCCGGCGGGCGCGCGCATGCTGCTGGTGTTGACGACGCCGTCGTTGGCGAACCAGTCGCTGTCGACGCGCACCCGTCCCGGCGCATGCTGGACATAGCCGCCGATGCCGCGCTGTAGCATCGACGGCACGATCCACTCTCCGGCATAGGTCTTGTAATAGGTGAACATGTCGGCGCGCGGGTACTGGTAGTTCGAGGACTGGATCGGGGCGATGGCGCGGTCGGTGCCGTTGCAGCACCAGGCGCCGGCCTCGGTGGCCAGCGTGCCGACCGAAAAATAGTAGACATGCGGCGAGGTGCGCGCCCAGCGGTTGAAATTGCGGGCGCCGTCGGGGGCCATCTCCCATGCGTGCAGCTCGGCTTCGAACCAGTCGCGCAGCGGCGAGCGCAGCTGGGGCAGGATGTCGAGCACGGCGTCGCGCAGGGTCGTGCCGTTGTGCGGGCTGGAGATCGTGGTCACGCTGCGGATCCAGCCGGTTTTCCCGCCCCGGTACAGTTCGCCCGGGCCTTCGCCTTGCGCGCCGTGTTCGAGCAGCTCGACCAGCGCGCGGATCGTGGTGCCGCCCTGGCTGTGGCCGATCATGTGCAGCGGGTGCTGCGCATCCCATTGCGGATACAGCGCCGGCGGATGGCCGAGCGGGTTGTTCTTCGGGTCGGCCGCCCAGCACCTGGCCGGCTTGGGTTCTGTGCCGGAGGACACTGCATCGGCGACCTCTGTTGTAGCATGCTGCAGGCCGTAGTCGACGCAGCCGCCCTTGATCTGGGCGTACAGTTCCGCGGCGCGTTCGCGGTTGGAGGCAATCGCCCCGACGGTGGCGGTGAGCACGGTGCGCGGCCCCTTGTAGAGGCGCAGGTGGGCGGCGATGTCGCCGTAACCACCCCAGTACCGGAAGCCGCTGCGGGGAAACTGGTCGGGGCCGAAGCCGAGAAAGCCGTGCACCATCACGATCGGGTCGTTGTTGGCGGCGCGCGTGGTGGCCGGCAGCAAGGTCAGCAGCAGGGTCAGCGCGGCAAGGAGAGTCCGGAACGGCGGCATGGGGAACTCCGAGAAGTCAATGGCCCCCATTGTCCGAGCGCACGGACCCGCCCGGTTTGCGCAAAGTCGGATGTTGGAAACAAACAAGCCCATGGTGCACCAATATGGTGCGCCACGGGCTTGACTAAATCATTATTAAGCGGATTACTGTGCAGTCCGGGCCGGCGCGGCCGTGGGCGCCGGGACCGTGCTGCCGACGGCGCCCGGCGCGTTCGCATCCGGCGGCGGCGCGATCGAGGCGGTCATGCTGGCTTTCTCGGCCGCGTCGATCCGCTCGCCATTCCAGACCACGTAATCGTCGATCGAGTACAGCTTGCACGGCTCGCTGCTCTTGGCCGAGCAGGTCGCCAGCGCGCGTGCCTCCGGCGCTTCGCCTTCCTCGGCCCAGGTCCAGGCGCCGCTCGGGGACACCGCGAAGGCGCGCGGCGTCATCTTGGTGAGATAGTCGGCGTAGGCGAGACGGCCATTTTCCGAGAGGAAGGGCACGGCGTCGACATCGTCGACGCTGGCGAAATCGGTGCGCGGCGGAGTCGGCGGCGCCGGCACGTTGTACAGCACCTCGGTCGGCATGCCGACGCTCTTCAGGAACTGCATCGTGTCGACGAGCCACACCTTTTCGCCGTCGCGGCTGGCCAGCATGCCGTGGGCATCACGCTTGAACGACGGGAACTCGACCAGGCGTGCCCGGCCGCCGGCCTGGCGGTAGGCTTCGTGCAGGCGGTTGGCCAGGTCCGGGCCGAACAGCGAATCGTTCTCGCCATACATCCACAGGCTCGGCAGCGTAGCTTTGGCGCCGTACTCGGCAAAGGCCGAGACCAGCGCCGAGCGCCAGGCGCAGCGGTCGCTGTCGTCGCGCAGGCCGCCGGCAAAATTGATCAGGCCGCGCACGCCCGGCAGGTCCTCGGTACCCAGCGCCATCGTCGCCAGGCCGCCGTAGGACTGGCCGGCCACGACCACGTGCTTGCTGTCGACCCAGTTCTGGGTACGTGCGTAGTCCAGGGTCGAGCGGATGTCGTCGGCCTGCAGGTAGCCGTTGGCGGTCATGTCGCAGCCGCGGTCGCGGTAGCGGCCGGTCGAATTGGCGAAACCCTGGCGCATCGGCACCATCACCGCATAGCCGCGTTTCACGAAGGCCGTGGCCATGTGGTAGAAGCGGTCGCGCGGCTGGGCGCTCGGGCTGCCCGGATCCTTGCCGTGATTGATGATGAGCAGCGGGAAAGGACCGGGTCCGTTCGGCTGGAATACCGTCGTTTCGAGCATCGCCCGGCCACCGGCTGCCGGCACCTGGACGATGCGCTCGTTCATGCGGTGGTCGAGCTGGAGTTCCTGCTCGATCGCGATGCCGGGCAGCATGGCCAGGCTGGCGAGCAGGGCGGTAATGGACTTGCGGACAGATGGGCGAACTCTAAACATGGAAGACTCTGGAGTGCCTGCCGGTGCGACAGAATTGCTTAAGTGAATAAGTTGATTCTAGGCACCCAGAAACCGTGGGGCAATATCCGAATCGGCAATTCCAGAGCTAAATTTTTGCGTGTGGCCAAGATGCTTATCTACATCAATAACGAACGATGCCGAATATCATGTTGTGCCCCGTGCGGCAGGTGCACAGCTTGGCAACAATGACTTTTCAACAAGGAAAACGGCGGGAGAAGGGACGTGGTATGGGTGCGACACCTGCTTGATGCGAACCTATGCGAGCCGGGTTGTCGGCCTCGCACGGCGTCCGGAGGTCGCTGTGCCGCAGCGGCGTCTGGTCCGGATGCAAGGCGATGCGGCGCCACCAAATGCGTGCCGCTGTGCCGCGACGGTACGCGGGCGGCCGGGGTAAGCGCCGGGGCGAGCGTTATAATCGGCGCCTTTTCGACCGGCCTTTGACGATGCTTCCGAATACTTCCCGCCGCGCGCGCTGCGCGGCCTGCCTGCGCGCGCAGTCGGCCTGCATCTGCCGCTGGGTCACGCCCGTGCGCCCGGAAGCGGCGCTGCTGGTCCTGCAGCACCCGCTGGAGGTGAGCAACGCGAAGAACAGCGCGCGCCTGCTGCACCTGTGCGTGGCGGGAAGCGTGCTGGCCGTGGGCGAAACCTTCGAAGCGGCGCAGCTGGAAGCGCTCCTGCATGCGGACGGGCGCACGCCGGTGCTGCTCTATCCCGATATGCCCGGCGCGCCGGCCGGCATGGCACTCCCGGAGGCCGCCGGCCTGCGCCTCGTCGTGCTCGACGCGACCTGGCGCAAGAGCCGCAAGATGCTCTACCTGAACCCGGCCCTGCAACGCTTGCCGCGCCTGGCGCTGCGCGACATGCCAGCCTCGCACTACCGCATCCGCAAGGCGCACGCGCCCGACCAGCTGTCGACCCTGGAGGCCAGCGCCCATGCGCTGGGGCAGGTCGAGGGCGACCCCGCGCGCTGTGCGCCCCTGTTCGAGGCCTTCGATGGCTTTGTGGCGCAGCAGGCGGCTTTCGTGCCGCGCTTGAACTCGAGCGAATAGCGGCGTACCATACTGTATAAATATACAGTATGGGTGCGTTATGGATAACCGCCAGCGAACAATTGATCGGGAATACAGTGCCGAGCAGCCCATCCTGCCGCCGCGTCCGCATGCGCCTTTGAAAGGCCGCGGCGCCGTGTCGAACCTGCAGGGGCGCTATGAAGTCAACGGGCGCGAAGGCTTCGACGACGGCTGGGCAGTGGCGGACGAGGAGGGTCGCGCCGGCCCCGCGTTCAGGACGCAGGTTACCGACGAGATCGCCAAAAGCATCCTGTCGCGCAATGCCTCGCCGGACATTCCCTTCAAGGTCTCGCTGAATCCCTACCGGGGCTGCGAGCACGGCTGCATCTATTGTTTCGCACGCCCGACGCACAGCTACCTCGGGCTCTCGCCCGGGCTCGACTTCGAAAGCCGCCTGTTCGCCAAGGTCAACGCGGCCGAGTTGTTGCGGCGCGAACTGGCCCAT
>JBBWZO010000084.1:0-44576 GCA_039649125.1 Massilia sp. | reverse complement strand
CGCCTTGCCGGACGGGTAGTACGGCACCTGGGTGCGGAAGGTCGACCAATAGACAAGCAGCATGACCAGGAACACGGCCAGGAACAGCCAGCGCGGCAGGTCGAGACCGTGCGCGCCATACAGCGCCGGTGGAAACAGCAGGCAGATGGCGCTCCACCAGGACGCCAGGCGCCAGCGCCAGGCCAGCACGGCGGCAAAGACGCCCTGCAGGATGGCGGCCACGACATACGACGGCCGGGTGCCGGCGTGCGCCAGCAGGTAGACCGCCAGCAGGGTCAGGGGGAAGGCGGCGCACTGACAGAGCAGCGCGCGCACGGCCGGCGCGCGCAGGAGCTGGGGCATCACGGCGGGAGCGTCAGGGCGCGCAATTAACGCGCAATTAAGCGCCGCCCTCGGCATCCAGGCGAGCGGCGGCATCGAGCGCGGCGGCATCCCTGGCTTTTCTCGTCTTGCCGGCGCGCGAGGGCATGTGGCACAGGCCGCACAGGTAATCGCGGTTCAGGTCGAAGGCATTGACGACGAACTTGCCCTTGCACTTGCCGCAGGGGACCAGCGCCAGCATGTTGCTCTGGAAGAAACGCACGAGGGTCCGGGCGCGCGTCAGCGAGAGCAGCGGCTCCTCGCCGGGCGCGGCCGGCATCTGTTCGAGGTAGAGCTGGTAGGCCTTCATCACCGCCTGGACACCGGACGCACCGGCGTGTTCGACCAGGAAGTTATAAATATTGACGAACAGCGAAGAGTGGATGTTCGGTTGCCAGGTCAGGAACCAGTCGGTCGAGAACGGCAGCATGCCTTTCGGAGGCGACATGCCCTTCAGTTCCTTGTACAGCTTGATGAGGCGCTCGCGGGAGAGCGAGACCTCGCTCTCGAGCAGTTGCAGGCGGGCGCCTAGATTGATCAGCTCGATGGCGAGCTGTATTTCCTGCGCTTCAGATACGACGCTTTTTTTACTCATCCCACGGCTCCGGCTTGTGTCTGGCTATCCTACACTATCGGCCCAAGCTCAGCGGGATTTTACAATGTATCTCAGTAGAAATATTTTTGCCAGCGCAGACTCAGGCGATTTCTTCGGCAGGCTGGCCGGCCATCAGGATTGCGGCGTGCGACTGCGCCAGCGCGCGGTCCTTGCTGTGGCTGGTGAGCATCGACAGGATGGCGGTGTCGTCGAAGCGGAAGCGGGCCAGCATCATGTTGCCGCCGGCGAGCTTCAGGATCTGGGCATTGCTCATGCCTTCGATCAGGTCGGCGATGTCGGCCGAGATGCCGAGACGGAAGATAGCGGTGACTTTATCGCTGCGGATCATTTGCTGTGCCAGCATCAGGTAGCTCAGGTTAGCGTCCCGGATTTCAGCCATCATGTCGTTTGCAGTCATTTTCTTTCTCCGTCTTCGTTGATCCTGGCGTAGTTGTGTTGCCAGTGAGATAGATTCTGACCGTAGAGAAACTTTTGCGGAATCGGATGAACGCTGTATTTTGCGTCCGGCAAAGGCGAGGTGATCCGTAGGAGTTTGTCTGACAAACCCTGGCGGATGGGGGATGCGCTCCTATGAAAAGGAGGCGTTTGCGATGTCGCGACGCGGGTCTTCTTTTACTGCCATGGCGAGCCCGGCGACCTTCTCGTTTGTTGGTTTACGTCAACTAAGACGAGAACTTGAGGGCGGGTATCAGCTATATTTCACACTGCTTCCTGCCCTTCTGCCCCTTTAACGGCAGCGTTTCGGGGAACTTTAGGGTTTTTGAAAAATATTTTTGAAATATTTTTTGGCCACCCTGCAGTGCGGCTTCAGTACCCTTTACGGCGTGCTCGTCAGGAACTTTAGGGTTGTTAGCAAAAAAATTTAAAAAAGTTCAAAAACGACTGCACACGGGGCATGGCGCCGCAAAAAAACAGCAAAACGTCATGCCCCCCCCTGCTGCTGCCGGCACCCCTTTCTTGCTACACTGCCGCTCGAACGGGCACGCCGACCAACCGACACTTCCCCCCATGCACAACACCCCCATCACCCGCGCCGACTGCCTCGCGCGCGACGCGCAAGACCCGCTGGCGCCGCTGCGCGAGCGCTTCGACCTGCCCGCCGGCGTTATCTACCTGGATGGCAACTCGCTCGGCGCCCGCCCCCGTGCGGCGCTGGCCCGCGTCCAGGAAGTCGTGGCGCGCGAGTGGGGCCAGGACCTGATCCGCAGCTGGAACACGGCCGGCTGGTTCGACATGCCCAAGCGCCTCGGCGACCGGCTGGCGCCGCTGGTCGGCGCGCACAGCGGCGAAGTCGTCGTCACCGACACCACCTCGCTCAACCTGTTCAAGGCGCTCGCCGCCGCCATCCGCATCCAGGCCGAGGGGCCGAATGCGGCGCGGCGGGTCATCGTCACCGAGCGCAGCAACTTCCCGACCGATATCTACATGGCCGAGGGCCTCACCGAATGGCTCGACCGGGGCTACAGCCTGCGCCTGGTCGACGCGATCGAGGAGCTGCCGGCCGCCATCGACGGCGACTGCGCGGTGGTGATGCTGACCCACGTGAACTACCGCACCGGCTACCAGCACGACATGGCCGCGCTGACCCGCCACGCGCACCGGAACGGCACCCTCGTCGTCTGGGACCTGGCCCACTCGGCCGGTGCGGTGCCGGTCGACCTGAACGGCGCCGAAGCGGACTTCGCGGTCGGCTGCACCTATAAATACCTGAACGCCGGCCCCGGCGCGCCGGCTTTCATCTGGGTACCCGCCCGCCACCAGGCGGCGTTCAGCCATCCGCTGACCGGCTGGTGGAGCCACGCCAGGCCGTTCGCGATGTCGCACGGCTTTTCTCCCTGCGACGGCATCGGCCGCGCCCTGTGCGGCACCCAGCCGGTGGTGTCGCTGTCCCTGGTCGAATGCGGGCTGGAAGTGTTCGAGCAGACCGACATGGCCGCGATCCGCGCCAAGTCGCTGGCCCTGACCGACCTCTTCATCGACCTGGTGGAATCGACCTGCGCCGAACATCCGCTGGGCCTGGTCACGCCGCGCGAGCACGCCCGGCGCGGCAGCCAGGTCAGTTTTACGCACCCGCACGGCTACGCGGTGATGGCGGCCCTGATCGCGAGCGGCGTGATCGGCGACTACCGCGAACCCGGGATCATGCGCTTCGGCTTCACCCCGCTGTACACCGGCTACGCCGACGTCTGGGATGCCGTCGCGATCCTGAAGGACATCCTGGACCGCGCGGACTACGATGTCGATGCCGAACGCAGTAATGTAACCTGAGCCTGAGCCTGAGACGATGAGCGAGAACCAGAGCAAGCCGGCCGAGTGGCACGGCGCCAGGATGAATTTCGAGGAGTCGATGAGCTACGGCGACTACCTCGGCCTCGGCCAGATCCTGTCGGCCCAGCACCCGCTGTCGCCGAACCACAACGAGATGCTGTTCATCATCCAGCACCAGACCAGCGAGCTGTGGATCAAGCTGATGCTGCACGAACTGAACGCGGTGCGCGTGCAGCTGCGCGCGGGCGAACTCGATCCGGCCTTCAAGATGCTGGCGCGCGTGGCCCGCATCATGGACCAGCTGGTGCACGCATGGGACGTGCTGGCGACCATGACACCCTCCGAATACACGGCGATCCGGCCCTACCTCGGCGCCTCCTCGGGCTTCCAGTCGCACCAGTACCGCGAGCTCGAATTCATCCTCGGGAACAAGAACCCGGCGCTGCTGGCGGTGCACGAAAAGAACCCGCCGGCGCACGCCGTCCTCGAACGCGCGCTGCACGCCCCGTCGATCTACGACGAAGCGATCCAGCTGCTGGCGCGCACCGGCTTCGATATTTCCGAGGAGCGCCTGGAGCGCGCCCCGACCCGGCCGACGGAACCCGACGAATCGGTGAAGGCGGCCTGGCTCGCCGTCTACCAGGAACCCGATAAACACTGGGCGCTGTACGAACTGGCCGAAAAGCTGGTCGACCTCGAGACGGCCTTCCGCTTCTGGCGCTTCCGCCACGTCACCACGGTCGAGCGCATCATCGGCTTCAAGACCGGCACCGGCGGCACCGCCGGCGTGAGCTACCTGCGCAAGATGCTGGACGTGGTGTTGTTTCCTGAACTGTTCGCGCTCCGCACCGCCTTATGAACCCGTAGAATGGCCTGAACGACAACGCGGAGGCTTCCCATGGATGGCGACATACTGATTCTCCCCGGCCTGTGGAACTCCGGCCCGCAGCACTGGCAGTCGGTGTGGCACGCGCGCTACCCGGCTTGGCGGCGCGTGGAGCACCGCGACTGGAATAATCCGGATTGCGCCGAATGGGTGGCCGAACTCGATGCGGCCGTGGCCGCCTGCCAGGGCGCACCGGTGCTCGTCGCCCACAGCCTGGGTTGCATCCTGGCGGCGCACTGGGCGGCATCCGGCTCGCCGCTGCGCGCGGCGGGCGCCTTCCTGGTGGCGCCGAGCGACGTCGACGCCCCGTCCTACCCGATCGCTACCAACGGTTTTGCGCCGGTGCCGATGGCGCCGCTGCCCTTCCCCAGCATCGTCGTCGCCAGCACGAACGACGAATTCGTCAGGCGCGAGCGCGCGCAGGCCTTTGCCGCGGCCTGGCGCGGACGCTACGTGGAGATCGGCGAGGCCGGCCACGTCAACGCCGACAGCGGCTACGGCGACTGGTCCGAGGGGGAGCGGCTGTTGCTGGACTTCTGCGCGCAGCTGCGCACTTAGCCGAGGGACAATGTTCCGTGCGCAGGTTGCAGTGCAGCATGCTCTATCATGAGGGCTGCATCCAACGGGCGTTGCCATGGCAATTCTTCCTCCTCCCCTTTCAAAGCCACTGTCGCTCTACCTCGATTGCTGCCGTTTCCTGGCGGCCGTGCTGGTCGTCGTCAGCCATTTTGGCCAGTACGGCGTCATTGCCGAAGACCCGGACCGCTGGCTGTTCAACCTCGGGCGCGAATCGGTGGTCATCTTCTTCGTGCTGTCCGGTTTCGTGATCGCCTACACGACGGAACGGAAAGGCGGGGGCCTGCGCGCGTATTGCGTGGCGCGCTGTACCCGCATCTATTCGGTGGCGCTGCCGGTGCTGCTGCTGGCCTTCGCCGCCGCCGGCGCGCTCGTAGTGGCGGGCCTGGTGGCCCCGGAGCGCCTGTACCAGCTGGCCAAGCCCTGGCTCTACCTGCCGCTGCACCTGCTCTTCATGGGCGAGCTATGGACCATCTCCGAGCAGCCGCCGCTGCTGGCGCCCTACTGGTCGCTCGGCTACGAGGTCTGGTATTACGTGCTGTTCGGCGCCCTCTTCTACCTGCGCGGCCGCCGCCGCCTCGTCGCCGCCGCTTCGCTGCTGCTGTTGATGGGGCCGAAACTGTGGCTGCTGCTGCCGGTATGGGCCAGCGGCGTGCTGGTGTACCACTGGCAGAAGCGCTTCGTCATCGCGCGTCCGCTCGCCCTGCTCGGATGGTGCGCGACGCTGGGGCTGCTGGTGCTGTTCAAGGTGTCGGGCAGCGACGTGGCGCTGCGCGCGCTGGGCAACGCCATCTGGCCCTTCCCCGGGCTGCCCCTGAAGAGCGCCGACCGTTACCTGGCCGATTACGTGGTGTGCGCGCTGGTGGTGGTCAACTTCCTGTGCGCGAAGAATGCGCTGTTCTCCGGTCTGCTGCGGATCGACAAGCCGGTGCGCTGGCTGGCAGCGTACACCTTCACGCTGTACCTGGTGCATGCGCTGGTGATGCGCCTGTGGCTGGTGTTGTATCCCCATGAACGGTCGAACGTCGTGGATGTGGTGGCGCTGGCGGCGGCGATCGGGCTGGCGACCTGGGCGATCGGGCAGGTAAGCGAGCAGCGCAAGGGGTGGTTCGAGGCGGTGTTTGCGCGGCTGCTGCCGAGGGGCGTATCTGCGGCACGGTAGGGGTTGGGGTGGCGGCTCGCAAGGATTGTTCCGCCGACGATCAAAGAATCGCAGGGTGGACTCCTGAGTCCACGCGTACGGCGGTGGCGCAGACGCGGCAGCGTCGCAGCACCGCAAACGTTGCAACGCGTGGACTCGGGAGTCCACCCTACATTCGGTGGTAGGTCGGCGGCGCCGGCAGGCTCGGACGAAAAAACCGGGCCCGCAGGCCCGGTTCTCATTTACTGGCGTCGAAGCTTACTTCGCCAGCAGCAGTTCGTTCAGCCGCTTCACGAAACTCGCCGGATCGGTGAGGCTGCCGCCTTCGGCCAGCATCGCCTGGTCGAACAGGATGTGCGACCAGTCGGCGAAGCGGGTGCTCTCGGCGCTTTCGTACTTCAGGCGGGTCACCAGCGGATGGTTCGGGTTGATCTCGAGGATGGGCTTCGATTCCGGCGCGTTCTGGCCGGCGGCCTTCAGCATGCGCACCAGGTTGGCCGACAGCTCGTGCTCGTCCGCGACCAGGCAGGCCGGCGAGTCGGTCAGGCGGAAGGTCACACGCACGTCCTTGGCTTTATCGGCCAGCGTGCCCTTCATACGCTCGACCAGCTCCTTGTACTGGCTCTCGGTCTCTTCGTGTTCCTTCTTCTCGGCTTCGTCTTCCAGCTTGCCGAGATCGAGGCCGCCCTTGGCCACCGAAGCCAACTCCTTGCCTTCGAATTCGGTCAGGAAGGACAGCATCCACTCGTCGACGCGGTCGGTCATGAGCAGCACTTCGACGCCCTTCTTGCGGAAGATTTCCAGGTGCGGGCTGTTCCTGGCGGCGTTGTAGCTGTCGGCCGTGACGTAATAGATCTTGTCCTGGCCTTCCTTCATGCGCGCCACGTAGTCGCCGAACGACACGCTCTGCTCGTCGGTGTCGTTGGCGGTCGAGGCAAAGCGCAGCAGCTTGGCGATGCGCTCCTTGTTGGTCGCGTCTTCGCCGATGCCCTCTTTCAGTACCTGGCCGAACTCCTTCCAGAAGGTGGTGTACTTGGCCTTGACGTCGGCCTCGTCCGCGTTCGCCATTTCCTCCAGCATGCCCAGTACGCGCTTGGTCGAGCCTTCGCGGATCACGCGCACGTCGCGCGACTCCTGCAGGATCTCGCGCGAGACGTTCAGCGGCAGGTCGGCCGAATCGATCACGCCCTTCACGAAGCGCAGGTAGGTCGGCATCAGCTGCTCGGCGTCGTCCATGATGAACACGCGCTTCACGTACAGCTTGATGCCGCCGCGCTTGTTGCGGTCCCACAGGTCGAATGGGGCGTGGCTCGGCACGTACAGCAGCTGGGTGTATTCGCTGCGGCCTTCGACGCGGTTGTGGGTGTAGGCGAGCGGCTCCTGGAAGTCGTGCGAGACGTGCTTGTAGAACTCGTCGTACTGTTCCTTGGTGACCTCCGACCTGTTGCGGGCCCACAGGGCGCTGGCCTGGTTGACGGTCTCGAACTCGTCCTTCAGGACGGTCTGCTTCTTCTCTTCGTCCCACTCTTCCTTCTGCATCACGATCGGCAGCGAGATGTGGTCGGAGTACTTGCGGATGATCGATTTGATCTTCCAGTTGGAGAGCAGCTCTTCCTCGCCGGCGCGCAGGTGCAGGATGACGTCGGTGCCCCGGCTCGGCTTCTCGATGGTCTCGATGCTGTACTCGCCTTCGCCGCTGGACTCCCAGCGCACGCCGTCGGAAACGAAGGCGCCGGCGCGGCGGGTGTTGACGATGACCTTCTCGGCGACGATGAAGGCCGAGTAGAAGCCCACGCCGAACTGGCCGATCAGGGCCGCGTCGGCCTGCTGGTCGCCCGAGAGCTTGCTGAAGAATTCCTTGGTGCCCGACTTGGCAATGGTGCCCAGGTGCGAGATCACTTCGTCGCGGCTCATGCCGATACCGTTGTCGGAAATCGTGATCGTCTTCGCGTCCTTGTCGAAGGTGACGCGGATCTTCAGTTCGTGGTCGTTGCCGTACAGGGCGTCGTTGTTGATCGCTTCGAAGCGCAGCTTGTCGGCCGCGTCGGACGCGTTCGAGATCAGTTCGCGCAGGAAGATCTCCTTGTTCGAGTACAAGGAGTGAATCATCAATTGCAGCAGCTGTTTTACTTCAGCTTGGAAGCCAAGGGTTTCTTTTTCGGCGGCAGCCATCTTGTTCCTCGTGGTGATACTGTTGAAAGACAGGGGTTGATCGGATTGCCCCGATATTGGGGAAGTGTTACGGTTTTCAAGAGGTCTGTTATACAAGAAATCTTACAAAAACCTCAACGCACGAGGCTGCACTGTGGTGCCGGCGCAACCGCGCGTTACGCCCAGCACCGGCGCGGCGGCGGCCAGCATGCGCCATGGCAGATCATTGCGGCCCACGCCGCCGGCATCCGGCGCGACGGGCGGAAACAGCCTCAGCGCCAGCAGCAGGGCATACCAGACCAGCACGAAGGCCGCGCCCCAGGCAAGCAGGGCCAGCAGCATCGAGCCGGCCACATGGAACCCGAATTCCTGCGCGCCACGCTCGCCGTCGCGCAGACCTTGCGGGAACGCGGCGCCACGGTCGAGGAAACCTATGTTCCGAGCGGCTACAGCATGAACACCTGGATCAACGTCTGGAACAGGGCGATCGATGCACTGAACGGCAGGCCGCGCTGAGCATTCCCGCTGCCGCGCGAAGGTGTCCATCCGCCCTTTCAAGTCGTACAATACCGGCTTCATCCACCGCAACTCGGAAATTCCATGTCCGTCTACGACAAACTCAACGAACTGAACATCACCCTGCAGCCAGCCGCCGCTCCGGCCGCCGCCTACGTCATGTACGTACAGACCGGCAACCTGGTCTTCATCTCGGGCCACATCGCCAAGAACGCGGACGGTTCCGTCAACGTCGGCCAGCTCGGCAAGGACAAGACCACGGCCGACGGCCAGGCTGCCGCGCGCGCCGTCGCCATCGACCTCATGGGCACCCTGCAGGATGCCTGCGGCGGCGACCTGAACCGCGTGAAGCGCATCGTCAAGCTGATGAGCCTGGTGAACTCGACTCCGGACTTCACCGAGCAGCACCTGGTCACCAACGGCGCCTCGGAACTGTTCGGCGAAGTCTTCGGCGACGCCGGCAAGCACGCGCGCTCGGCCTTCGGCGTGGCGCAGATCCCGCGCGGCGCCTGCGTCGAGATCGAAATGATCGTCGAAGTGGCGTAAGCGCCGACGAGCGCACAGAGCAGTATCGGGGCCGAGCTACCGCCCGCCCGATTCCCAGCAGGTCGTCACATCGGCGGCCTACCTGGCCGTCGATTTGACGGCTTACCTTTGCCTCCGGGTTCCGGCCGGCGCTTCCTTCTGTGAGACCAGCATGACCATCGAGCAATCCCCTTCCGCCCAGTGGCAGTTTTCCGAGCGCGCGCTGCAGCTGCAAAGCTCGTTCATCCGCGAAATCCTGAAAATCACCCAGCGTCCCGAGATCATCTCGTTCGCCGGCGGCCTGCCCTCGCCCGCGACCTTCCCGGTCGAGCGCATGAAGGCGTCCTACGACAAGGTCCTGTCCGGGACCGGCAAGGTCGCCCTGCAGTACGGCCCGACCGACGGCTACGCCCCGCTGCGTGAATGGATCGCGAACTCGCTGTCGGTCGAGGGCACGAAGATCCTGCCCGAGCAGATCCTGATGACCTCGGGCTCGCAGCAGGCGCTCGACCTGCTCGGCAAGGTCCTGATCGACGAAGGCAGCCGCGTGCTGGTCGAAACCCCGAGCTACCTGGGCGCACTGCAAGCCTTCTCGGTCTACCGCCCGGAATTCGCCTCGGTCGCCACCGACGACGACGGCCTGGTTCCCGGCTCGATCGAGGGTGTCGCCGCCGGCGCGCGCCTGCTGTATTCGCTGCCGAACTTCCAGAACCCGACCGGCCGCACGCTGTCGATCGCGCGCCGCCGCGAACTGGTCGATACCTGCGCCCGCCTCGGCCTGCCGCTGATCGAGGACGATCCCTACGGCGCGCTGTCCTACTCGGGCGAGCCGATGCCGAAGATGGTGGCGATGAACCCGGAAGGCGTCGTCTACCTGGGTTCGTTCTCGAAGGTGCTCACCCCCGGCATCCGCCTCGGTTACGTGTGCGCGCCGCTGCCGATGGTGCGCCGGCTGGAACTGGCCAAGCAGGCGGCCGACCTGCACACCGCCCAGCTCACGCAAATGGTCGTGTACGACGTCGTCAAGGACGGCTTCCTCGACGAGCACATCCCGACCATCCGTACGCTCTACGGCAACCAGTGCCGGGCGATGCTCGACGCGATGGCCGAGCACTTCCCGTCGGCCGTGTCGTGGACGAAGCCCGAAGGCGGCATGTTCATCTGGGTCACGCTGCCGAAATCGATCGACGCCATGAAACTGCTCGACCAGGCCATCGCCGCGCGCGTCGCCTTCGTCCCGGGCGCACCCTTCTATGCCACCGACGCGGAAACCCACACGCTGCGCCTGTCCTTCGTGACGGTGCCGCCGGAGCGCATCCGCGAGGGCATCGCCATCCTGGGCAAGCTGATCGCCGCCCAGCTGTGATGGAGGCCCGGCGCACCGGACGAAGGGTGCGCCGGGCCGCCTTTATGCAGGGCGGATGAAATGCCACTGCCGCACGCAAATACCTGCGGTCACCTGCTCTGCCATCCTTCTGGTTGTGGGCCAACAACAAGAAACACTAGCCATTTGGCAATAAAAATTACCTCCGGCGCCGACATCGGGGTATGATTTTGAACGAGATCAAACCCGTCAGGCGACGCACCGCGATGTTAACTCTTGCCCAGCCACCCACTGCTTCCACGCGCCAGGTCGCCATCCTGATCGTCGACGACGCGCCCGCGCACCTCGGCGCGCTGCGTTCGATGATGCTCGAGCAGGGCTACCAGACCTTCGTCGCCAACAGCGGCGAGCGCGCGCTCGGCATCGCCCAGCGCGCCCTGCCCGACCTGATCCTGCTCGACATCGTCCTGCCCGGCATGGACGGCATGGAAGTCTGCCGGCGCCTGAAGGCCCACCCGTCCACCTGCAACATCCCCGTAATTTTCATGAGCGCGCGCACCGGCACCGACGACATCGTCGCCGGCTTCGACGCCGGCGCCGCCGACTACATCGGCAAGCCGCTGCGCCTGGCCGAAGTCTGCGCACGGGTGCGCGCCCAGCTGCGGATCCGCCGCACCGCGCTGTCCCAGCAGCAGCAGGCCGAGCGCCTGCGCCTGATCGTCGACAGCATGGACGAAGGGCTGATGATGATCGAGCCGAGCGGGCGCATCCAGTATGCCAACCCGGCCTGCGAGCGCCACCTCGTCTACGGGCCGGGCGAACTGGCCGGGCGGTCGCTCGACGACCTGCTGGCGCCCTCGGTGGCGCAGGAATACCTGGACTTGTTCGGCCAGTCCGGCGCCGGCGCCGCAAAACCCGGCTGCGGCGGCGCGCGCGAAGTGCTGATCCGCCAGCGCGACGGCGTGCTGCGCGCGATGGATTTCACGCTCACCCCGATCGAAGCGGAACACCCGCTGTTCGTCGCCCTGCTGCACGACATCACCCACCACAAGCGCTCGGAAAACGCGCTGCAGCGCGCGGCGCTTGCCGACCCGCTGACCAAGATCGCCAACCGGCGCCACTTCGACAGCTTCCTGGAAAAGGAATGGCAGCGCGCGATCCGCAGCGGCCAGCCGCTGTCGCTGGTCGTGCTCGACGTCGACCACTTCAAGGGCTACAACGACAGCCTCGGGCACGCCGCCGGCGACGCCTGCCTGCAGCAGGTGGCGCTGGCGCTGCAGTCGCATGCGCTGCGCGCCACGGATCTCGCCGCGCGCTACGGCGGCGAGGAGTTCGTGCTGCTGTTCGGAGAAACAGGTTTCGAGGCGGCCTGCGCGATTGCCGAGGCGATCCGCGCCCACATCGAATCGCTGCACATTCCGAATCCCCGTTCGGCCACCTCGGACTGGGTGACCGCCAGCCTGGGCGTGGCCACGATCGTGCCGGCCCAGCTCGACGACATCAAGGAATTTTTTGTTGCCGCCGACCGCGCCATGTATGCGGTCAAGGATGCCGGCCGCAACGGCGTGCGCGCGGTGCGCCTGGACAGCGTCCAGCGGGCGGAACCGGCGCTGTCCTGAAGCGCCGCCCCCGCCGTCGCCTTCTCCGCGCTCAGCGTTTTCCGCGCCCGCGGCCAGTGAGCGGATCGCCACGGGCCGTGTCGGTTCGCTACGTCGACAGCGAACTTACTGCAAGCCACCATTCGGATGGTGGCAACGGCATCGGCGGGGCGGCGCTATAATCAAAAAATCCATTTTTGCAAAAGTGCCTACGGACCCGTCGTGAATCCACACCTCGAACAACTTCACCCCTACCCCTTCGAAAAGCTGCGCGAACTGTTCGCCGGCGTCACGCCGAGCGCGGAGCTCGCCCCGATCAGCCTCGGCATCGGGGAACCGAAGCACCCGACGCCGCCCTTCATCGAGAAAGCATTGATGCATGCGGTAGCCGGCCTGTCGAACTACCCCAGCACCATCGGCGGCGAACCGCTGCGCGCGGCCATCGCGGGCTGGCTGGAACGCCGGTATGGCGTTCCGCCCGTGGATCCGGCCACGATGGTGCTGCCGGTGAACGGCTCGCGCGAGGCGCTGTTCGCGATTGCGCATACGGTCGTCGACGCCAGCCGCCCGGATCCGCTGGTGCTGTGCCCGAACCCGTTCTACCAGATCTACGAAGGCGCGGCCTACCTGGCCGGCGCCGCGCCCTGGTTCGTGAACTCCGACCCGGCGCGCAACTTCGCGCCCGACTACGACACCGTGCCGGAGGAGGTCTGGTCGCGCGTGCAGCTGCTCTACGTCTGCTCGCCGGGCAACCCGACCGGCGCCGTCCTGAGCCTGGACGACTGGCGCGAACTGTTCCTGCTTGCCGACCGCCACGACTTCGTCATCGCCGCCGACGAGTGCTATTCCGAAATCTACAGCACCTCGATGCCGCCGCTGGGCGCGCTGGAAGCAGCGCACCAGCTGGGCCGCAGCGGCGGCAGCCGTCCCTACCGCAACCTCGTCGTGTTCTCCAGCCTGTCGAAGCGCTCGAACGTGCCCGGCATGCGCTCGGGTTTCGTCGCCGGCGACCCGCAGGTGCTGAAGAAATTCCTGCTGTACCGCACCTATTCCGGCGGCGCCATGTCGCCCGTCGTGCAGGCGGCCTCGATCGCGGCCTGGAACGACGAAACCCACGTGCAGGACAACCGTACCCTGTACCGCGAGAAGTTCAACCTCATCACGCCGATGCTGCGCGAGGTGATGGACGTCGAACTGCCCGACGCCGGCTTTTACCTGTGGGCCGACGTGCGCCGCACCGGCCTGTCGGACACCGAATTCGCACGCCGGCTGTACGCCGAATATAATGTGACGGTTTTGCCCGGCTCTTACCTGGCGCGCGACGCGCACGGGACCAATCCGGGCCGTAACCGCATCCGCATGGCGCTGGTGGCGGGCGTCGACGAAGGGCTGGAAGCGGCCACTCGCATCGTCCAGTTCTGCCAGGCGCTCCGAGCAGCCTCCTGAAAAAAGAGATCATCATCATGACCCAACAACTCCAGAACATCATCGACACCGCGTGGGAACAGCGCGCGGACTTCAGCCCCTCCTCCGCCCCTGCCGAAGTGCGCGACGCCGTCGCCCACGTGCTCGCCGGCCTGGACGCCGGCACCCTGCGCGTGGCCCAGAAAGAGGGCAGCGAGTGGTTCGTCAACCAGTGGATCAAGAAGGCCGTGCTGCTGTCCTTCCGTCTCGAGAACAACGTGCCGGTCGAAGCGGGCGGCATGCAGTTCTACGACAAGGTCCCGACCAAGTTCGCCGACTACACCGCCGAAGACTTCGCCAAGGGCGGCTTCCGCGTGGTGCCGCCGGCCGTCGCCCGCCGCGGCTCCTTCATCGGCAAGAACGTGGTGCTGATGCCGTCCTACGTGAACATCGGCGCCTACGTCGATGAAGGCACCATGGTCGACACCTGGGCCACCGTCGGTTCGTGCGCGCAGATCGGCAAGAACGTGCACCTGTCGGGCGGCGTCGGCATCGGCGGCGTGCTGGAACCGATGCAGGCCAATCCGACCATCATCGAAGACAACTGCTTCATCGGCGCCCGTTCGGAGATCGTCGAAGGCGTGATCGTCGAAGAGAACTCGGTAATCTCGATGGGCGTGTACATCGGCCAGTCGACCAAGATCTACAACCGCGAAACCGGCGAGGTGACCTACGGCCGCGTACCGGCCGGCTCGGTCGTGGTGTCGGGTTCGCTGCCTTCGCCGGACGGCAAGTACAGCCTGTACTGCGCCGTGATCGTCAAGCAGGTGGACGCCAAGACGCGCGCGAAGACGGGCATCAACGAGCTGCTGCGCGGGATTTGATTCCTCGTCGCGGCTGATCAGGCACCGGTTGAACGCGTGGGCGGCAAAGCCGCCCACGCGTTCAACTGACACCTGATCATCCGCATCACAATAAGCACCACCGGGAGACCCGCCACATGGCCATGGAACGCCTGTTCCAGCTGATGAAAGAAAAAAACGCGTCGGACATGTTCTTCGCGGTCAATTCTCCCGTCCACATCAAGATCAACGGGAACCTCATCCCGATCAACCAGCACCGCCTGGACCCCGACAACATCGCTTCCCTGCTCTCGGAAGTGGCCACGCCCGAACAGCTGGCAGAGCTCGAACGCGAGAACGAACTGAACATGGGCATCTCCGTGCCCAACCTCGGGCGCTTCCGCCTCTCGGCCTTCCGCCAGCGCGGCAGCATCTCGGCCGTGTTCCGCTTCGTGCCCGCCACCATCCCGCCGCTGGGCGAACTCGGCCTGCCGCCCGTGCTGTCCGAACTCATCATGGAAAAACGGGGGCTGTTGCTGGTCGTGGGTGCCACCGGCTCCGGCAAGTCGACCACCATCGCCTCGATGCTCGACTACCGCAACGAACATCGCACCGGCCACATCCTGACGCTGGAAGACCCGATCGAATACCTTTTCAAAAACAAGAAATCGATCGTCAACCAGCGCGAGATCGGCAGCGACGCGCCGAATTTCGACGTAGCCCTGCGCAACTCGCTGCGCCAGGCGCCGGACGTGATCCTGATCGGCGAAATCCGCGACCAGGCCGCCATGGGCGCGGCGCTGGCCTATGCCCAGTCCGGCCACCTGGTGGTGGCCACCCTGCACGCGAACAACAGCTACAACGCCCTGAACCGCATCATCGGCTTTTATCCGGTCGAGAACCGCCCCGCCCTGCTGCAGGACCTGGCCTCGGCCACGAAAGCGATCATCTCGCAGCGCCTGGTGAGGGCGGCGGCCGGCGGCACGCGCCAGCCGGCGGTCGAGATCATGCTCAACACCCGCTACATCGCCGACCTGATCGAAAAGGGCGAGCTGTCGGCGATCAAGGAAGCGATGGACAAGAGCCTGTCGCCCGGCTCGCAATCCTTCGAGGCGGCGCTGCTGGCCCTGGTGCAGGCCGGCCTGGTGACGCAGGAGGAAGCGCTGGCGAATGCCGACTCGGCCACGAATTTGCTCTGGCTGCTCAACAACGGGCCGGCCAAGGGCGAGCAGGACGCCGCCGCGAAGCCCTCCGAGCCGCCGGCAACCTCATTTACCGAGTTCACCCTGGACACCTGATGCGTTAGTGGGGCGGTTGCCCCACTCCCCCTGCATCCCATGTTTCCATCCCACCACCATGGGATCCCTGTGCTATTCTCGCCCCTTCCCGAACGACCTTATCAAGGCAACCATCGGTTGCTACGTATCATTTACGCCCCGAATTACCCATGACCACGACCCTCTACGGCATCCCCAACTGCGACACCGTCAAAAAAGCCCGCACCTGGCTGGCCGAACACGGCCACGACTTTAACTTCCACGACTTCAAGAAGGCGGGCCTGGACCGCGAGACGGCGGCGCGCTGGCTGGAGCAGCTCGACTGGGAAACCCTGGTCAACCGCAAGGGCACGACCTGGCGCAAGCTTCCGGACGAGCGCAAGGCGGCCGTGGTGGACAAGGCCTCGGCCCTGGAGCTGATGCTGGAGAACACTTCCGTCATCAAGCGCCCGGTACTGGAAGGCGCCGGGCCGCTGTCGGTCGGCTTCAGCGCCGACACCTACACGCGCCTGTTCGCGGAGGCCGCATGATCAGGCACTCGCGCACCCAGGACCTGGCGGCCGAACTGATCGCGCTCGATTCGATCACGCCGAACGACAAGGGCTGCCAGCAGCGCCTGGTCGAACTGCTGGCGCCGCTGGGCTTCCGCTGCGAAACCATCGAATCGAACGGCGTCACGAACCTGTGGGCGCGCAAGGGCTCGGAGTCGCCGGTGTTCGTGTTTGCCGGCCACACCGACGTGGTGCCGACCGGCCCGGTGCAACAGTGGACATCGGAACCGTTCACGCCGACCGTGCGTGAAGGCAAGCTGTACGGCCGGGGCGCGGCCGACATGAAGACCTCGATCGCGGCGATGGTCGTCGCCTGCGAGGAATTCGTGGCCAGCCACCCGGACCACAAGGGCTCGATCGCCTTCCTCATCACCAGCGACGAGGAAGGCCCGGCGACCGACGGCACGGCCATCGTCTGCGACATGCTGGAAGAACGCGGCGAGACGCTCGACTATTGCGTGGTCGGCGAGCCGACTTCCAGCCACATCCTGGGCGACATGATCAAGAACGGGCGCCGCGGTTCGCTGTCGGGCCACCTCGTCATCAAGGGCATCCAGGGCCACATCGCCTACCCGCACCTGGCGCGCAACCCGATCCACCAGGCGGCGCCGGCGCTGGCCGAGCTATCAAGCGAAGTCTGGGACGAAGGCAACGAATACTATGCGCCGACCACCTGGCAGATCTCGAACATCCATTCCGGCACCGGCGCCACGAACGTGATCCCGGGCCACATGACGATCGATTTCAATTTCCGTTTCTCCACCGCCAGCACGGCCGAGGGACTGGAAGCGCGCGTGCACGCGATCCTCGACCACCACCTGCTCGACTACGAGCTGGAGTGGACGCTGTCGGGCCAGCCCTTCCTGACGCCGAAAGGCGCGCTGTCGGACACCATGTGCCAGGCGATCTTTGATGAGACCGGCGTCACCACCGAACTGTCGACCACGGGCGGCACCTCCGACGGCCGCTTCATCGCCCGCATCTGCCCCCAGGTGATAGAATTCGGCCCACCCAATGCCAGCATCCACAAGATCGACGAACACGTCGAACTGCGCTTCATCGACCCGCTGAAGAACGTCTACCGCCGGACGCTGGAAAACCTGCTGGCGCAGTAACAGGCACCAACAACACCAACACCAGGACACGCCATGACCACGACCACCTTCAGCACCCCGCGCGACCTGTTGCGCTACGCCGTCTCCCGCTTCAACGCCGCCAAGCTGTTCTTCGGCCACGGCAGCGCCGAGGCCTACGACGAGGCGGCCTACCTGGTCCTGCACACGCTCAAGCTGCCGCTCGACCGCCTCGAGCCCTTCCTCGACGCCAGGCTGCTGCCGGAAGAAGTGCTGCAGGTCCTCAGCGTGATCGAGCGCCGCACCGTCGAGCGCGTGCCGGCCGCCTACATCACCAACGAGGCCTGGCTGGGCAGCTACGCGTTCTACGTCGACGAGCGGGTGCTGGTGCCGCGCTCCTTCATCGCGGAACTGCTGCCGAACCACTTCAGCCCCTGGGTGACCGATCCCTTCGCGGTCGAGAACGTGCTGGAACTGTGCACCGGTTCCGGCTGCCTGGCGATCATGATGGCCGACGTCTTCCCGAATTCGGTGGTCGACGCGGTCGACATCTCGAAGGACGCGCTGGCCGTGGCCGAGCGCAACATCCGCGACTACAAGCTCGAAGGCCGGGTGAACCCGATCGCCTCCGACCTGTACGAGAACGTGCCGTTCAAGAAGTACGACCTGATCGTCACGAATCCGCCGTATGTGAACGCCGACTCGATGAGCAAGCTGCCGCCGGAATACCTGCGCGAACCGCAGATCGCCCTGCACGGCGGCGAGGACGGCATGGACCTGGTGCGCAAGATCGTCGCCGGCGCCGCCGAGCGCCTGCCCCCGGAAGGCATCCTGGTGGTCGAGATCGGCAACGAGGCGGAGTACGCGGAAGCGGCCTTCGGCCACCTGGGCCTGACCTGGCTCACCACGAGCGCCGGCGACGAGGCGGTATTCCTGCTGACCGCCGAGCAGCTCCAGAATGTTTAACACTGCGCGCTTAAGACTGTAGACACCAAGAATGATCCGTTTCCAGAACGTCAGCCTCATGCGCGGCACCAAGCCGCTGCTGGAAGGCGCCGACCTGACCCTGAACCCCGGCGACAAGATCGGCCTGATCGGCGCGAACGGCGCCGGCAAATCGAGCCTGTTCGCCATGCTGCGCGGCGAACTGCATGCCGACCAGGGCGAGATCGACTTCCCCGCCAAGTGGCGCATGGCCTACGTGGCGCAGGAAACGCCCGCGCTCGACCGGCCCGCGCTGGAGTACGCGATCGACGGCGACGTCAACCTGCGCCGCCTGCAGGCCAGGCTGGATGAGCTGGAAGCCGCGCCGCACACCAACGAGAACGGCATCGCGATGGGCGAGGTGCACAGCGCCCTCGCCGACGCCGACGCCTACACGGTGCAGTCGCGCGCCGAGCAGCTGCTGCTGGGCCTGGGCTTTTCGCTGGAACAGATGAACCAGCCGGTGGCGAGCTTCTCGGGCGGCTGGCGCATGCGCCTGAACCTGGCCCAGGCGCTGATGTGCCCGTCCGACCTGCTGCTGCTGGACGAGCCGACGAACCACCTGGACCTCGATGCGATCATCTGGCTCGAAGACTGGCTCAAGCGCTATCCGGGCACCCTGATCATCATCTCGCACGACCGCGATTTCCTCGATGAGATCGTGAACGTGATCGTCCACATCGACGAACAGAAGCTCAAGCGCTATTCGGGCAATTATTCGTCCTTTGAAAGGCAACGTGCTGCTGCCATGGTATTGGCAGCAAGCGCGCTCGAAAAACAGCAGCGCGCCCGCGCCCACCTGGAATCCTTCATCGACCGCTTCAAGGCGAAAGCCACCAAGGCGCGCCAGGCCCAGAGCCGCATGAAGGCACTGGCCAAGATGGAGGAGCTGGCCCCGCTGCGCGCGGCCGCCGAATTCTCCTTCGAATTCCGCGAGCCGCTCGCCGCGCCGAACCCGCTGCTGGTGATGGAAGACGTCGACGCCGGCTATCCGATCCTCGATGCCCATGGCGACAAGACCGGCGGCAAGACCATCGTCAGCCGGGTGAATTTCTCGCTGCAGATCGGCCAGCGGATCGGCTTATTGGGTGTCAATGGCGCCGGTAAATCGACGCTGATCAAGACCATCGCCGGCGATCTCGCGCCCCTGAACGGCGTGGCCACTCTCGGCAAGGGCCTGTCGATCGGCTATTTTGCCCAGCACCAGGTCGAGATGCTGCGCCACGACGAATCGCCGCTGTGGCACCTCGCGAAGATCGCGCCGACCGTGCGCGAGCAGGAACTGCGCAACTTCCTGGGCAGCTTCAACTTCCCGGGCACGATGGTGACCAGCCCGATCGCCCCCTTCTCGGGCGGAGAGAAGGCGCGCCTGGCGCTGGCCCTGATCGTGTGGCAGCGCCCGAACCTGCTGCTGCTGGACGAACCGACGAACCACCTGGATTTAGAAACGCGCGAAGCGCTGACCATGGCGCTGGCCCAGTTCGAGGGCACGCTGGTCGTGGTCTCGCACGACCGCCACCTGCTGCGCGCCACCACCGACCAGTTCATCATCGTCGCCGACGGCCGCCTGCAGCCCTTCGACGGCGACCTCGACGACTACAAGGAATGGCTGTTCCAGACCAAGCTGGGTAAAGGCACCGAATTGCTGCCGGCGGCCAAGGAGAGCAAGCCCGCCGCTGCCGCTGCTGCCGTCCCTTCGGCCTCTGCGGTCGACCGCAAGGAACAGAAGCGCCTGGACGCCGAGGAACGCCAGCGCGTCGCCGCCATCAAGAAGCCGATCGAGAACCGCATCAAGCGCCTCGAAGAACAGATGGCCAAGCTGAACGCGAAGAAGGCGGGGATCGACGCCCGCCTGCTCGATTCCGCCATCTATGAAGCGGACAAGAAGGAGGAGTTGAAGAACCTGGTGGCCGACCAGGCCTTCTGCGTGCGCGACCTGGGAGTGCTGGAGAACGAGTGGCTGGAGTTGCAGGAGCAACTGGAAGGCTTGGTGGCGTAAGCAGGAGGACGTAGGGTGGGCGGCTCCACCCTGGTGTGTGATTGATGGCGGCCGATGCGCCGCCCACGCGTTCAACGCACGTCAGCACCGATGCGAGGTTTCTGGAGCCGGTTGAACGCGTGGGCGGCGTTGACGCCAACAAGAACCATACGCCAGGGTGGAGCGGCCCACCCTACATTTGGTCTTTCACGCCACCTGGCGCGCCCCGGTGCCGCAATCGATCGACATCAGCCGGTCGATATCCACCAAAATCAGCCGGCGCCCGTCGGCCACGCCCAATCCGATCAGGTAGTCGATCGCCCCGCCGTCGGCCCCCGGAATCGGCGAAATCTGTTCCGGCTGGAGGGTCACCACGTCGGTGATGCCGTCCACCACCATGCCCATCACGCAGGTCGACAATTTGAGGATGATCACGTCGGTCATGGGCGTGGTCACCACCGGATGGCCGCAGAAGGCCGCGCGCATGTCGACGATCGGCATGATGACGCCGCGCGAGAGGGCCACGCCTTCGACAATCTCGCCGTCACTGGCGAAGCGTTCCAGGGACTTCAGCACGCGCAATTCCTGCACCTTGCCGAAATCCAGTCCGTACTCGAGGCCTCCCAGCTTGAAGCTCAGGAATTCCTTGCCCGCCGGGCGCGGTGCCGCTGTGTCCTTGTGCATGATGGGTCCTTTCGATAACAGCCACCATGCTAGGACGCCGCGCGTCCTGCCTTGTTGAGTGCAGTCAACATTTCCTTACGACATTAAGATCGTCTAACAAAGCCTTCATGGAGCCCTGAGGATGGGGTCCTCAGGGCAAGGATGGGGTCCTCAGGGCAAGGATGGGGTCCTCAAGCCAAGGATGCGGCCACCGACGCGGCGACGAAGACAGCACGCCTGTACGGCGAGGAGTTGCAACGCGGCCATGGAGGGCGCGCGCATCGCGCGTGCGGCTGCACCTTTGTCAGGCGCTCTTAAGACAAGTCCTGGCGGGGCGCGGGCAAAGAAAAAGCCGGGACAAGCCCGGCTTACGTGTATCCGGACCGCGCCAGGGCCCGCCTAACGGCGACCGCGGTTCGGGTAGATGTCCATTCCCGCTTCGTTGACCTGGCGGCGCAGTTCGCGCTTCTCGTCCGGCGTCAGGCGCCCGCCACGGCGGCCGCTTTCGCGCCCGCCCTCGTACCGCTGCATCTGCACGGCCTGGCGGCGTTCTTCCATGGCGCGCTGCTGCTCATACATGCGCTGCTGCTCGCGCGGCGGTTCGACGTGCGACGGTATCGCCAGGCGCTCGGCCCGTGGCGATGGCGGCGGCTGCAGCTGGGCCTCGTCGCGGCGGCCATGGTATTGCGCCTGGGCGGCACCAATGCCGGCACAAGCCAGCACGCACACGGCGAAACCACGGCGCGCCAGGCGGGCAAGCGGATGGCCCTTGGCCCCGGATGCTGCGTTGGTTTGGATGTGCGCGTTTGTCATGGTGTTCCTCTTCCGCGATGCCGGATAAACAGATAAGCTGTACTTCATTGGTGCCCAGTGTATGTGGAAGTGCGCTGGGGTATAAGCCTATTTGGGTAAAGTTTGTAACACAATGTAATGCCCCGGCAGTTATCCCAAATTTCGGCGCGAAGGGAAGTTACCATAGCAACATGATTCTGACAAATTTATGCATATGAATACATCTTCCACCTCGAATACGGGCGGCGCCACCCAGTCGGGCGGGCATAGCGCGAAGATCATGGTCGTCGACGACGACGTGCGCCTGCGCGACCTGCTGCGGCGCTACTTGACGGAACAAGGCTTCCAGGTCGTCACGGCCGAAAGCGCGCCGGCCATGAACAAACTCTGGCTGCGCGAGCGCTACGACCTGCTGGTGCTGGACCTCATGCTGCCGGGCGAAGACGGCCTGTCGATCTGCCGCCGCCTGCGCGGCGCCGGCGACCAGACCCCGATCATCATGCTGACCGCGAAAGGCGAGGACGTCGACCGCATCGTCGGCCTCGAGATGGGCGCCGACGACTACCTGCCCAAGCCGTTCAACCCGCGCGAGCTGGTGGCCCGCATCGGCGCGGTCCTGCGCCGCAAGGGCCCGGACGAAATCCCGGGTGCGCCCTCGGAAACCCCGCAGACCTTCGAATTCGGCCAGTTCGTGCTGGATCTCGGCACGCGCACGCTGAAGAAGAACGGCGAGACCGTGCCCCTCACCACCGGCGAATTCTCGGTGCTGAAGGTGTTCGCGCGCCATGCGCGCCAGCCGCTCTCGCGCGAGAAGCTGATGGAGCTCGCCCGCGGACGCGAATACGAAGTCTTCGACCGCTCGCTCGACGTGCAGATCTCGCGCCTGCGCAAGCTGATCGAACCGGATCCATCGAGCCCGCTCTACATCCAGACGGTCTGGGGCCTCGGCTACGTGTTCATCCCTGAAGGACAGCCGCGCTAGTGCTTGCAACGCCCGTAACTTCGTCGCCGCCCGGCCCGGGCCGCATGAGCTGGATGCGCAGCGGGCTGTTCTGGCGCACCTTCTTCCTGCTGTCGCTGCTGACCACCCTGTCGATGGGTTCCTGGATCGGCATGCTCAATGTCTTCCAGCGCGGCCCGCAGGTGCAGCAGACGGCCGAACTGGTGGTCTCGGTGGTCACCATCACCAAGGCGGCCCTCACCCACTCGGCGCCCGACCTGCGCCGCGAGCTGCTGCTCGAACTGGTGTCCAACGAAGGCATCCGCATCTTCGCGCTGGAAGACACCGACGTGGTCGACCCGCCGCCGGCCAATCCGCTGATGCCCGAAATCGCCGCCGCCGTGCGCGAGAAGCTCGGCCAGCAGACGCGCTTTTCCAGCCGCGTGAACGGCGTCGCCGGCTTCTACATCAGCTTCAACATCGACGAGGACCAGTACTGGCTGATGCTCGAGCGCGAGCGCCTGGCGGGCCTGACCCGCGTCCAGTGGCTGGGCTGGGCCAGCCTGGTCGGCGTGCTGTCGCTGCTGGGGGCGGCATTCATCTCGAGCCTGATCAACCGGCCGCTGGCGCGCCTGACCGCCGCCGCCCGGGTGATCGCGAAAGGCGAACGCCCCGCACCGCTGCCGGAAAAGGGTTCGCAGGAGATCATCGACGCGAACCGCAGTTTCAACCAGATGGTCGACGACCTGGCCCAGGTCGAGAAGGACCGCGCCGTGATCCTGGCCGGCATCTCGCACGACCTTCGCACGCCGCTGGCGCGCATGCAGCTCGAACTCGAGATGGCGAACCTGTCGACCGAGGCACGCGAAGGCATGCAGTCCGACATCGCGCAGATGGACGCCATCATCGGTCAGTTCCTCGACTACGCCAAGCCGACCGAGGCCTCGAGCTTCGTGCCGGTGGACCTCTCGGGCCTGGTGGCCGACTGCGCCCAGCATGCGACGCGCCTGCCGAACGTACGCATCACGACCAGCATCGACGAGGACGTACGGGTGATGGGCAACGAAATCGACCTGCGGCGCGTGATCAACAACGTCATCGAGAACGCGCGCCGCTATGCGCGCACGCCCGGCAGCGACATCGTCGAGATCGACTTCGCCTGCCAGGTGCGCGCGATGCCGCAGGGCCGGCGCGCCGTGGTCGAGATCGCGGACCACGGGCCGGGCGTGCCCGAGGACCAGATCACCCAGCTCCTGAAACCCTTCACGCGCCTGGACACCGCGCGCGGCCAGGCCAACGGCGCCGGCCTCGGGCTGGCCATCGTCGAGCGCGTGGTCAGCCGCCACCATGCCGACCTGGCGGTGCGCAACCGCGAAGGCGGCGGCCTGCTGGTGCAGCTGGCTCTGCCCCTGACATCCTGACTTGTTCCCTTTCATCGAACACCATGACCACTACCCTGCAATACAGTGACGTCGAACAGGCCGCCGCACGCCTGGCGGGCGCCGCCCACCGCACGCCCGTGCTCACCTCGAGCACCGCCAACGCGCGCACCGGCGCCCAGCTCTTCTTCAAGTGCGAGAACTACCAGCGCATGGGCGCGTTCAAATTCCGCGGCGCCTACAACGCCATCGCGCGCTTCACCGATGCCCAGCGCGCCGCCGGCGTGCTGACCTTCTCGTCCGGGAACCACGCCCAGGCCATCGCCCTGTCGGCACGCCTGGCCGGCATCCGCGCCACCATCATCATGCCGCAGGACGCCCCTGCCCTGAAGGTGCAGGCCACGAAAGAATACGGCGGCGAAGTGATCTTTTATGACCGCTACACCGAGAACCGCGAAGAGATCGGGCGCCGCCTGGCTGAAGAACGCGGCATGACCCTGATCCCCCCTTACGACCACCCCGACGTGATCTGCGGCCAGGGCACGGCGGCGATGGAGCTGTTCCAGGACGTCGGCCCGCTGGACGTGCTCCTGGTGCCGCTGGGCGGCGGCGGCCTGCTGGCCGGCAGTGCGCTGGCCGCGTCCGGCCTGGCGCCCGATTCCAAGGTGATCGGCGTCGAACCGGAAGCCGGCAACGACGGACAGCAGTCGCTGCGCAAGGGAGAGATCGTGCACATCGGCGTGCCGAAGACGATCGCCGACGGCGCCATGGTGACCCACGTGGGCGAGCACAACTTCGAGGTCATCCGCCGCCGCGTGGACGACATCGTGACCGTGAGCGACGACCAGCTGGTCGACACGATGAAGTTCTTCGCCGAGCGCATGAAGATGATGGTGGAGCCGACCGGCTGCCTCGGCGCGGCGGCGGCCCTGCACGGGGCGTATCCGGTGGCGGGCAAGCGCGTGGGCGTCCTGATCAGCGGCGGCAACGTCGACCTGTCGCGCTTCGCGCAGCTGGTGGCCTGATGGAATTCATCCAGTCGAGCGAACTGCCGGCGCCCGCCGGCCACTATTCGCAGGCGGTGGCGGCTGGCGGCCTGGTGTTCCTCTCCGGGATCCTGCCGGCGGGCGGCGAGGTGGCGGCGGATGCCGGCTTCGAGGCGCAGTGCGCATCCGTGTTCGCGCAATGCGAGAAGGTCCTGCGCGCCGCCGGCTGCGGCTTCGGCGACGTGGTCCAGTGCACCGCCTACATCGTCGGCGTGGAGAATTGGCCGGCGTTCAATGGCGTCTACGCCCGGGTGTTCGACGCGCACAGGCCGGCGCGCGCGGTGGTGCCGGTGCCGGGCCTGCACTACGGTTTCCTGGTCGAGGTGCAGCTGGTTGCACAGCAACCCCAGCCCGACTTTTAAGCCCGAAGAGTTAACTCGTGCGTGGTTTTTTTAACAATGTCCGCGCACGGTGAAGCACCGAACAGAGTGAGGCGGTCTCGGCCGGGAAAATGGTCCCATCGTATCGATGGAGGTGACCATGAAGCACCTGACCTCTCGCTTGCTGTTCTCCCTGGCGGCCATGGCCGCCGCGCCTGCCGCACTGGCGGGTTCCGAAGTCTTGAAATGCGTCGACGCCGCCGGCCACGTGACGCTGACCGACCAACCCTGCGAAGCCGGTGCGCGCCCGACGCGCCTGACGAGCAATGCCGCGCAAGAAACCGCCGCGGCGGAACCGTACGGGCAAGGCACGCACACGCAAGGGCTTGCCGTGCAGCGCTACGAAGCGCCGCCGGCCATGCTGCGCCAGCAGGAATGGCGCCCGCGCATGCCGAACCGCGACCGCCCGCTGGCACGCGACGTCGCCACACTGAAGGCCGCGCGCGCCCAGATGATGCTGCTCGACGCCGACCGCCACCCGCGGCCGACGCTGGCGACCATCCAGTAAGGGTGCACCTTGACCGCAGCCCCGGCCGGGCTGTCGGTGCGGCTGTGTTGCGGTCCAGGACGCGTGGAGTCAGGACTCCACGCGGAACGATGAGCAGAAGCTAACCTCGCTTCGTCAATGCATGCGCGCGATTCCGCGCAAGTCCAGCGCGGCGCCCTGGCCCAGGCTCGGCAGCAGTTCCAGCAACTCCTTGTTCTGGATGAAGCTGGCCGAGGAGCTTGCCGTGAGCATGCGCTCGGGCGGCTGCGAGCGCGCCACCGCCCAGCCCTGCACATAGTCGACGCCGATCTCGGCCAGCGTCTGCACGGTGGCCGCATCCTCGGCCCATTCGGCGATCGTCTTCATGCCCAGGTTCACCGCCAGGTTGACAATGGCCTCGACGATGGCCACGTTGGCCGGATGGGCATTGATGTTGACGATGAAGTTGCCGTCGATCTTGAGCACGTCGGCCGGCAATTCCTTCAGGTAGGAGAACGAGGTGTAGCCGGCGCCGAAGTCGTCCAGCGCCACCTTCACGCCGAAGCTGCGGACATGGTCGATGAAGCGGCGCGTGTTGTCGAGGTCGTGCAGGGCCACGCTTTCCGTGATCTCCATGCACAGGCGGCTGGCCACGTGCACATGGCGCCCCAGGATCTCCAGGGTGTCCTGGACGAAGCGCTCGTCGTTGAGCGAGGCGCCCGACAGGTTCATGCAAACGAAACGGGTATTCGGCAGGCGGCCGGCATTCTCGGCGATCCAGCCGAGCGTCGTGTTCAGGACCCAGCGATCGATCACCCCTGCCCGGCCGCTCTTCTCGGCCGCCCCGATCAGCGGGCCGGCCGGCATCACGCGCCCATCGGCCCCGCGCATGCGCAGCAGCACCTCGAAATTCAGCGATTCGTGCGGCGTCTTCAGGGACATGATCGGCTGCATCTCGATGAACAGCCCGTCGGTCGCGTTCGGGCCCTGCAGCCTGGCCATCAGGTTCAGCTCGGCTTCGCGCTCATGGAAGGCCGCCGCATTGCGCTCGTAGATCACCAGGCCGTCGCTCGATTCCTTGGCTTCGCGGCAGGCGCGGTCCGCGGTCGAGATGACGTCGCGCATCGGCATGCCGGCCGAGACTTCGATCAGGCCGACCGAGCCGCGCACGTGGAAGGCCTTGTCGCCGACCCGGTAGGCCACGCTGCCGATGCGCTCGACGATGCCGCGGCAGATCAGCGAGGCCAGCGGAATCGAGGTGTCCGGCATGACGATGACGAACTCGTCGCCGCCGACGCGCCCGAGCTGCTGGCCGCCGGCCAGGGTCATGCCGATGCGTTCGCAGACCTGCCTGAGCACCTCGTCGCCGGCGGCATGGCCGAACAGGTCGTTGATCAGCTTGAAGCGGTCGAGGTCGATGTAGGCCAGCGCCATCGGCTTGCCCATCGCCAGCGACACCGCCGCCTCCTCGAACATCTTCTCGATACCACGCCGGTTGAACACCTTTGTCAGCGGATCGTTGTCGGCCATGAAGCGCAGCTGTTCGGTGGCCTTGTACTTTTCGGTGATGTCCTGCAGCACGCCTTCGATCCGCCCGCGCGCGAGCGTGGCACTGACCAGGAAGCGCCGCGTGCCTTCACGGTTGGCGATCTCGAGCTCGGCGTCGGCCCGGCCGTGCACCTGCTCGTGCAGCTCGGTCCAGACGCCTTCGTCGAAGAAGTCGCGCCAGGCCGTGCACCCCGCTTCGAAGCCGGCCGCCCCGAGCATCTTCCGCAGCGCCGGATTGGCGCTCTGGAAGTGACCGGCCATGTCCAGCGTGAACAGGCCGACCGGCATCGCCTCATAGGCGTGCTCGAGCTTGCGCTGGGCCTCCTCGCGCTTTTCGGTCTCGACGCGCATCTGCTCGGCCACCGCCAGCGCGGCCAGCAGGCTGGACGCGAGCGCGGCGGTAATGCTGTTGATGAATCCAACCGCCTCGTGCATGCCGAGCGCCGCCGACACGATTTCGACCAGCGAGGCGATGACGGCCAGTGCGAACGACGCCGCGAACCAGGTGGCGACGCGGTTGCGCGATTCGGTGAAAACCTTGAACAGGCCCGCGCCCATGATCAGCAGGCAGCAGGCGCTGACCACCCACAATATCGGGAGGAAGACGCGGTAGGGCAGCAACACCGCGGCCGCCAGCAGCGGCAGGCTCAGCGACTGCATCACGCGTATCGGCCCGTCGTAGCGCAAGCCCTCGAGGCTGGAGCGCAGCAGGTTCTGGTACAGGGCAAGGGTGGCGATGCCGTACAGGGCGAGCGTCACCGAGCGGGAAGGCAGCAACCAGTCGGCGGGAACCGCCTGTCCCAGCCACTGGATGTCGAAGCCGGCCGACAGCGCGCCGACACGCAGGTTCAGCAGCAGCCAGCCCGAAAACAGCACGTATAGCGGCTGGCGGTTGATCAGTGCGGTCAGGAGCACGAACAGGGCCAGCATGATCATGCCGCCGTCGAGCAGGCCGGATTTGCGATGATACTGTTCCACCGACAATGCGAATGGTTCTGGGGACCATTGCGCCACGCTCACACGCGCCGGCCCGGCGAAGGTACCGTTGCACAGCATGTGCGCAGGCAGAGACGCCATGCGCAGCGCGAAGCCGGCCTTCGCAGCATCGACCGCGCCGCCGGCATGGCTGCGGCTGGCCTCGCCCAGGGCGCGCAGGTTCGTCGCGTCCCAGCAGCGGACCGACAGTCCATGGCGCGACGGGAATTCGATGACATCGTGCACGCCCGCTGCTGACTTCGGCGCGAAGCTGAACCAGATCGGCCTGCTGCTGAGGTTGGTGTCGTAGCCGGTGACGGCGGGCAGGGAAGCCAGGCGCGCCAATGCATGGGTGGGCGTGAGCGCGGCACCCTCTTCCTGCACGAAGACGCGCAGGGACAGCGGTTCGGGCTCACGCACCTTGTATTGGTTGTGCCAGAACAACAGCGCGACGAGGGAGAACAGGCCGATTCCGATCGGAATCACGTAATACGCGAGCACCCGCAGCACACGTTCGGAGAACACGCTGGCCGCCGACGAGGAAGAACTGTGCTGGTGAACGGGAATATTTGGCATAAGCGATATCGAGCAAACTGCGAAGGCCGCGATTTTTTACCGCGGCCTGATCAGGCGCAAGGATACAGCTTTAGCGTAATGCCGTCATGCAATATCTACGTTACGCAAGGGCCATTTCGCGCATGGCGAAACCGCTCGACGCCGCCGGTGCACGCTGCGGGACGCGCGGCGCGCTGAAGCGCGGCTCCGCCTTGGGGCCGACGTCGATGTCCGGATGGTGCGTCTCGCGGAAGAACTTGAGCAGCGGGTGGGCGGCCTCGGTCCAGCGTTGTTCCCCAGTGGCGATTTCGAAGGCCATGACGCGATGCGGGATATTGCCGATGTGACGCATCGGCACCAGTTCCTTTTCAACAAACACATCGGTGAACATCAGCTGTTCGTACTGGCGGTCGATCGGCGTGCGGCCGGTGATCACGGCGTACTCGATGCCGTTGTTCTCGAAGTACTCGAAGAAGGCCTTGACCAGCGCGACCTTGACCACGTGGCCGATCCGCCCGTGGCTCACGCCGAGCCGCTCGACTTCGCCCAGGCTGCGTCCCTGCAGCCAGTGCGGCAGCGCCACCGACTCCTCGATGTGCAATGGGTGGTGGATATTGGTGCGGATACGGGCCGTGCCCAGCGGCGTGCCGTCGAGCCTGGACTCGGCGAGCAGGACGATGGTATCGCTCTCGTAGTCGGCGGCTTCCGGTAACACCAGCGAGCGGGCGAACTCGGGAACGTGGCGCGCATAAGCTGCATGGCGGACGGCCACGGCCTTGAGCAGCTCATCCTCGTTGCGGACCCGGCGGATGGTGAATGGCAGGCGCTCGACCGCCTTTTGTGCGCCCTGGCCCCCACCGACCGGACCCATCGCCTCGGCGTCTCCCTGGTTGACGACATTTGCTTGGCACAGTTCCATAACCGCTTACTCCTAAGATTTATTTAATTGGTGAAAACTTCCTTCCTGACAATTATCAATCTTTGGAGAAATTCTTAATTGATGAGCAAGCGGACTTTTCCCCCTTTAATTCCAATTTGACAAAACCGATAAGTCAGAAATAAATGTTTACGACAGTCAATTGCGCCTCATCAATCTTCATAGCGGTCGTGCCGTCCCCGATACGCGGATCGACCCACCCTTCTCCTGCCCGATATCGGCATGCAGGCGCGAGCGCATGCCCATGTCCTCGCCTTGCACGACGTCGATGCCGCCGCCGTGCGGCCAGCCGATGTCGCGCAGATAGCCGGCCAGGGCGGCCGTACCGGCGCCGGTGGCCGGATCCTCATAGACGCCACCGGCAGCGAAGGGGTTGCGCGTATGGAACAGTGTGTCGCTTTCCGCCCATAACAGGACGACGGTCACGATGCCCAGCTCGCGCATGAAGGCGCGTCCGGCGTCGAGCTCGTAGCGCATCGCGGCGAGCAAGGCTCGGCTGCGCAGCGCCAGCACCAGGTGCGGCGCGCCGCCGTGGGCCAGCGCCGGGGGAATGCGCGGATCCAGATCCCGATGCTGGTAGCCGAACAGCGCCAGCGCGGCATCGACGGCCGCCTGCGGCGCCGGCGCGCTGTGCGTCGGCGGCGACTGCAGTGCGGCCGACACCAGCGGGGCGCCATCCGGGCCGCTGGTGTCGGCCTGGCGCCGGCCCTCGACCGTGATGGCGGCATCGTTCAGCACCAGCGCATAGGTGCCGTCGCCGTGGCCGGCGGCCAGCGCCGCCCCGAGCGCGATGGTGGCGTGGCCGCAGAACGGCACCTCGGCCTCGGGCGAAAAATAGCGCACGCGCCAGCTTGCCCCCTGGGGCGCCGCGAACGCCGTTTCAGAGTAGCCGATCTCGTGCGCCACGCGCTGCATCGCGTCCTCCGGCGGCAAGGCGGCGCCGATCCATATGCCGGCCGGGTTGCCGCCTTCGGCGCCATCGGAAAAGGCCGCGATCCGCTGCACCTCGCGCGCGTTCATGGGCGGCTCCCGGTGGCCGCCGGGCGCGGCAGGGCGGCGTGCCGGACCGTGCGCCCGCCCGGCTGGAAGACGGGTGCCGGATGGCGGATGAGTGCTTGACAAGGAAGCATGATAAATTCGGGAATCTGTTGTTGTTGAGTCATTCCGTACTGCAACATTGTGAAATTAGTGAAATTAGTAAAACTGGTGAAATTCGTGAACGCCAGCCGCCCGTGGCAAACCGTCCGGCGGCGCTGGGCAGGCGGCGGCGGGCACGCGATCAGCCCCCGTCAGGGGTAGCGTACCGCCCTGCCCTGCTGCGCGGGCAGCGGGATGAATTCGGTTTCGCCCGGCACCTGGGGAAAGGCGCCGGCCTGCCAGTCGCGCCTGGCCTGCTCGATGCGCTCCTCGGAGCTGGCCACGAAATTCCACGACAGGTAGCGCGGGCCGTCCATCGGCTCGCCGCCGAGCAGCATCACGCGCGTCTCGATCGGCCCCGGCGCGGCCAGCACCACTTCGGCCCCGGGTTTCAGCACGACTAGCTGGCCGGCCTCGAACATGCCGTCACGCCCGAGGTCGAGCCGGCCGGAAACGATATACAGTGCCTGTTCCGGGTACTCGGGTGGCATGGCGATGCGCGCGCCCGGCGCCAGGCGCAGGTCCACATAGAACATGTCGGACAGCGTCGCCACCGGCGAGCGGCGGCCCCAGTAGCTGCCGGCCACGATGCGCGCGCTGACGCCCTCGCCCTCGAGCATGGGCAAGGCGCCGGCCTCGAAGTGGGCGAAGGCGGGATCGGTTTCTTCATGGCGGTCCGGCAGCGCCACCCAGCATTGCAGGCCGAACAGGTTCGAGCCACCCAGGCGCAGGGCGCTGTCGGTGCGCTCGGAATGGACGATGCCCTTGCCCGCCGTCATCCAGTTGACTTCGCCGGGGCGGATCGCCTGCACGCTGCCGAGGCTGTCGCGATGGAGGATTTCGCCGTCGAACAGATAGGTGACGGTGGCCAGGCACACATGCGGGTGCGGACGCACGTCCAGGCCGCGCCCGGGCGCGAACAGGTGCGGCCCCATCTGGTCGAGGAAGACGAAGGGGCCGACCATGCGGCGCTGGCGGCTCGGCAGCGCGCGGCGCACCTGGAAGCCGTCGCCCAGGTCGTGCGTCGGGGGCACGATCACAGTATCAAGCGCAGTATCAGGCGCAGTCCCGCGCGCGCCGATGTCGTCATTGTCCAAGCTGTCCTCCTCGAATGGTCGGTTGTCGCTGGCGCGGCGGCCGGCGCTACGATGCCGGGCACGCTTGCGCTCGGGGCGGGGTGCCGCGTTGCCGCTTTGTCGGTGCAGTCTACGTGGCGCGGCCCTGTTGTGCAAATGTTCACGCAGCCGGGGCGCCCACCCTTTTATGGCAGAGCTTCGCGGTGCATCCGGTATAATGGCGCCTCCATTGGGGAGTAGCCTGCTTCCCCGGCAACTGCACACAGCAGGCGTGCCCGGGAAGTTCCCGTATCAACATACTCGGCGCGCGCCTTCGCGTGCCGTGGTACGGGCAGCCGTTCGGTTGGCAAGACCTTTGGCATGCCCCGCGCGCAACGGGCCGCGCGGGCCTGCCTTTGCGTTCGCCCGAATGATCCGCTCCATGAATTTCATCGCCACCACTTCCCTCGCCCTCGCCATGTCCACCGACGCGTTCGCCGCCGCCGTCGGCAAGGGCGCGGCCCTGCAGCGGCCCCACTGGCGCGAGGCGCTGCGCACCGGCGCCATCTTCGGCGTCATCGAGGGACTCACGCCGCTGCTGGGCTGGGCGCTGGGCCACGCTGCCGCGCCTTACGTCCAGGCCTGGGACCACTGGATCGCCTTCGTGCTGCTGGGCGTGCTCGGCCTGCGCATGATGCGCGAGGGCTTCAGCGCGCCTGAAGCGGGCGAGGACAAGCCGAACAGCCACTCCTTCCTGCGCCTGGCGCTGACCGGCATGGCCACCAGCGTCGACGCCCTCATCGTCGGCGCCGGCCTGGCCTTCATCGACGCCAACATCCTCGTCACCGCGGCCGCGATCGGCTTCGCCACCTTCGTCATGGTGACCCTGGGCGTGATGCTGGGACGCGGGCTCGGCGCGCTGGTCGGCAAACGCGCCGAACTGGTGGGCGGGATCGTGCTGATCGTCATCGGCAGCCTGATCCTCTATGACCACCTCACCGTCGCCCCGGTTTAAGTCCCGCTTACGCGCACTCGTTCTTCATGGCCGCTTCCATCTCCTCGGGCGAGACGTCGCGGATGTGGGTGGCCAGCGACCAGCGGTGGCCGAAGGGATCGTCGAGCTGGCCGTAGCGGTCGCCCCAGAACTGGTCGGCCAGTTCCATGCGCACCGTGGCGCCGGCGGCCAGGGCGCGCTCCCATACCGCATCCACGTTCGGCACCGACAGGTGGATGGTGACGGGCGAACCCTTCAGCGCCAGCGGCCCCAACGAACCGTGGTCGGGAAACTCGTCGGCCAGGAACAGGGGCGAGTCGCCGATGCGCAGCATGGCGTGGCCGACCTTACCGTCGGGCATCGGCATGCGCATGACTTCTTCGGCGCCGAACGCCTTCTTGTAGAGCTCGATCGCCTCGTGGCAGTTCGCACAGACCAGGTGCGGAGTGATGGTGTGCATGCGCTCTTCGACCGGCTTGACTTCAAGACTCATGGCGCTCTCCTTCAGGATTCGCTGGACGGGATGTTGTCGTTTTGTACTGCTCTAAGAGCCTAGCCTCCGCCCGAAGTTCGCGCAAGCACTGCCGGTGCTGCGCTGCGCCAACAAAAGGCGCCCGTTTTTACGCCTCCAGCTCGCGCGCCAAAAATCCACCCGCGCCGCCACCCGCGGCGCCAGCGCGCCCTGGCGGTAGAACACCGCCCACACCGGCTGGGTCCAGGGCAAGGCGGCCTCGGGCAGAACCGCATCGTTGCCGCGTTTGCACGGGCGCAGGGCATCCACGTCACGGCCTGCATGCCGCTCGCCTATGGCAAGGTGCTGGACGACCCGACCCTGGCGGCGATCGGGGCGCGGCTGGGGGCGAACCCGGCGCAGGTGGCGCTGGCCTGGTCGCTGGCCAAGGGTTACGCGGCCATTCCCTCGTCGACGCAGCGCGCCAACCTGGCGGCGGCGCAGCTCGTGCTGGCAAGCAAGGACATGCGGCGATCGATGCCCTGGAGCGCGGCGAACGGCTGGTCAGCCCGGACTTCGCCCCCGATTGGGATTGATCGCGCCGGCCGGCTTATTCGTCCAGCTCCGGGTAGTGCCGGAAGATGCCCTCTTCATTGAAGGGCAGCCGGCGCTGCGAGCCCAGGTAGGCCGCGATGCGCGGCCGCGCCGCCACCCGCTGGCGCAATGCTTCCAGGTTGGGGTGAGCGGCCAGCGCCCGCGCGGTCGCCTTCGGAAAGGCATAGGCCAGGCCCTCGATGGCCTGGAACAGCGACAGGTCGGCATAGGTGACGCTTTCCCCCAGCAGGTAGTCCTGCTCGCCCAGCACGTGCGCGAAATAGTTGAAGAACTTCGGGATGCGCGCCCTGGTGAAATCGGCGGCGCGCCGGCGCGCTTCGTCCTTCTGGTCCTCGTAGTACAGGCCGTTGCCGACCGGATGATGGGTGTCGTGGGCCTCGGCCACCAGGTCGGCGATGGTCAGCTGCAGCTGGTGGGTCCAGAGGCGCCCGGCCGTGTCCTGCGGCGCCAGGCCGTGGCGCTCGCCGAGGAACATCAGGATCGCCGCGGTCTGGCCGATGGTCATGCCGTCGGCGCGCAGGAAGGGCGGCGCGAAGGCCGGGGTGCGGCCCTCCTTCAGCGCCGCCATCATCGCATCGGTGCCATGCCACCCGCGCGCCACGTCTTCGTAGTCTTCACCCGCTTCTTCGAGCGCCAGGCGGACGAATTCTCCGCGTCCCTGGATGCCCGGCCAATAGAACAGTTCGTAAGCCATCGTATCCTCCGCCATGCTGGAGCCACGAGTATGGAACAGAATCCGGCGGGGCTGCGCGCGACATGCCTCACTGCGAGCCTGCTGCCGGCTGGCTGCACCTATGGTATCTTTCAGGAAACGAACTGTGCGTTCGAACATAAAAACAGCCAGACCTGGGGAATGAACGATGTTGATGCTGCGTGGCCGTGGCGGGAAAAATACCGCCCAAGATATTGCTTCAAAGAATTTATTCCCCTTGAGCAATGTCACCGCCGGAGGAAGTCAGGTAGGACACCATGAGGCTGTCCGCAACCCGACGTCTTCGAAGGAAGGCCCCATGATCATCGCTCACCTGACCCGCCACTGGCTGGCCCGCCGCAGCCAGCTTCGCTTCTCGTCCTGGATGCTCTCGGTACTGCGCAGCGCCCGTGTGATGCTGTTTTACCGCGACCATGCCGCACTGTGCCAGCTCGACGTCTACCGCAACTACGTAATGGCGCCGCCGAACGACGAGCCCTTCCACCACCTGAGCCAGCGCGGCTACCTGGTGCAGGGCCTGAGCGCGCGCCAGCGCGTGCAGTGCGCGCTGGCGCACTACCGCTTCGAGGAGACGACCTTCAACGCCGCCTACAAGCAGGCCGTGTACACGGCCGGCGGCCTGACGCTGTGGCGCCAGATGGTCGGCGAAAGCGAATTCCTGATCCGGCTGGAGATGGCCTCGCGCATGAATGCCGAGGGCGACCTGACGATTGCGCTGGTCGCCGAGGGCAAGGTGCTGCACCGGCTGTCGTTCTCCTGGATCGACGGCGCGATCGCCGGGGTGCCGGTGCCCGTGATCCCATTTGTTGCGCGCAACCAGGGGCGCTGGACCGATTCGAACGAGGCGTTCGAGGCCTTCGAGCGCTGCTTCCCGAACAATTCGCCGAGCTTCTTCTGCTTCGCCGCGATGCAGGGCGTGGCGCAGGCGGTCGGCATGGAGCAGGTGGTGGCGGTGAAATGCACGGCGCACATCGCCTACGACCCGGCCGACATCAAAAACTTCGCCAACGCCTACGACGGCTTCTGGAAGATCCTGGGCGGCGTCGAGATGCCGGGCAACACCTGGCTGATCGCCCTGCCCTTCTACCTCAAGCCCTTGGCCGACATGCCGTCCAAGCACCGCAAGCGCGCGGCCCAGCGCCGCGACTACTGGCGCGCCATCGGCGAGGGCGCGCGCGGCACGCTGCAGCGCCACCTGCTGCACGCGCGCGCGCACCACGAGCATGCGGCGCCGCTGCGCGAAGAGGCCGAGGCCTGAGCGCAGCCGCGCATGTAGGGTGGACTCGTAGGGTGGACTCCCGAGTCCACGCGTGTACGCGTGCACACGGCAACGTCGCAGGATACCTCCCGCTGGGCGTGCATTACCAGGTTTGTTCAGAACCACGATCGCTCATCCGTGCCAAACGCCTGGACTCGGGAGTCCACCCTACGCTCGCGGGGCATTCCCTGGCAACACCTGAGCACCTTTCCCCGCCACATTGACAGAACCACCACGTCCCGCGCTGGCCGTGGTACACTCGCGCCTCGCTAGGGGTCCTGGAATTCGCGTTCCGGGTGAGAGATACCCTTGTACCTGATCTGGATAATGCCAGCGAAGGAAAGCGCAACGCAGTTCCCATCCTTGTTTGCCCTTCCCCCACGTTGGCCCCGGCTTTTTGAAAAAAGCAGCGCGTCGACCGTGGCGCGCGAAACACGAGCAAACCAATGAAACCAGTCTTCAAGCATTCCCTCCTGGCCTGCGCCGTCGCGCAGGCGTTCGCAGCGCATGCCCAGACCCAGGCCCCGGCCCAGCCGATCGCCTCGGTCGTCGTCACCGGCAGCAAATGGACGAGCAGCGACCGCGCCGCCATCGGCGGCTTCGCCGAGATGCCGATCATCGACACCCCGGCCTCGATCAGCGCCTTCAGCCGCGAGCAGATGCAGGACCTGTCGATCCGCAGCGCCAGCGATGCGCTGGCCTATGACGCCTCGGTCGGCGACGCCTACAACGCCGTCGGCTACGCCGAGCAGTTCTCGGTGCGCGGCTTCATGCTGAACAATAACTCGGGCTACCGCAAGGACGGCATCGCCATCCCGGCCGACACCCAGATCCCGCTGGAAAACAAGGAGCGCCTCGAGCTGCTCAAGGGCGTGGCCGGCATGCAGGCGGGCCTGGCGGCCCCGGGCGGCGTGCTGAACTTCGTCACCAAGCGACCGACGAACACGCCGCTGCGTTCGGTGACCGTCGAAGCGCGCGAGCGCGGCACGCTCTACGGCGCGGTCGACCTGGGCGGCCGCTTCGAGGACCGCCGCTTCGGCTACCGCGTGAACGCCGCCGCCGAGCGCCTGCGCTCCTACGTGGAAGGGGCCGACGGCAAGCGCCAGTTCGTGTCCGGCGCCTTCGACTGGCAGATCACGCCCGACGCGCTACTGCAGCTCGACGCCGACTTCCAGCACAAGGAGCAGATTACCGCGCCCGGCTACCAGCTGATCGAAGGCAGGGCGCTGCCCACCAACGTGTCACCGAAAACCCTGCTCAACGCCCAGCCCTGGACCAAACCGGTGGACACCGACAGCGCCAACTTCGGCCTGCGCTTCGACTACCGCCTCAATCCCGACTGGCGCGCGACGATTACCGCCAACAAGCACTGGTTCAAGCGCGACGACTTCACCGCCTTCCCTTACGGCTGCAGCAACGAAGGCGAGGGTTTCTACCCGGGCTACTGCTCGAACGGCGACTACGACGTCTACGACTACCAGAGCACGGGCGAGCGCAAGACCCCGTTCGGCCTGCAGGCGCAAGTCCAGGGCCGCTTCGCGACGGGCGCCGTGCGCCACGTGCTCACCGCGGGCCTGGCCTACGCCGAGCGCCGCAACAGCTATGGCGACTATGTCTACGACTACGCCGGCTACAGCAATATCTACAACAACCTGATCGTCGATCCGGCGCCGGGCAACCCGACGACCGGCCCGGTGTCGGAACGCTTCCGCGACCGCGAACGCTCGCTCTTCGTGCAGGACATCGTGACGCTCACGCCGGAGCTCACCCTGCACGCCGGCCTGCGCTACACGAAGATCGACAGCACCCAGTTGCCGGAGCCGGAGCTCGGCTGGACGTCGAGCCGCGCCTCCTACGTGCTGCCGAGCGTGTCGCTGGTCTACGGCCTGACGCCATCGTGGAACGTGTACGGCACGGTCGCGCACGGCCTGGACGCCGGCGGCGTCGCCGAGATGGAAACGACCAACCAGAACCAGGACCTGGGCCCGAACCGCTCGAAGCAGTTCGAGCTCGGCACCAAGGGCAACTTCGGCGACGTGGCCATCAGCGCGGCGCTGTTCCAGATCACCAAGGGACTCGAGTACACCAACGCGGCAAACACGTTTGTCCGCAACGGCGACCAGCAGCACCGCGGCCTGGAACTGGCGGCCCAGCGCAGCAGCGGTGCGCTGACCTATGGCGCCACCCTGATGGCGCTGCGCGCGAAGCAGAAAGGTACGGGCGACACGGCCTACGACGGCAAGCGCGTCACCAACGTGCCGGAACTGAAGACGACCCTGTGGGCCGATTATGCGGTAGCAGCCGTGCCCGGCCTCAAGCTCAGCGGCCAGTGGCAGTATGCGGGCGAGAAGTCGTTCGACCCCGAGAACACCGTCAACGTTCCGGGCTACCACGTGTTCGGCCTGGGTGCGAGCTACGGCCTGAAGATGGGCACGACGAACGTGACCCTGCGCGCGCGCGTCGACAACCTGGCCGACAAGTTCTACTGGCGCGACGTCACCCAGCAACTGGGCGGCTACCTGATCCCGGGCGCCCCGCGCACCGTGCGCCTGTCGGCCCAGTTCGACTTCTAAGCCAGGCTGAGGACCTTCAGGGCCTGTTCCACCTGCCGCACCCGCTGCGGCAGGCTCCCCTCCACCAGCACGAACGGGATGCCCCGTTCGTCCAGTTCGCGCACCACCATCTCGTACACCCGCTGGCGCACCTCGTCGGACTCGCGCATCAGGCCGTCGGCAATCCAGGGCGTATCGGGCGCCGTTACCAGCGTCAGCGCGTAGTGGTGCACGGCCGCCAGCGCGGCCAGCTGCGCATCGACGCGGCCCCAGTAGACGCGGCTGTAGAGCGTCGTCATCAGCGGCGTCGTATCGCAGAACAGCAGGCGCGCGCCACGCGCGCCGACAGCGGCGGCGGCGGCATCCTCGCGTTCGCGCTGGGTGCGCGCGATGCCGAACTGGTCGGCCTCGAACGGCACGCGGCCCTGGGTGTCGACGAATTCGCGCAGGTATTCCGGCACCCAGAGCGTGTCGTGCACCCTTGCCAGGGCTTCGCACAGGGTCGACTTGCCCGACGATTCGGCGCCGAGGACGGCGACCCGCAGCACGCCGCTCATGACTGCACCTGTGCGATATTGCTCCACGCCCGCAGCCCGCGCAGGGCCAGCAGCACGAACACCGCGTACAGCACCGCCGTCACGTGCAGGTCCTTGTAGACGTACAGGCCGACATACAGCACGTCGACGATCACCCACACGTGCCAGTTCTCGACCTTCTTGCGCGCCAGCAGGAACTGGCCGACCAGGCTGCCCGCGGTGAGGAAGCCGTCGATGTGCGCCACGTCGGTGTTCGTGTACGTCTTCAGGTACCAGGACAGCAGCAGGTAGAACAGGCCCCAGCTTGCCAGCGCTGCGGCCCAGCCGGACCAGTCCAGCCGCGTGACGACCAGACGCGTCTCGTACCCCTTGCCCGCGCCGCGCAGCCACTGGCTCCAGCCCCAGAGCGACGCGCCGATGAAGACCAGCTGCAGGCCGCTGTCGCCGTACAGGCGGGCATCGAAGAACACCACCGCATAGGTGGCCGACGAGGCGATCGAGAACAGCCAGGCCCAGTGGTTCTGGCGGATGTTGAGCAGCACCGTCGTCACAGCCAGGGCAAACGAGATCAGTTCGAGGGGGGTGGTCGTGAAACCGGCAAAGGCAAGCGAATCGTTCATGCACGCGCGGGCAGGCAAAGGCGGCGCGCGCGTGGGCACGCTGTTGGCTGCGTCGAAAAGGTTATTGGAGAGGACGGCTCATCGGGCACGCGAGTATGCGCCCTGCGGGTCGAATATGCAACGCGGCCAGCCCCCCTCCCGGAAACGGCATTTTCTGGATTGATGTTATTCTGCTCACATCATTGCTCCCCGGAGGTGATCGATGCCGGCGCCTGCCCGTCGTGTTGCCGTCTGGCGTGCGGCCCATGCGCGGCATACCCAGTAGGGAAAGCCCTGTCATTGCGCAGGACGGCCTGCCCGGGCTGCAACCCACTCATCAGAAACACATATGGTTTTCCGTATTTCCCTGTTATTGATCGTCGCGCTGGCGGTAGCCGCGGGACTCGCACCACAGCCATTCGAGGCGATGAGCGACGCGGCGCTCGCCGCCGTCATCCAGAACGCCGGCTGGATGTACCTGCTGATCGTCTTCCTCAGCCTGGTCTTCCTCGGCTGGCTCGCCTTTGGCCCGACGGCGCGGCTGCGCATCGGCGGGCGCGACGCCGAACCCCAGTTCTCGAATGCCGCCTGGCTGTCGATGCTGTTCGCCGCCGGCATGGGCATCGGCCTCGTCTTCTGGGGCGCGGCCGAACCGATCTCGCACCTGGTCAAGCCGCCGGAACGACTGCCGCCGATGACCCCCCAGGCGGCCAGCGCGGCGATGCGCTATACCTTCTTCCACTGGGGCCTGCACCCCTGGGCCATCTATGGGTTGATGGGCCTGGCCATCGCCTGGTTCCAGTACAACCGGAACGGGCGCGGCCTGATCAGCGACCTGCTGCAGCCCCTGATCGGCGACCGCCACCTCGGCTGGATCGGCAAGCTGGTCAACATCGTTGCCGTGGTCGCGACCGCGATCGGCGTGGCCACCACGCTCGGCTTCGGCACCATGCAGATCAGCGCCGGCATGACCCGCGTGTTCGGGGCACCCAGCGGCCTGGGCATGCAGCTGGGCGTGATCGGGGTCTGCTTCGTCCTGTACATGGCCTCGAGCGCCAGTGGCGTCGAGCGCGGCGTGAAGTGGCTGTCGGGCCTCAATCTCGCGCTGGCCGCACTGCTGCTGCTGGCGGTGGCGCTGCTGGGGCCGACCAGTTTCATCTTCGATACCTTCACCACCTCGCTGGGCAGCTACCTCGACCACCTGGTCGAAATGAGCCTGCGCATGGCCCCGTTCTCGGCCAATCCCTGGGTGGCCGAGTGGACCATCTTCTACTGGGCCTGGTGGATCTCCTGGTCGCCGTTCGTCGGCGCGTTCATCGCCCGGGTATCGTACGGGCGCACGGTGCGCGAATTCGTGCTGGGCGTCGTGGTCCTCCCGAGCCTGCTCGGCTTCGCGTGGTTCGCCACCTTCGGCGGCACCGCGCTCTGGGCGCAACTGTTTGGCGGCGCGGACATGGCCGGCGCGCTCGCGGCCGGCTACGAGACGGTCCTGTTCCACATGTACGACGTCCTGCCGCTGTCCGGCCTGCTCTCCGGAGTGAGCATCGTGCTGCTGGTGATCTTCTTCGTGACCTCCGCCGATTCGGCGGTCCTGGTGCTCGGTTCGATGTCGAGCGAGTCCGCCGGCGATCCTACGCTGGGGCGCAAATTCGCCTGGGGCATCGCCATCGCCCTGATCGCGGCGGCCATGCTGATCGCCGGCGGGCTGGACGCGCTGCAGACGCTGATCACCGTCGCCGCGCTGCCCTTTGCGCTGCTGTTGGTCGCGGTGATGGTCGGGCTTTCCCGCGTGCTGGGCCTGGAAGCGCTGCGCGAGAAGGCCGCGGAAAGGCGTGCACGCCGCGCCATCGAAGACTGGATCGACCGTGAGCAGAAGCGGCGTGCGCTGGCACGGCGCGCCGGTGACGCGGCCGGCGGCGGCGCCGACCCGCGGTCCTGAGGTGTGGCCCGGGACGCGACGATTGCAACACAAACAGGCGCATTCACTTTGACAGTCGAGCTCATGCTGGCGGCCGGCAAGGCCTTCATCCTGGTACTGGCGACAATGCTGCCCATTCTTAATCCGGCAGCGACTGCGCCGATCTTCCTGAGCCTGACCGATGGCGCATCGCCGGCGACCCGCACCCTCCTGGCGCGCCGCATCGCGCGCAACATGTTCTGGCTGATGACGGGTTCGATGCTGGTCGGGTCCTATGTCCTCGATTTCTTCGGCATCTCCCTGCCCATCGTGCGCGTCGGCGGCGGACTCCTGCTCGCTTCCGTGGCATGGCGCCTGCTCAGCGCAACGCCCAGCACGCCCGACAGCCGGGCAGCCCTCGCCGAAGCGTTTACATCGGACCATGCGCATCGCCAGGCCTTTTATCCGCTCACCTTTCCGATCAGCTGCGGTCCGGCCTCGATCTCGGTCGCCATCACGGTCGGAGTCTCCCTGCACGACATCCGGCTCGTGATCTCGCTGGCCCGGATGAGCGGCGCCCTGCTGGCGCTGGCCATCATCGGCGTGCTGCTCTACCTCGCCTTTCGCTATGGGGAACACTTCCTGCGCCTGATCGGCGATGCCGGAACCGCCGTTTTCCTGCGCCTGACCGCCTTCATCCTGCTCTGCCTTGGCGTGCAGATATTGTGGGACGGCCTGAGCGAACTGGTGCTCGAGCTGCTGTCTTTTTCCAGCCAGTCGATCACGGTCCAGGCCTCCCCGCGCTTCCTTCCTCCGGTGGTGACCGATGGCTAGACTGCCCTTCCCCCTGGCCCGCCTGGCAGCCGGGCTGGCCTGCTGCATGTCCTCGACCGGGGCGGCTGCCCAGGGTGCCCAGAACATCGACTTCTACGGTTCGCTGCGTACGCAGGCCGAGACAGTCAGCCCGGATCGCCGCGACCGCCTGGGCCGGTACACCGCCCTGCGCGACGCCTACTCCCGGATCGGCGTCAAAGCCCGCTATCCGCTCGCCATCGGGCTCGCGCTGACCGGCGAACTGGAACTTCCTGTCGATTCCGCCAACCTCAGGGTACGCGACCCCTACGACCAGGGCGATGCCGGCCGGCCCCACGGGCAGCAGCTCAGGATTGCTAGCCTCGGATTGCAGGGCCGCTTCGGATCGCTCGCCTATGGCCAGCAGTGGATGCCCTATTACAGTGCCATCGCGGCGCCAGTAGACAGGTTCAGCAGCTACTACACCGGCTTTGCGACCTATACTGTCTTCCGGGTCGCCGACACGCTTGCCTATTCCACCCCCGAATACAAGGGTTTTTCGCTGGCGGCGGCCTATGCCGGCAGCGGCGGCAACAAGCGTTCGACTTCGCGCATCGACGACCGACGGCGGCAGGTCGCCGCGACCTACGCTTTCGGCAACACCCGTCTTGCCGCAGCGATCGACGATCGTGGCAATCCGGGCCATGGACACGACAGGCTGCTTGGTCTGTCCGCCAGCCATCAGGCCGGCAATCTCTACCTGGCGCTCAAGTACGAGCGATTCGACACTGGAAACCTGCGGCCCGGCAGCTTCTCACGCAATGGCAACCAGGCTGTCAACTTCTTCGGCAGCTATACCACGGGCAAGAACACGTTCAAGCTGATGCTCGCGAACGTGGAAAACTATGGCGGCCACATCGCCCATCTCGGCGTCGACCATGCAGTCTCGGATGAGGTCAGGGTTTTCGCCGAGTTTTACCGGGAAGCCGAGACCGCGGCTATCGCCAGGCGTCGGGGAGGTTTGGGGGATTTCGATGCAGGCATAGGCGGCGGCCATGCCATTGCAGTGGGCGTTCGCCATGATTTCTGACGCGTTGCGCAAACCCGTCCACCCAGCTGTTTACCCGTAAAAAAAGCGGTGCCCCGGATGAACCGGTGCACCGCTTCCTGTTTCAGGAACCTGGCCTGCTTACTTCTTTGGATACTTGATCGTCATTTCCTTGAGCAGGTTATCCGCGCCGTCGACTTCCTTCATCACCCACAGCATGTAGCGGATGTCGACGTGGATCGCACGCGTGATCGCCGTGTCGAAGTACCAGTCCTTGGTGATCGACTCGTAGGTCGAATCGAAGTTCAGGCCGACCAGCTCGCCGCGCTTGTTCATCACGGCCGAACCCGAGTTGCCGCCGGTCGTATCCGCGCTCGACAGGAAGTTGACCGGCACGGTGTTCAGCACCGGATCCCTGAAGACGCCGTAGCGCTTTTCCAGCACCGCTTTCTTCAGCGTCGCGGGCACCAGGAACGGATCCTTGTCGGTCTCTTTCTCGACGATGCCCTCGACGGTGGTAAACGGACCCTTGACCAGGCCGTCGCGCGGCGAGTACGGCGACACGGTGCCGTAGGTCACGCGCAGGGTCGAGTTGGCGTCCGGGTAGACCGGCTTGCCCTGCGCCTTCTTCCAGGCGATGACGGCCGCCATATACTGCGGAATCACGCGTTCCAGGTTGCCGTCGATCTCGTTGCGGCGGTTCTCCAGGCCAAGACCCGTCTCGTGCAGGCGCACGGCCAGCCCGATGAAAGGATCGCCCGATTTACGGAAGGCTTCCGGATCCTTGCCGATCCAGGCCAGGCGCTTGGCGGTGTCGTCCAGGTCGGTCGCCTTGTACATCGCGTTCAGCGCGGTTGGCGCGGGCAGCAGCGCGTCCAGGCCCTGCGGACGCAGTTTCGCGTCGATGCGGCCATAGCGCGCCAGCGCCGCGCCGTAGCGGGCTTCGTCGACCTGGGGCACGAAGGACTGCTCGAGGCGGGAGAGGCGCGCCTTGATGAAGGACAGGTCGCGCTCCTGGTAGCCGGCTTCGCGCTGGGCGTCCGGCTTCTGGCGTTCCAGCGCCAGGCGGTACAGGGTGCGCGCGCTCTTGAGCAGGTCGCTGTGGGTGGCTTCGAGCCAGGCGCCTTCCTGGCGCGATTGCGCCATGTCCTGGGCGATCACGCTGTCCAGCTCAGCGAG
>JBBWZO010000062.1:0-9484 GCA_039649125.1 Massilia sp. | reverse complement strand
CGCGCCTGCTGCTGCAGATCTTCTCCGAAACCCAGCTCGGGCCGGTGTTCTTCGAGTTCATCCAGCGCAAGGGCGACGACGGCTTTGGCGAGGGCAACTTCAAGGCGCTGTTCGAGTCGATCGAGCGTGACCAGCTCAGGCGCGGCGCGATCGGGAAGACGGCGGAGATGGCGTAACACTGCAGGAACATGCCTGCGACGCAAGCAGACCACTGATGTAGGGTAGGGTGGACTCCCGAGTCCACGCGTAACGGCGCGTGATGGTCGAAACGTCCAAGCCGGACGCCACCCCCAGAAAATCGGTTGCGATTCGCTCGACGTTTTCGAGATTCACGCGCTGCACGCGCTGCACGCGTGGACTCGGGAGTCCACCCTACATTCTCGCTGTGCTGCCTGTACAACTACGGATACCGCTATACCCAAGGAATCAACTTGCTACCCGCATTCGCCATCCTGCTCCTGTTCCAATGCCTGGGCGAAGGCCTGGTCTTCCTCCTCGGCCTGCCTGTGCCCGGCCCGGTGGCCGGCATGGTCCTGCTGTTCTTCGCGCTGCTGCTGTGGCCGGCATTGCAGCAGCGCATCGAGGAGGCGGCCAACGAACTGCTGCGCCACCTGTCGCTGCTGTTCGTGCCGGCCGGCGTGGGCATCGTGGCTGCGGCCGGCAGCGGCAGCGGGCACTGGCTCGCGATCGCGGCCTCGCTCGTGGCCAGCACGCTGCTGACGCTGGCCGTCACGGCGCTGGTGCTGCGCAAGCTGGCGCCGACCCTGGGGGACGACCACGATGCCTAGTTTCGCCCAACTCGGCAGCTTCTGGGTCTACCTGTCGGCCTCGCCGCTGCTCGGGCTGACGCTGACCTTGTGCGCCTACCTGTTGGCGCAGGCGGTCTATGCGCGCTGTAATTATTCACCGCTCGCCAATCCGGTCGCCATCGCCATCGCGCTGGTGAGCCTGGGCCTGCTCGCGAGCGGCATGTCCTACGAACGGTATTTCGCCGGCGCCCAGTTCGTCCACTTCCTGCTGGGCCCGGCGACGGTGGCGCTTGCGGTGCCGCTGGCGCGCCAGTTGCCGCGCATGCGGCGCGCCGCCGTACCCCTGCTGTGCGCGCTGCTGTCGGGCTGTGCGACCGCCATCGTCAGCGCGGTCGCGGTAGTGCTGCTGCTGGGTGGTTCGCCGGAACTGGCACGCACGGTCGGGCCGAAGTCGGCGACCACGCCGATCGCGATGGCGGTCTCGGAGCGCCTGGCCGGGGTGCCGGCGCTGACGGCGGTGCTGGTGATCGGTACCGGCATTTTTGGCGCGGTCACCGCCCGTTTCCTGTTCAATGCGATGAAGATCGAGTCGCATGCCGCGCGCGGTTTTGCGCTCGGCGTGGCCTCGCACGGCATCGGCACCGCGCGGGCCTTCCAGGTCAGCGCCGAAATGGGCGCATTCGCGGGACTGGGAATGGGATTGAATGGCGTGCTCACGGCGCTGCTCGCGCCGTGGCTGGTGCCGCTGGCGATGCGCCTGCTCGGTTGAGTCGGTTGGGAAAGGGGAGCAGCGGGCCAGGCCGCGGCTCCCTGAGGTTGACGCTATTTGGCTGATGCTATTTTGTTGAGGCTATTATTTACAGGCCGTGCGGCGTCGAGTTGGCGTTGGCCCAGGTGCGGGTGTTCCTGGCGGCGTCGCCGGGCTTTTTCATGAAGGCGCGCATCGCGAACAGAGCGCTGGCCAGGCCGACCACGGCGGCCGTGGTGCTGCCCGAGAAACCGACGGCATGGCTCTTGGCCAGCTTGCCGGCCTTCGGCGCCACCAGTTCCATGCGGCGCTTTGTCATCTGCGAGCCCAGTTCCGACAGGCGCGCCTTGGTCATCAGCATCTCGGCCTGCGGCAGCAGGGTGGTTTCCTCGTCCGCCACATGGTGGATCACGTCGCGCATCAGTTCCAGCAGCAGCTTGTCGTGGCGCGGGTCGGAGCCGCTGGTGCGGCGCAGCTCGGCGATCAGGCGGCGCATGTCGTTGTGCTCCGGTTCGGCCTTGTGGATGAAGGGTTCGCCCTTGTCCAGCTGGCGCATCACGGGATAGAAGATCTCTTCTTCCAGCGTCGCGTGGATTTCCAGTGCGGTGCAGATCGTTTCCGCGAGTGCCTTCTTGACGCTGGGCGCCTTGTCCTTCGTGTACTGGTGGAACGTGACCATGACGTGCGAGTGATCGAAGCGGATCATGTCGGTGATGGTCGGGCTGAGTTGGTTCAAAGAAAGCATTTGAGGTCCCTCCGTATTGACGAATGACTAACATCCTAGCGCTGCTGCCGGGCGCACGACGTAGGAATCCGCCGCAGGACTTTGTCAGTCCAGACCCCGCACCCGGCGTTTGCGCTCATCCGGGTTGCAGCCCGTCGATGTTGAGAGTCGGTCGACGGGTGCCCATGCCGTGCCCCGCCATAGTTTTTCGACCACGCAATGTTTAGTAACTGAAAGTAGTTCCCAGGGAATAGAAATCTTCCCGGAAACGACTTTACGCATCTTAACAGTTTGTCTTCCCAGTCCTACAAGAACACGGCGGCGCTTCTGATTACTTGTGCGCCCATGACTGCCAAGATGAGCCCAGCTTCGACTGAAGGCGGAAAGCCGTTCAGCCGTTTTGGGATGGTGTCGCACGCACTCGCGTGGACGCTTAGTCTTAATCTATCGAAGGAGTCGGAATGTTTGCACATAACAAACGCCTGCAGTATACGGTCCGCGTCAGCGGCCCGAATCCCGGCCTGGCCAACCTGATGCTGGAGCAGTTCGGCGGCCCACAGGGCGAGCTTGCGGCAGCCATGCGCTACTTTACCCAGGCCGTATCGGAAGACGATCCAGGTCGCAAGGACATGCTGATGGACATCGCCACCGAGGAGCTGAGCCACCTCGAGGTGATCGGCCACATCGTCGCCATGCTGAACAAGGGCGCCAAGGGCCAGCTGGCCGAGGCCGTCGATACCGAGGCCGAGATGTACCGCAAGATCACAGGCGCCGGCAACGACAGCCACGTGACCCAGGTGCTGTACGGCGGCGGCACGCCGCTGGTGAACTCGGCCGGCGTGCCCTGGACCGCGGCCTACATCGATTCGATTACCGAACCGACCGCCGACCTGCGTTCCAACATCGCCGCCGAGGCGCGCGCCAAGATCGTCTACGAGCGCCTGATCGCGCTGACCGACGACCCGGGCGTGAAGGAAGCTCTGGGCTTCCTGATGACGCGCGAAGTGGCGCACCAGAAGTCCTTCGAAAAAGCGCTGTATTCGATGGAGTCGAACTTCCCTCCGGGCAAAATGCCGGTCGACCCCCGCTTCGCGAGCGTGTACTTCAACATGTCGCAAGGTCCGGGCGAAATGCGCGGCCCGTGGAACCAGGGCGAGAAGTGGGACTTCGTTACCGACCGCGAAAAGCAGATGGCGGTGGACGGCGGCTCCGGCGAGGCGGAAGTGAAACTGCCTAAGGAAGACATCGAGGTGCTCAAGCAGATGCAGATGCGCACCATGTCCGATCCGTCGAAAGAGCCGACCACGGGCGCCGAGCTGGGCCTCGACCCGTCGTCGCCGAAGGGCGCGTCGGCGGTCAGCAAGCCGTAATCGGCCGGCTGCCCCAGCGCGGGCGCCACGGGCCGCGCGCGGCTGGTACAGTGTAACCATCCGTCCCGAACACCCCGCCCGCGTGCGGGGTGTTCGACTCAGGGCGGACAGGAAGGAAGGAAATGGACTCTGGAACACGGAAACTCGGCTGGACAGGTGCGTTGCTCCGCGCGCTCACGGTACGGCGCGTCATCGGTCTGCTCATCTGCTCCGTAGGCTGCCTGCTGTTGCTCGGCAGCCTGGTCGAGCAGGTCATGAATGCCAACCCCAAGATGCACGCGGCCCTGCTCGGCGGCGGGACGGCGGCAGCGGCCACCGCGCTCGGCACCTTGCCCGTCCTGTTTTCACAGAATTTTTCGAAGCGCACCTATGACGGCTTCCTCGGTTTCGGCGCCGGCGTCATGCTGGGTGCGACCGCGTTTTCGCTCGTCATCCCCGCGCTCGCCGCAGCCCGCTCGAGTGGCGCCGGGCCGTGGGAAGCCAGTTTGCTGGCGGGCACCGGCATCATGTTCGGCGCCGGCGCGATTCTCCTGCTGGGCCGGGCGATCGAGCCGGCCAGCGTCCTCGAAAAACACGACAACACCAATTCGTTGCGGCGCGCCTGGATGTTCGTCACCGCCGTGGCCCTGCACAACCTGCCGGAAGGCCTGGCGATCGGCGTGGCCTACGCCGGGATCGACCTGGAAAAGGCCAATTCGCTCACCACCGGGATCTCGATCCAGGACGTGCCCGAGGGCTTGGTCGTGGCGCTGGCCCTGCGCACCGTCGGCTATGGCCGCCTGACCTCGGTCGGCCTGGGCGTGCTCTCGGGCCTGGTCGAACCGGTGGCCGCCGCCTTCGGGGTGGCCCTGATCGGCATTGCTGCGGGCATGCTGCCGATCGCGCTTGCCGCTGCCGGTGGTGCGATGCTGTTCGTGATCGTGCACGACGTGATTCCGGAGATGCGAGAGAACGGCAATGGGACTTCGGCGACGATTGCGCTCATCTTCGGCTTCATCCTGATGACGGTGCTTGATACGGCGCTGGCCTGAGGGCCGCGGCTGCGTGCGGGCGCTCGCTACACGACCGCGTGCAAGCGGCCGGCCCATGCAGGGCCGCTTCTCCTGGGCCGCCTTCTTTTGGTCCGCCCACGCGGCACCCGTCACGCGGCACGCAATCGGACCCGTCAACGCAAGCTCGCCCCGGCAAAGGTGACGCGACCGGTCGCGGTCCGGGCACCGGCCGCGCTTGCCATCCTCCTTGTTATGTTTCTGGACACGAATAAGCTCATCCGTGTCGTGGGAGTGTGACAATCTAACGAAATCTCACACATTCTCCTTGACAACAAATGTTGCCGTGCGAGTAGTATGTACGCATGTATGTATATGTTCGTTAACCCAAGGAGACCTGAAATGACGTATCTGCCGACCAAAAATGCAATCGCGCTGGCGACGCTGGCGCTTCTCTCTGCCTGCGGCGGCGGCGGCGGCAGCGATGCGCCGGCCCCGGTTGCGGCCGCACCCGCACCCGTCGTGGCGGATACGTCCGGTCAGATGATCAACAGCTACGTGAGCGGCGCGACCGTCACCCTCGACCTGAACGACGACGGCATCTGCGCAGACAACGAACCGAAGGCGACGACCAGTGCCAACGGCGGCTACCGCTTCAGCGCCATGGGGTCCCATCTCGTGTGCGCTACGGGGGGCACCAATACGGTGACCGGGCTTCCGTTCGTCGGCAAGTTGACCGCGCCGGCAGGGGCGACGGTCGTCACGCCTCTGACCACGCTGGTTGTCGCCCAGGTCATGAGCACCCTGCCGGCCCCGACGGCGGGCCGGGCCGCTCCGTTGGATCCCGCAGCCGTTGCCGCTGCTCAAAGCAAGATCATGGCACAGCTGAATCTTGCCGCCAGCGCGCCGGTGCTGACCACCGACCCCGTGGCCTTGATGACCCGGGCTGGCGCCGCTGCGGCCGACGCCCGGCTGGAGCAAAGCAACGCAGCCGTCCAGGTCTTGCTGCAGCAGGTCGCCGCGTCGATCGTCGCCAGCGCCAACCTGCCTGCCACCGCGAACGCGACGGCCACGAACGAAGCGTTCAACGCCGCGGTGAGCGGTCTCCAGACGGCGCTGAGCGCAGTCGGTGCCGCGCCCGTCGACCTGACGACCGCCAGCACGGCAAGCACGAGCCAGCTGATCAACGCCACGGCTGTCAAGGCCGCCGCCACGGCCAAGGCGAACACGGTATTGCAGCGAATCTCGCCTTCGTTCGCTACCCTGTCGCAAACCAATGTTGCCGCTGCAATCGCAGCCAGCCCGGTGGCCGACCTGGTGCGCTCCGTCGGTGGCGCATCCGTGGCCTCGCTGACGACGAAAGGGGGCGCGGAAACCGTCGCGCTTTCCACGACCCAGGTCGCGGACGTGATGCGGCAGCTGGCGCCGCTGCTGACCGAGAACGCCGATGCAGGCGCGGCCTCGGTGGCCGCGTTGACGAGTCTGATCAACACGATCCTGCCCGCCAGCGGCGCGCCCGTATCGCAATCCGCGGCCGAGACGGCGATCACGAACGCGGTCAACACGATCAACGGCGCCTTGCCGCCGGGCCGTACCCCGTACACGAAACCGACGATCCAGGTGCCCGCGCCAGTGGTGATCCCGCCACGCTCATAAGCGTTGCGCCGAGCCGGCCGGGTAGCCGCGTGCCGCTGCGCCGGTCGGCCGCACCGCCGGCAGCGGGCTCGTCGCGGCATTGCTCCTGAGCGCCTGCGGCGGCGGTGGCGATGCGTCGACGACGCTCCCGGCCGCATCGACGGCGCCGCCTCCGCTCGCAACGACCATCCAGCTGAACGGCATCGTCATGGACGGGCCGATCGAAGGTGCCCAGGTTTTCCTGGACCTGAACAATAACCAGGTACGCGCCAACGACGTACCGATTTCGGCACCGTCCGGAGCGAAGGTAGCCCGGCCCTTGCAAACGGTACGTCTGACCGACCGGTGGAAACGCGTGGACTCGGGAGTCCACCCTACCATTTGCGGCAGGCTCTCTGTATCGACCTAGCCTGAATGCAAAGCAAAGTATCAACCTACGGCTCGAAATGCCGCACGAACCACCCGGTCGCCAGGCTCGACACCTGCTCCAGCGCCCCCGGTTCCTCGAACAGGTGCCCGGCCTCGGGCACGATTTCCAGCGCCTTTTCGCATTGCAGGGCGTCGAAGGCCTGCCGGTTCAGCCCGATGACCACTGTATCGGCGCCGCCGACGATCAGGAGCGTGGGCGCCAGCACCTGCGCCAGTGCGGCGCCGGCGAGGTCGGGCCGGCCGCCGCGCGATACTACGGCAGCGATGCCGGTGCCGCTGTCGGCCGCCAGGCGCAGCGCCGCCGCGGCGCCGGTGCTGGCGCCGAACAGGCCCAGGGGCAGGGGAGCGGTCAAGGGCTCGGTGCCGAGCCAGGTGGCTGCCGCGTGCAGGCGTGCAGTCAGCACGTCGATATCGAAACGGTTGCGGTAAGCGGCGTCTTCCTCCGGGGTGAGCAGGTCCAGCAGCAGGGTGCCGATGCCGGCGGCGCGCAGTTCGGCCGCCACCGAGTTGTTGCGCGGGCTGAAGCGGCTGCTGCCGCTGCCGTGCGCGAAGAGCACGACGCCGATCGGTGTTGCCGGCAGTTCGAGCACGCCCTCGAGGGCGGTCGATCTGGCCGGGATCGTGATGAGCAGCTTGCGTGTCACGGCGTCACCCGCAGAGGCAAAAGCACATGGTCAAGAAGGGGCAGTCGCAAAACAAGCAAAAGAGACAACAACTGCAATAAATACTGCAACAACTGAAGGTAGTTAGACAAGGCCAGAAAGACAAAAATCCGGACAAACACGCGTTCGTCCGGATTTTTGCGTCACGCGGCCCTGAAAATCAGTCGCGGATCTCGAGCTTGCGGTTGAGGCTCAGTGCGGCCAGCGAACCGACGGCGCCCGACAGCAGGTAGAGGCTGACGTAGCCGAGGCCGAAGTGGGCCGACAGGCCGAGTGCGACCAGCGGGGCGAAGGCCGCGCCGACCAGCCAGGCCAGGTCCGAGGTCAGGGCCGCGCCGGTGTAGCGGAAGCGCGATTCGAAGTTCGAGGTGACGGCGCCGGCAGCCTGGCCGTAGGACAGGCCGAGCAGGCCGAAGCCGATCAGGATGAAGGCGTTCTGGCCGGCTTCGCCGCCGTCCATCAGCATCGGTACGAAGGCCGAGAAGATCGCGATCAGGGCCGCCAGGGTGCCGAGCGTGGTGCGGCGGCCGACCTTGTCGGCGACCAGGCCGGAAATCAGGATGCAGACGGCCGCGATTGCCGCGCCCCACATCTGGACGTAGAGGAAGTCGCTGATCGGGCGGGTGTCATACAGTTGCATCCAGGACAACGGGAACACGGTCACGAGGTGGAACAGCGCATAGCTGGCCAGGGCGGCGAGGGCGCCGATGATCACGTTCGAACCCTGCTTGCGCATCAGTTCGACAACCGGTGCCGGGTCGAGCTCGTGGGCGTCGAGGAGGCGCGAGTATTCGGAGGTGGAGACCAGGCGCAGGCGGGCGAACAGGGCCACGACGTTCAGGGCGAAGGCCACGAAGAACGGAAAGCGCCAGCCCCAGACCAGGAAGTCGTCGCTCTGCAGGTTGTCGAGCAGGAAAGCGAACAGGCCGGCGGCGATCAGGAAGCCGAGCGGGGCGGACAGCTGGCCGAGCATGGCGTACCAGCCGCGCTTGTGCTCGGGCGCGTTCAGGGCCAGCAGCGAGGGCAGGCCGTCCCAGGAGCCGCCCTGGGCCACACCCTGCGCGATGCGCATCGCGGCCAGCAGTACGACAGACAACATGCCGATCTGCGAGTATGACGGCAGGAAGGAAATCGTGACGGTCGCCGTGCCGAGCAGGAACAGGGCGATGGTCAGCTTGATTTCCCTACTGAACCGCTCCTGGATCTTCATGAAGACGATGGTGCCGATGGGGCGCGCGATAAAAGCGAACGCAAAAATGGTAAAGGAGTAGAGTGTGCCCTCGAGCCGGTCCGCCCAGGGGAAGAACACCGCGGGGAAGACCAGCACCGAGGCGATCGCGTAGACGAAGAAGTCGAAATATTCGGAGGCGCGGCCGATGACCACGCCGACTGCGATGTCCCCCGGGGAAATATGACCGTCCCGGGCATTGATGTTACGGGCCCCGCTGCAGGGGGCGGTTACAGGAGCGGCACCAGCGCCGCCGTACGTCGTCGTGCTTTGCATAATCTTCGTCTCCAGGTAGGTCGCGGCCTAAGGAATCCCCTGGCCTGGGCAAGGGTGGGACAAAACGTCCAATGTGCAACGAAGGCCGATGGCATTACAGTAGCATGTTCTCATTCCCATGTAACGTTAGATACCTAGCATGATTCCTAAAATTGTCCGTCCCGGGCTTTCTCTCCTCGTGCTTGCAGTGCTGTCCGGCTGCAACACGGTGGTATTGAATCCAGCCGGTGACATTGCAAGGCAGCAAGCCGACCTGATCAAGATCTCGGTCTGGCTGATGTTAATCATCATCATCCCGGTGATGATCCTGACCGTCGTATTCGCATGGAAGTACCGGAAGGGCGCGAATGCGAAATACGAACCCGACTGGGACCATTCGACCAAGCTCGAACTGATCATCTGGGGCGCGCCCCTGCTGATCATCATCGCGCTGGGCCTGATCACCTGGATCAGCACCCACAAGCTCGACCCCTACCGTCCGCTGGAACGCCTCGACGAGAACCGCCCGATCCCGGCCGGCACCAAGGTGCTGGAAGTGCAGGTCGTCTCGCTCGACTGGAAGTGGCTGTTCATCTATCCGGAGCAGGGCATCGCGACGGTCAATGAACTGGTCACCCCGATCGACACCCCGATCCGCTTCAAGCTGACCTCGTCGACCGTGATGAACACGTTCT
>JBBWZO010000059.1:0-5794 GCA_039649125.1 Massilia sp. | reverse complement strand
AGCGCCTCGAAGGCCATGCCGGCCGTCATCGAGCCGTCGCCGATCACGGCGATCGCGTGGCGGTGCTCGCCCTTCAGTTTCGCGGCGGCGGCCATGCCGAGCGCGGCCGAGATCGAGGTCGACGAGTGCGCGGTGCCGAAGGTGTCGTATTCGCTTTCGTCGCGCTTCGGGAAGCCCGACAGGCCGTTCAGCTGGCGCAGCGTGTTCATGCGCTCGCGGCGGCCGGTGAGGATCTTGTGCGAATAGGTCTGGTGGCCCACGTCCCAGACGATGCGGTCGTGCGGCGTCTCGAACACGTAATGCAGGGCGATGGTCAGTTCGACCGTGCCCAGGTTCGAGGACAGGTGACCGCCCGTTTTCGAGACCGAGTGCAGCAGGAACTGGCGCAGCTCGTCGGCGAGCGGCGTCAACTGCGTGCGCGGCAACAGGCGCAGGTCGGACGGGTCGTTGATGGTTTCTAGCAGTTTCATTTAGGCCTTCCGCTGCACGATCAGGTCCGCGAGTTCGCGCAGCCGCAGTGCTTGTTCTCCAAATGGCGCCAGCGCGTCATGCGCGTCGCGCCGCAATTGCTCCGCCAATGCTTTCGAGGGCTCGAGCCCCAGGATCGACACATAGGTCGGCTTGTTGTCGGCCGCATCCTTGCCGGCGGTTTTGCCGAGCGTGGCCGAATCGGCGGTGGCGTCGAGCACGTCGTCGACGACCTGGAACGCCAGGCCGATCGCGTTGGCGTAGGTGTCGAGCGCCGCCTGTTCGTGCGGCGCCAGGTCCTTGCCGCACAATGCGCCCAGCAGTACCGCGGCGCGCAGCAAGGCGCCGGTTTTCAGCTGGTGCATGCGCTCGAGCTGCTCGAGCGTCAAGGCCAGGCCAACGCTGTCGAGGTCGATCGCCTGGCCGCCGCACATGCCGCCCGATCCGGCCGCCTGCGCCAGCAGGCGCAGCATGGCTACCTGGCGCGCCGGCGGCAGCGCAGCGGCGCCCGGCGTGTCGGTCTCGCTCAACACCTGGAAGGCCTGGGCCTGCAACGCGTCGCCCACCAGCAGCGCGGTCGCTTCGTCATAGGCCACGTGCACGGTCGGCTTGCCGCGGCGCAGCGCGTCGTCGTCCATGCAGGGCATGTCGTCGTGCACCAGCGAATAGGCGTGGATCATCTCCAGCGCGCAGGCGGCACGCGCCAGCGCGCCCGGCTCGGCATCGAACAGCGCGCCGCTGGCGTAGACCAGCAGCGGGCGTACGCGCTTGCCGCCGCCGAGCACGGTGTAGCGCATGGCCTCGTGCAGCTTGGCCGGCACAATAGCAGCAGAGTCAGCGGCCGCGGGCAGGAAGGCCGAGAGCGCCTCTTCGACACTGGCCTGCACGCCGGTCATCCAATCTCCGAACGGTACCCCGCTCATTGCCCGCCCTCGCCCGCGCCGTCGGCGTTGAAGGGTTTCAGCATGTCGCCCTCCAGCACCCTGACCTGCGACTCGACCTTGTCGAGCTGGGCCGCGCAATACTTCACCAGCTCGGAACCGCGCGCATAGGCGGCCACCGAGGCTTCCAGCGGCAGCTGGCCGCCTTCCATCTGGGTGACGAGCTGGGCCAGTTCGGCCATTGCCTCTTCGAACGAGGCCGGGGGCGTCGACGCTCCAGCGTGAGTAATATCTACCATAGTGTCTTGTTGTGTTGAGCCGGCGAACCTTGCCCCCGCGTGCAACCAGTGCGCCGCGGGGAAGTCCAATCGCGTATTTTAAAACAATCCTAACCCCAGGGGTGGTCCGCGCGACTGCCGAGATGCCTCTAATGCAATGCGCATGGTAGCGCAAGCGCCACGATTCCCATGAAAACAATGCCCTTTCGGCATCATCTTTGCCACTGCGCACCTCAATCCCGAGCAGGCCCAAGACTGTAGAGCTCGTTCCACGCTATAATCTAAGGTTCTGTCCGAAATACCGTATTTCTGCAGCCAGAATACTGGTCTTTGGATTCTTATTCTCTTCTTTGGCTCGATGCTTTTATAAAAGGGGGGTTGGGATGTCCGATCTGGCTACCCACGCCAAGCTGGCGCGCTCGTGCGCTCAGCTTCCGGTAAATGTTTATTTTGACGAGGCGCTCCTGCAGCGCGAGATCCAGTACCTGTTCAGGAACGGCCCGCGCTATGTCGGCCACGAACTGATGGTGCCGGAGGTGGGCGATTTCGCGACGCTGGCTTCGGAAAACGAAGGCCGCATGCTCGTGCGTAACGCCAACGGCATCGAGGTGCTGTCCAACGTCTGCCGCCACCGCCAGGCGCTGATGTTCAATGGGCGCGGCAACGCGAACAACATCGTCTGTCCGCTGCACCGCTGGACCTACGACCTCAAGGGCGAGCTGATCGGCGCGCCGCATTTCGCGGAAACGCCCTGCCTGAACCTGGCCAGGACCTCGCTGCAAAGCTGGAACGGCCTGCTGTTCGAGCAGAACGGCTACAAGGTCATGGACGCCCTGCGCGGGATGTCGGTCGAGAAGGACCTCGATTTTTCGGACTACCTGTTCGACCACGTCGAAATCCATGACGTCGACTACAACTGGAAGACGTTTATCGAGGTCTACCTCGAGGACTACCACGTCGAGCCCTTCCACCCGGGCCTGGGCAATTTCGTCTCCTGCGACGACCTGAAGTGGGAATTCGGCCGCGACTACAGCGTGCAGACCGTCGGCGTGAACCGCGGCCTGCAGAAGGCCGGCTCGCCCACTTATAAAAAGTGGCAGGAACAGGTACTGAAATTCAATGGCGGCAAGGAGCCGAAGCAAGGCGCGATCTGGCTGACCCTGTACCCGAACATCATGGTCGAGTGGTATCCGAACGTGCTGGTGGTGTCGACGCTGTGGCCGCTGGGCCCGCAGAAGACGCGCAACGTGGTCGAGTTCTACTATCCGGAAGAAATCGCCCTGTTCGAGCGCGAACTGGTCGAGGCCGAGCGCGCCGCCTACATGGAAACCTGCGTCGAGGACGACGAGATCGCCCAGCGCATGGATGCCGGCCGCAAGATTTTGCTCGATCGCGGCGTCAACGAAGTGGGACCCTACCAGTCGCCGATGGAAGACGGGATGCAGCACTTCCACGAGTGGTACCGCAGCAAGATCGCGCTGTAGCGATGGCGCTGTCAACGACAGGAACCTGATGCCTTCACTCTGGATGCTGTTTGCCAGCTTTGCGTTCGCCGCCATGGGCGCGGGCGTGAAGCTGGCGTCCGAGTTCTACACCACCTCCGAACTCCTCTTCTACCGGGGCCTGATCGGCTCCGTCGTCCTGCTGGCCATCGTGCGCCAGCAGGGCGGTAGCTTCCGCACCACCTTCCCGAAAGAGCACCTGTTCCGCAGCGCCGTGGGGGTGATCTCGCTCTGGCTGTGGTTCTTCGCCATCGGCAAGCTGCCGCTGGCCACCGCCATGACCCTGAACTACATGGCGCCGATCTGGATTGCCGCCGGGCTGTTCGTCGCCGGCTGGTGGTCGAAGACCGCATCGGCTACCAGCGCTGTCGAATGGCCGCTGATCGTCGCCGTCGGCGCCAGCTTCTTCGGCGTCATCATGGTGCTGCAGCCGGCCTTCGAAGCGAACCAGTGGCTGGGCGGCCTGGCCGGCGTGGCCTCGTCGGTGATCTCGGCGATGGCCTACATGCAGGTGCGTAAACTCGGCCAGATGGGCGAGCCGGAATACCGTGTCGTCTTCTATTTTTCGCTGACGACCACCATTGCCGGCCTGGCCGGCGTGCTGTCGGGCGATGGCCAGGCCCACGGTTTCCCCTTCCATTCGCATACGACTGGCGGCATCGTGCTCCTGCTCGGCATCGGCGTGGCCGCCCTGATGGCGCAGATGGCCATGACCCGCGCCTACCGCGTCGGCAAGGTGCTGGTGGTGGCCAACCTGCAGTACACCGGCATCGTGTTTTCCAGCCTGTGGGGCCTGGCGCTCTGGGGCGACCGCTTCGACTGGCACGTGTGGCTGGGCATAGGCGTGATCCTCGCCTCCGGCATCGCCGCGACGTTCTACAATACGCGCAGCACGCCGAAAAAAGGCGCCGCCATCAAGAAGACCGACCCGATCGCAAGCGAACTGTGAGGAAGCGCATGTACACGACCCTGATTTCCGCTCCTGATCTCGCCAGGCACATCGATGACCCGGACTGGGTCGTCGTCGACTGCCGGCACGACCTCGTCAACCTGGCCTATGGCCGCGAAGCCTATGCCGCCGGCCACCTGCCGGGCGCCGTGTTCGCGGACATGGAGAGCGAGCTGTCGGGCGCCAAGCGCGGGAACGACGGCGTGTTCCGCGGCCGTCACCCGCTGCCGGAAAAGGAAGCGCTGGTCGAGACCCTGCGCAGCTGGGGCGTGAACCACGGCACGCAAGTGGTCGCCTACGACGCCCACGGCGGCATGTACGCGGCGCGCCTGTGGTGGCTGCTGCGCTGGCTCGGACACGAGGCAGCGGCCGTGCTGGACGGCGGCCTGCCGGCCTGGCAGGCGCTTGGGCAGCGGGTCACAGCCGACGTCGCGACCGACGTGGGGACGAAACCGCGCGGGACCATCGAAGCAGGCGCACCGTTCGTGCCGACGGTGACAGTGGCCGAGGTGCTGGAAAATATCGAGACGGCGAAGCGCACTGTGGTCGACGCCCGCGCGGCCGACCGCTTCCGCGGCGAGAACGAGACCATCGATCCGGTCGGCGGCCACATCCCGGGCGCGAAGAACCGCTTCTTCAAGGACAACCTGCAGGGCGACGGCCGCTTCAAGGCGCCCGAGCAGCTGCGCGAGGAATTCGCCGGCGTGATCGACGACCCGAAGGACGCGATCATGCAGTGCGGCTCGGGCGTGACGGCCTGCCACAACCTGCTGGCGCTGGAAGTGGCCGGCATGCCGGGCGCGGCCCTGTATCCGGGCTCCTGGAGCGAATGGAGCAGCGACCCGGCGCGCCCGGTCGCCACCGGCGCCGCCTGAGGAAAGAACGAATCAATGGAACGAAACACGCGACAGCGCAAGGCCATCCAGCAGTGCATGGCCGAGGCCGGACGCCCGCTCGCCCCGCAGGAAATCCTGGAACAGGCGCAGGGCGCCGTGCCGGGCATCGGCATGGCGACCATCTACCGCAACATCAAGGCGATGCTGGAAGCCGGCGACATCACGACCGTCTCGCTGCCGGGCGGCGGCGACCGCTATGAACTGGCCGGCCACGGCCACCACCACCACTTCCACTGCCGCTCCTGCGACCGCGTCTATGAGGTGCACGCCTGCCCGGGGGACATGCAGAAACTCACGCCGGACGGGTTTGTGCTCGAGTCGCACGAGCTGACCTTGTATGGCGTGTGCAGCAGCTGCCGTTAGAGCATCCGGCAACACATTCTGGCGGCTTTGCATTCGCCGCGCGCCGCCACCGGTAACGATCCCACCTGGCGAAAGCCGCGCGCTGGATTGTGCATCCGCCTGCAACGATGCTGCTCGACGTCGGTCCTCGCGCGACTGGATCCAGTTTCGGCTTTTCTCTGTCGTTCTTCCGAGAGCTTGCGTGCAGACGCGCTAAGACGCCTGATAAACCTCTGGCTTGTTTTGAATGCAACAGTCTCGTACACTGAGTCTTTCTGATGGTCTATTAACGGGCCAAAAGCGGACGGTGAACGCATTTAAACATTCAAGGACGCACTTCTCATGAATCACGCCCTTACGATTTCCGTGCCTCGCCTTCACACAGATCGGCTTACGCTTCGGGAATATCGTGTTGAAGACTTCGAATTATTTGCAGATCATTTGTCGAATGCTGAAAGCTCAGCTCATTTAGGCTCAG
>JBBWZO010000039.1:0-6357 GCA_039649125.1 Massilia sp. | reverse complement strand
ACCTGGAACGCGCCCAGCACGCAGATGTCGAGGTGGCCGCCGCGCATCATGGCGAACGAATCGGCGTGGTGGAAATAGGCGCCGCCGGTCAGGATCGTCACCGGCTGCTTGCCGGCGTTGATCAGGTCTTCGTCCTCTTCGCCGGGCGCCGGCGCCGGGCCCATGCCGAGCAGGCCGTTTTCGCTGTGCAGGAAGACTTCGCGGTCCTGGGGAAGGAAATTCGCCACCTTGGTCGGCAGGCCGATGCCGAGGTTGACGTAGGCGCCCTCGAAAATGTCTTGCGCCACGCGCGCGGCGATCTGGTCTCTCGTGTAACGGTTCATGCTGCCTCCTTCACGACGCGCTGGACGAAAATGCCCGGCGTGACGATGTTTTCCGGGTCGAGTTCGCCGAGTTCGACAATCTCCGCCACTTGCGCGATGGCGACCTTGGCGGCCATCGCCATGATCGGGCCGAAGTTGCGCGCCGTCTTGCGGTAGACGAGATTGCCCCAGCGGTCCCCTTTCAGGGCCTTGATGAGTGCGAAGTCGGCGTGGATCGGCGCTTCGAGCACGTAGTGGCGGCCGTCGATCAGGCGCGTTTCCTTGCCCTCGGCCAGCAGGGTGCCGTAGCCGGTCGGGGTGAAGAAGCCGCCGATGCCGGCGCCGGCGGCGCGGATGCGCTCGGCCAGGTTGCCCTGCGGCGTCAGCTCCAGTTCGATCTCGCCGGAGCGGTACAGGGCGTCGAAGTGGTGCGAGTCGGCCTGGCGCGGGAACGAGCAGACCATCTTGCGCACCCGCTTTTCACGGATCAGGGCCGCCAGCCCGGTTTCGCCGTTGCCGGCGTTGTTGTTGACGATGGTGAGCTCGCGCGCGCCCTGGGCCAGGAGCGCATCGATCAGCGCGGACGGCATGCCGGCGTTGCCGAAGCCGCCGATCATGACGGTCGCGCCGTCGGGAATGTCGGCGACCGCGCGCTCGAGCGAATCGCAGGTTTTGTCGATCATGGGTGTCCCCTTTGTGCGCCGCGGCGGGACGAGAGCCCGTTCGCGGCCGTGGCGTCGTTTGGTCGATAACCGCACATACAGACGATTACCGCACAAATAGGATAGACCCGGCCGCACCGGATGGTCAAGCGAAAAAATCGCCGCCATGCGTGCCCGGCAGGCCATGCGGCGACAAATCGGGCCACGGCCGCCACCTCCGGGGCCAACGAAGGCGCCCACGGGCGCACCCGGCATCGCCGACGAGACCGATGTCCTGAACGCCCCGGATTTTCATGACCTTGCCGGTGCGCGGACTGGCCCTGAACGGGGCCGGCTAAGTACTTGTCCAGAAATAAATGTGAAGTTTTGACCGGGGTTATGGCAGCCAAAAATCACATTTATTTCTGGGCAGGTACTTAAAGGCGTTCCTTCACGTGCGGCAGGCCGGCATCGTCGTAGATGTCGTAGATCACCGCCAGCATGTTTTCCAGCTCGGGCGAGCGGTCCATGTGGCGCACGCTGAAGAAGATGGGCGAGACAGCATGCTTGTCCTCGATCGGCCGGTACACCACGTTCCGGTGGTGCATGCCCTGCACACTGGCCGGCACGATGGAGACGCCCTGTTCCGCCGCCACCAGGCCCATCGCGATCTGCAGCTCGCGTACCTCCACCACGTGCTCGGGCGCGAGGTTCACCTCGCTGAACAGGGCCAGCACCTGGTCGGCAAAGCTCGGGCGCGGCGAGTGCGGATAGACCAGCAAGGGCTCCTGCACCAGGTCCACCAGCCGCACCGGGGCATTTCCGGCGGCCAGCCGGTGGCGCGGATACAGCGCCACCACCATGCGCTCCTCGCGCAGCAGGATCCTGCGTATGCTTGGATCCTGGCTTTTCAGGCGTCCGAAGCCGACGTCGATCCTGCCCTCCTTCAGGGCCTTCATCTGTTCCACCGTCGTCATCTCGTGCAGCGTGACCTCGACCTCGGGATAGCGCTCGCGATACGTGCGGATGATGTCCGGCAGCAGGCCGTACAGGGTCGACGCGACGAAACCGGCATTGAGCGTGCGCTCCAGTTTGCCGATGCGCCGGGTCATGCTCTTCAGGTCGCGCACCTGGTCGAGCAGCGGCTTCGCATGCGCCAGGAAGAACTGCCCGGCTTCGGTCAGCCGCAGCGGCCGCGAGCCCTTCTCGATCAGGGTGACCTCCAGCATCTCCTCGAGCTGCTGGATCTGGCGGCTCAGCGGCGGCTGGGCAATGTGCAGCCGCTCGGCCGCGCGCGTGAAATTGCGTTCTTCCGCCACGGCGACGAAATAACGCAGGTGCCGTAGTTCGATCATCATACCTCCCAGGTATTAACTCCATACCAACTTGGTGTTGGACGGGCCAATGCGGCGGGATTATCGTGTATCTACCCACCCGCACTATACGCATTGAATATGATAACCACGATCGAGACATTCCTGGTAGAAGTGCCGACCATCCGCCCGCACAAGCTGTCGGTTGCCACCATGAACACCCAGACCCTGGTCCTGGTGCGCGCGCGCTGCGACGACGGCATCGAGGGCTGGGGCGAAGCGACCACCATCGGCGGCCTCGCCTACGGCGAAGAAAGCCCGGAGAGCATCAAGACCAACATCGACACCTACATCGCCCCGCTGCTGGCCGGCATGGACGCGGCCCAGGTGGCAAAGGCGATGGCGAAAGTGCGCAAGGCGATCCAGGGGAACCGCTTCGCCAAGTGCGCCATCGAGACCGCCCTGCTCGACGCCCAGGCGCGTCGCCTCGGCGTACCGCTGTCGGAGCTGCTCGGCGGCCGGGTGCGCGACGCCCTGCCGGTGGCCTGGACCCTGGCCAGCGGCGACACCGCGCGCGACATCCGCGAAGCCGAACAGATGCTGGAAGCGCGGCGCCACCGCATCTTCAAGCTGAAGATCGGCCTGCGCGCGGTCGACGAGGACGTGGCCCACGTGCTGGCCATCAAGCGCGCCCTGGGCGACCGTGCCAGCGTGCGCGTCGACGTCAACCAGGCCTGGAGCGAACTGGACGCGGTGCGCGGCATCTCGGCGCTCGAAGCGGGTGGCATCGACCTGATCGAACAGCCGGTCAAGGCGAACAACGTGGCGGCAATGGCCAGGCTGGCACGCCGCTTCGATGTCGCCATCATGGCCGACGAAGCGCTGCACGGTCCGAACGACGCCATGGCCATTGCCCGTCTCGACGCCGCCGACGTGTTCGCGGTGAAGATCACGCAGTCGGGCGGCCTGCTGCCGGCGGCGGAAGTGGCGACGGTTGCCCGCCTCAACGGCATCGGCCTGTACGGCGGCACCATGCTGGAGGGCGGCATCGGCACCGCCGCCACCGCCCACCTGTGTTCCACCTTCGCCGACCTGGCGTGGGACACCGAACTGTTCGGCCCCCTGCTGCTGACCGAGGAGGTGCTGGCCGAGCCGCTGGTCTACCGCGACTTCCAGCTGCAGGTACCGACCGGCCCCGGCCTGGGCGTTACCGTCGACCTGGACAAGCTGCGCGCACTGCAGCGCCGCTAACGACAACCCGAGGAGACCACCATGCTGTTCCACGTACTCATGAACGTCAACCTGCCGGCATTGATGCCGGTGGACGAAGCCACGAAGCTCAAGGCCGACGAAAAGGCGCTGGCCCAGCGCCTGCAGGACCAGGGCAAGTGGCGCCACCTGTGGCGCATCGCCGGCCAGTACGCCAACGTCAGCGTGTTCGACGTCGACAGCGTCGACGAGCTGCACGCACTGCTGACCTCCCTGCCCCTGTTCCCCTACATGCAGATCGAGGTCACGGCCCTGTGCCGCCACCCTTCTTCGATCCGGTCCGACGACCGCTGATTCCACCCATAAAACCAAGGAGACAAGACCATGAACCACGCAGATATCGATACCCTCGTCAAAGGCTGGATCGTCGACGCCGCCGACCGCCCCGCCAACCCGCGCGTGCAGCAGATCGTGCTGCGCCTGGTGGGCGACCTGTGCAAGGCGATCGAGGACCTGGACATCAGCCAGACCGAATTCTGGAGCGGCCTGTCCTACCTGGCGGACGCGGGCAAGGCGAACGAACTGGGCCTGCTGGCGCCGGGCCTGGGCCTGGAACGCTTCCTCGACATCCGCGCCGACGAGGCGGAAGCGAAGGCCGGGCTGGAAGGCGGCACCCCGCGCACCATCGAAGGCCCGCTGTACGTGGCCGGCGCGCCCGAGAGCACCGGCTTCGCCCGCCTCGACGACGGCAGCGAATCCGACCGCGCCGAAGTCCTGTTCATGCAGGGCACGGTCTACGGCCAGGACGGCAAGCCGGTGCCCGGCGCGAAGGTCGAGGTCTGGCACGCCAACCTGATGGGCAACTACTCCTTCTTCGATTCCACCCAGTCGAGCTTCAACCTGCGCCGCACCATCCTCACCGATGCCGACGGCCGCTACGCCTTCCGCAGCATCCTGCCGAAGGGCTACGGCTGTCCGCCGGGCGGCAGCACCCACAAGCTGCTCGAGCAGCTGGGCCGCCACGGCCAGCGCCCGGCCCACATCCATTTCTTCGTGTCCGCCCCGGGCCACCGCAAGCTGACCACCCAGATCAACATCGACGGCGACGAATACCTGTGGGAGGACTTCGCCTTCGCCAGCCGCGAGGGCCTGGTGCCGCCGCTCACCCGCATCGCCGATCCGGCCGCGATGGATGCGAAGCGCGTGAACGCCCCCTTCGCCTCGATCGATTTCGACTTCCGCCTGTACCGCGACACCGAGGCCGCCCCGAGCGCGCTGGTGGAGCGTCCGCGCGCCGCCGCTTAACGAGCACACCATGGAGCACACCATGATCCCGATCCGTCCCGTGAGCAGCTTCCAGCCGAAGCGCATCGACGACTACCTGATCGAAGACGAAGCGCGCGGCGACTACCGCCTGCACCGCAGCGCCTTCACCGACCAGGCCCTGTTCGAGCTCGAGATGAAGCACATCTTCGAGGGCAACTGGGTCTACCTGGCCCACGAAAGCCAGGTCGCGAACGTCAATGACTACTACACGACCCACATCGGCCGCCAGCCGGTGTTCATCGCCCGCAACCGCCAGGGCGAGCTGAATGCCTTCATCAACGCGTGCAGCCACCGCGGCGCCCAGCTGTGCCGCCACAAGCGCGGCAACAAGGCGACCTACACCTGCCCCTTCCACGGCTGGACCTTCAACAACAGCGGCAAGCTGCTGAAGGTGAAGGATCCGGAAGACGCCGGCTATCCGGAGTGCTTCAACAAGGAAGGCTCGCACGACCTGAAGAAGCTTGCGCGCTTCGGCAACTACAAGGGCTTCCTGTTCGGCAGCCTGAATCCGGACGTGCCCACGCTGGAGGAATTCCTGGGCGAGGCGACGAAGATCATCGACATGATCGTCGACCAGTCGCCGGACGGCCTGGAAGTGCTGCGCGGTTCCTCGACCTATACCTTCGAGGGCAACTGGAAGCTGCAGGCGGAGAACGGCGCCGACGGCTACCACGTGAGCGCGGTGCACTGGAACTACGCGGCCACCACCAACCGGCGCAAGGAAGAACAGGCGCTGCGCGAGGACAAGATCCGCGCCATGGACGCCGGCAAGTGGGGCCGCCAGGGCGGCGGTTTCTACGGCTTCGAGAACGGCCACATGCTGCTCTGGACCAAGTGGGCCAACCCGCAAGACCGCCCGAACTTCCCGCGCCACGCCGAGTACGCAGCGCAGTACGGCAAGCCGATGGCCGACTGGATGGTCGAGCGTTCGCGCAACCTGTGCCTGTACCCGAACGTCTACCTGATGGACCAGTTCGGCTCGCAGATCCGCCTGCTGCGCCCGATCGCGGTCGACAAGACCGAAGTCACCATCTATTGCATCGCGCCGAAAGGCGAATCCGACGAGGCGCGCGCCCGCCGCGTGCGCCAGTACGAAGACTTCTTCAATGTCAGCGGCATGGCCACGCCCGACGACCTGGAAGAGTTTCGCGCCTGCCAGGCCGGGTATGCAGGAAGCAGCGGCGGCACGGCCTGGAACGACATGTGCCGGGGCGCCACCCACTGGATCCAGGGGCCGGACGACGCGGCCAGGGAAATCGGCCTGGCGCCGGTGCTGAGCGGGGTCCGGACCGAAGACGAGGGACTGTACACGGTGCAGCACCGCTACTGGCTCGACGTCATGCGCAAGGCCAGGGCGGAACAGGCCGGCCGGGGAGAGGGAGCATGAACACGATCGCGCTCGCCATCAACGACGGTGCCGCCTTCCTCTACCGAGAAGCGCGCCTGCTCGACGACGAGGCCTGGGACGAGTGGCTCGCGTGCTATCACCCGGACGTGCAATTCTGGATGCCGTCCTGGGACGACGACGGCAAGCTGGTCTCCGATCCGCAGCGCGAGATCTCGCTG
>JBBWZO010000007.1:0-9586 GCA_039649125.1 Massilia sp. | reverse complement strand
GCCGACAGGGCTTTCAGGGCAGCAGCCAGGCGGCTCTTGTGGCGAGCGGCCTTGTTCTTGTGGATGATCTTCTTGTCGGCGATGCTGTCGATGGTCGACACGGACGACTGGAAGATGCTGGTTGCAGCAGCTTTGTCGCCAGCCTGGATGGCTTTGCGGACGGCCTTGATGGCGGTGCGCAGGGTCGAACGCTGAGCGCTGTTGTGTGCGTTTTGCTTAACTGCTTGACGAGCGCGCTTGCGCGCTTGTGCGGTATTTGCCATGGAATTTCCTAAATCGGGGTCAAGTTGCGTTTGCAAACATTAGCGAGTCAAACTGGCCCATTCCAGTGCCTGCCAAACATAAGTGTCTGCTAACAGAATTCAGTACAGCCCACGATTATAGCGAAGGAATCGCATCCGGGCAATTCATTATTGATTATTGCAACGAGATTAACCGTGTGCAAGGTATTGCCCCGCTATAATCTCGCCCCATGAATCTGCTCAGAACCCTCGCTGCCATCTCCAGCATGACCATGGTGTCGCGCGTTACCGGCCTGTTGCGCGAAAGCCTGTTCGCCGCCGCCTTCGGCGCTTCCAACTTCACCGACGCCTTCAATATCGCCTTCCGCCTGCCGAACCTGTTGCGGCGCCTGTTTGCCGAAGGCGCCTTCTCCCAGGCCTTCGTGCCCATCCTCACCGAATATAAAACGAAACACGGCCAGGAGGCCACCAGGACCCTCGTCGACCATGTGGCCACGGTGCTGATCTGGGCGACCATGCTGACCAGCATCGCCGGCATCCTGGCCGCCCCGGTGCTGATCTACTGGATCGGCGGCGGGCTGCAGCGCGAGCCGGAAGCCTTCGATGCCGCGGTCGTCATGACCCGGATGATGTTCCCTTATATCGCCTGCATGGCCTTCGTCGCCCTGTCCAGCGGCGTGCTCAACACCTGGCGCCAGTTCAAGATTCCGGCCTTCACGCCGGTGCTGCTGAACCTGTCCTTCATCTTCGCCGCCCTCGTGCTGGCCGACTATTTCGAGCAGCCGATCTACGCGATGGCGGTCGGCGTCTGCATCGGCGGCGTGCTGCAGGTGGCGCTCCAGCTGCCCTCCCTGATCAAGCTCGGCATGCTGCCGCGCCTGTCGCTCAATCCCGTCGTCGGCCTGCGCGACGCCGGCGTACGCCGCATGCTCGGCAAGATGGGGCCGGCCGTGTTCGCCGTCGCGGCAGCCCAGATCAGCCTGCTGATCAACACCACCATCGCGGCCAGTCTCGCGGCCGGCGCCGTGACGGCGCTGCAGTATGCCGACCGCCTGATGGAACTGCCGACCGCCCTGCTCGGCGTCGCCCTGGGCACGATCCTGCTGCCCGGCCTGGCGAAAGCCAACACCGAAGGCGACACCCGCGAATACTCGTCGCTGCTGGACTGGGGCCTGCGCCTGACCTTCCTGCTGGCGATTCCGGCGGCGGTCGGCATGGCGGCCCTGGCCGAACCCCTGATCGCCACCCTGTTCCACTACGGCGCCTTCGACGCCGCCGACGTGGCCGCCTCGACCCTGCCGCTGATGGCCTACAGCGCCGGCCTGCTGGGCTTCATCCTGGTCAAGACGCTGGCGCCGGCCTTCTTCGCGCGCCAGGAAGTGCGTACGCCGGTGCGCATCGCGGTCGGCGTGCTGGTGGTGACCCAGTTGATGAACCTGGTCCTGGTGCCGCTGTTCGGCGTCGCCGGCCTGGCGCTGTCGATCGGCATCGGCGCCTGCATCAACGCGGCTTTCCTGTACAGCGGCCTGCGCCGCCGCGAGATCTACGTGCCGCTGCCGGGCTGGGGCGGCTTCTACCTCAAGCTGCTGGTAGCGGTGGCGGTCATGGGCGTGGTGGCCTGGTTCGGCCAGGCCCAGTTCGACTGGGTTGCCATGCGTGCCCAGCCGTTCATGCGCGCCGGCGCCCTGCTCGGCATCATCGCCCTCAGCGCCATCAGCTATTTCGCCGTGCTGCTGGCTCTGGGCTTCCGTCCGCGCGACTTCAAGCGCCGCGCCAAGTAATCACCGGCCGGACCGGGTCTGCGCCGTGCCCGACTGGGGCGGCGTTTCCGCTGGGACAGGCTCAGGCGGTTCAGCGGGCTCGGGTTCGGCGTCGGGCTCCGGCTCGGGCTGGGCCGGCGGCGATACGGGTTCGGCCGGCTCGGCTGGCTCGGTCGGTTCAGCGGGTTCAGCGGGTGCAGCGGGCTTGGGCGGCGCATCCGGCGGCGCCGGCGTCCCGATGGTGCCGGGCGGCGGCTTCACCGGCGCCGGAACCGCCGGCGGCTGGCCCGGCGCGGCCGACGATCCCTGCCCCTGGGCCGTGAACTTCCACTCCGACAGGTGTTCCTTGTTCTCGAAATTCTGGAAGCGCGCGTCGAAATTCGCCACCTTCAGCGGCTGCGCCTGCGACAGGCTGTACACCGCCAGCACGCCCACCTTGTCGCCCTGGTAGAGCACGCCCCACTCGTTCTTGCCCGTGATGGGATCGACGAAGATCTTGCGCAGGTGGCGCCGCGTGCCCGGAAAGCGCGGATCCTTCAACAGGTCCTGCAGCGTCGGCGGCGCCGTCGGAAAGCCGCGCGGCGTGGCGGCCGCATAGCTGCGCAGGGCCTCGCCGAAGGCCGCGCCGATTTCCAGCAGCTCCTGTTCTGCGGCGGCACGGCGCAGCAGGCTGTCCACTTTCAGCGTGGCCGTCCCCACCAGGCCGAGGATCGCGACGAACACGACCAGGCCGACGTAGGTGAAACCCGCCTCAGGCGGCCGGGCGGTTCGACGACGCGACGCTACCATTCGGCGTAGGGCCGGCCCGCACGGTCGTTGCCGGGCGCGCCGCTGCGGATGTTGTAGACCGCGCCCGGCGTGCCCTCGTCCTCCGGGGCGACGATGACCCAGGTACTGTCGCTCTCCGTGATCGGGTCGACCGGCAGGCGCGGCAGGTATTTTTTCTCGACCAGCTGTTCGAGCGAATCCGGGTAGCGCCCGGTGTCGTTATAAAACTGGTCGATCACGGCGCGGGTGTTGCGCAGGTTCTCCGCGAGGATGGTCTCGCGCGTCTTGTCCACGCTCGGGAAGAAGCGCGGCACCGCCAGCGTCAACAGCAGCGCGACGATGCCCAGCACCACCAGCAGTTCGATTAGCGTGAACCCCCGCTTGCGGCCACGCTTGCGGAACAAAGAATTCATCGCTTCACCACTTCCTGTAGGGGATGCCGTTCAGGCCGACGCGCGGCGAGGTCGAATACACGTCGTAGACGTCGTCGCCCTCCTTCGGCTCCTCGGCCTCGCTGGCGTAGCTGCGCTTGCCCCAGGTCTGGGCGTCCGTCAGTTCGGGATCCGGATTGAACGGGTCGCGCGGCAGGCGGCGCAGGAAAAAGATCCTGGCTTTCGTCGGGCTGCGCAGGTCGGGCACGCCCTCGACCAGCAGTTCCAGTTTCGGCGGGTAGCCGGTGGCGCCGGCCGCTTTCGTGAGGCGTCCCTCCTCGCCGGCGCGCTTGTAGGCGTCGATGGCCTGGCGGATTTCGCGCAGCGACTGGCGCAGTTCGGCCTCGTTGCGGCGCTGGACCACGGTCTGCGCGACCGGGATCACCAGGGTGGCCAGCAGGGCCAGGATGGCGAGGGTGACGAGCAGTTCGATCAGGGTGAAGCCGCGTGGGGACGGGTTCTTGTCACACCGGAACGCATCACTCGCCGCACAGGCCGCACAGGTCTGCGCTGCGTTCATTGATTCGGGATCGGCGTCATCGGCGGCGCCGGGATCGGCGTGACCTGTGCGCCCGGCGGCACGGCGGCCGGGGCCGGCTGCGGCGTGGTCCCGACCGGCTGCGAGAGCGGCATGCCGGTCACCGGCGGCGGCATGGTCGCCGGGGCGGGAGGCTGGCCCAGCGGCGGCGCGACCGTCACGCCATTCGCCGGACGCGGAGCCGCCGCGGCCGGCACGCCCGGCTGCGCCGTCGGCAGGCGCACCGCCGTGTCCGGGCGGCGCCGGAAGCTGGCCTCGGTGCCGGCGCCGAATTCGGACGCGCCGGCCGGCGGACGCTGGATCGTGCGCACCAGGTGCGGCGTGATCGACAGCACGATCTCGGTCTTCTCGTTGGTGTCGCGGTTGCTGCCGAACAGGCGCCCGAGGATGGGCAGGCTGCCCACGCCCGGCACCTTGCTGCCGCTGCTGCGGTCTTCGCTGCTGATCAGGCCCGCCAGCACCTGGTTCTCGCCGTCCTTCAGCTGTAGCAGGGTCTGCGCCGAACGGGTGCCGATGCGGTAGGCGACCGAGCCGGAATTGGTCTGGATCGTGTCGATCAGGTTGCTGACCTCGAGCGAGATGCGGATGCCGACCTCGTTGTTCAGGTAGATGGTCGGCTCCACGTTCAGCGTCAGGCCGACGTCGACGTAGTTGACCGACTCGGAGGCGAAGCCGCCCGCCCCTGGCGACACGGTGGTGGTGATGTTCGGCACCTTGTCGCCGATGACGACCTTCGCCTTTTCCTTGTTGCGCACGCGGATGCGCGGATTGGCCAGGGTGTTCGAATCGGCGTCAAGCTTGTTCGCGTTGACGGTGGCGCGCACGCCGGACACGCCGATCAGGCCGCTGTTCAGGCCGCGCAGCTCGTCGATCGTGATGGCGCCGCCGTCGGGCGCCACCAGCGGCGCGAAACCGAGGCTGGCCGGCCAGCTCACGCCCAGGTCCATGATGCGGCTGCGCTTGATCTCGAGTACCTCGACGTCGAGCATGACTTCCGGCTCCGGCACGTCCTGCAAGGCGACCAGCTGGGTGGCCAGCTTCACCGCCTCCGGGCTGTCGCGCAGGATCACCAGGTTCAGCTTTTCGTCGACCACCACGTCGCGTGACTTGAGGATGGTCTTGAAGGTGTTGGCGATGCTTTTCGCCTCGGCGTTGGCGAGATAGAAGGTCTTGACCGTCATCTCCTGGTATTCCTTCAGCTTGGCCGCGCTGTTCGGATGGATCAGGATCGTGTTGCCGTCCATGACCTGGCGCTCGAGCTGGTTGGTCACCAGCAGGAAGTGCACCGCCGCCTCCACCGTGCTGCTCTTCAGGAAGATCGAGGTGCGGATGTCCGAACGCACGTCCTTGTCGAAGACGAAGTTCAGGCCCGAATGGCGCGCGATGATCTCGAACACCTGGCGCAGCGGGGCTTCGCGGAACTCGAGGCTGATCGGCTTGCGAAAAGCCGCGGCCAGCCCCGTTTCCGCAGTCGGCACGGCGGCCTTTTCTTCGACTTCGGCCAGCAGCAGGCGCGCCTCCTCGTACGCCGGGCGCTCGGTGAGGATGGCGGACAGCGTCCGGCGCGCGGCCTCGAAGTCCTTTTTCTCGACGTCGGCGCGCGCCGCCTCCAGCATGGCGCCGTGGCGGCGCGCCGCCTCGATCTGGCGCATGCCCGCGCGCCCGCGTTCGTTGGCCGGATCCACCTCGAGCACCTCGACGTAGGCCGCGCGCGCGGCGTCGACGCGGCCGGCGGCCAGTTCGCGCTCGGCCTGCTCGACCAGGCGCGTGGTGGCGGCATCGCGCGCGCGCAGCAGGGCCGCGCGGTAGACCGGGTTGCCCGGGTCCGCCGCCACCGCCTCGCGGTACTTGGCCAGGCCCGCGCCCACCTGCTCCTGCGCGACCAGCGCATTGCCCTCCTGGTAGGCACGCTGGGCCGTGCAGCCGGCCAGCAGGGTGGCGACCCCCAGGGCGGACACCACGGCACGAATCCGGGAACGAACCATTACTCGAATACTCCAATGTTGAGCTGCCGAACCTCGTTCAGCGGCAAATAAGTCAGGGTCATGATCGGAGGCGCGATGCGCTCGACGCGCCAGCCGCCGTCGAGCGTGGCGCCTTCGTTTGCAATATGCGTGCGCTCGCCGGCAGACAGGTACACCTCCCATTTGCCGTCCTCGAGCGATTTGCCGATGACGGTGAACGGCAGCGGCGGCGCGCTGGGCGGCGGGGGCGGCGGCGGTTTCGGCGGTGGCGGAGCCGGCGGGGTCCAGTCCTGGCGCGCGAACAGGGCCTTGTCCCCTGCCCCGAAACGGTCCGCATCGTCGCCGATCAGCGTTTCGCGCGGGATCAGGCGCGCAATCGCAGGCTCGGCCGCGGACCCGGCTGTCGGCCCGCTTGTCGGCCCGGCGGCGGACTCCGTGCCGGCCCCGCTGATTGGCCCGCTTGTCGGCTCGCCCGCCGCCGTACCGGCTTGCGCCGGCGCAGCCTGCGCAGGAAGCGCCGCCGCGCGCTCGACCGGCTCGGCCACCTCGATGTCGGGCGAACGGTCGCCGAACACCACCAGGCCGGCGGACATCGCCAGCGCCACGCCCAGCGCGATGCGGCGCGGCTTCATTGCGGCGCTCCCGGCGCATCAAGCAGATACAGGGTCAGGCGCAGGCGCGCCTCGACGGTTGTCTCGCCGATGGCATCGCGCTTGAAGCTGACGTCGTCGAGCGAGGCAAAGGGGAGCGCACGCAGCGCCAGGAAAGCGAACTGCCAGACCTGGGCGTAGCTGCCGGTGACCGGCAGGTTGACCTGGTAGGTGTGCAGCTTCGCGTGGCGGTCGTAGCCACGCTTGTATTCGCCCTGGCGCAGCACCAGGCCCGTCTTTGCCGCCAGCCGGAACAGGGTCTTTACGCCCTCCTCGACGTCGCGCTGCGTGCCCAGCGCCGCCTGGAAGCGCGCCAGGTTCTCGCCCCCCTTGCCCGCCGCGGCGGGAACGCTTGCCACGCTTGGGGGCGGCAGTGCGGCGGCGCGGCGCGCGCGCTCGCGCTCGGCCTCGAGCTGCTCGCGCGCAGGCAGCAGCCAGGCCAGCGCGCCGAGGCCGGCCAGGCACAGGACGAGCGCCACGTGCATGGCCGGGCTGCCCCGGCGCAGGGCCAGGCGCAGCGACAGCAAGGCCTGGGCGGCGTTCATGGCCGCCCCCAGCCCGCGTCCACCTGGAAACGCAGCGGACGGTTCGGGTCCTGCTCCAGCACTTCGTGGCGCACCAGCGTGACGGCGCCGAACCATTCCTCCTTGTCGATCGCCGCGACGTAGGCCAGCATGTCATCGCTGTTCTTCGCTTCCGCGCTGATGCGCAGGACGCGCTTTTTCGCATCCGGTTCGAGCGCCAGCAGTGCGACATTGGGCGGCGTGGCGCTGCGCACGGCGTCGTGCAGCGCGCGCCACGGCAGGTTCAGCTGCATGATGACGGCGTTGGTCGCCGCCGCCTGGGCCGCGCCGATCGCCGGGGTGCGCCGGGCCACCGGCTGCACGGCCGGCGCCGCGGAGCGGGCCTGCAGCGCCGCGAGCTGGGCATCGACCTCCTCGGCCGCCTCGCGGTAGTCCAGCGCCTGCACCAGCGCGGCCGCGCAGAGGGCCACGCCGCCGAACAAGGCGCCCCAGGCATACGGCGGCGCATGGAACAGCGTGCGGCGCAGGCTCGCCGGTGCAAAATCGAGGCGCACGCGCTTCATGCCGGGCTCCCGGTGCAGGCCAGGCGCACGACGGCCGGGTGCCCGAGGGGGTCGTCGTCCTCGAGCAGCGTGCAGGCGAATTTCAGGTGCCCCGGGTGGCTGGCCCAGCTGCGCGGCGCGCTCCCGCAGAGCTGCACCCGTTCCGGCCGCCCTACCCCGACGCGCAGCGCCTCGCGCGCCACGTGGCTCTCGAGCCAGTCGCGGTCCGCTCCCGGCGGCACCACGGCCGAGCGCAGGGCCGCCAGGCGCGGGCCGTCGTAGGCCGCCAGGGTCAGCACCTGCCCATGCACCAGCCCGAACCAGGCGCCGGGGCGATGGAGCTTGCACCAGCCGTTCATGGCGGCGACGAACTGCGGCACGATTTCGACGAGCACGCAGCGCGCCTCGCGCGCGCATCCGTTCAGCACTTCCAGCAACGCGGCGGGCAAGGCGGCGGCCAGGAAGGGCCTGCTCGCCTGCCAGTCGGCGGCGATCGCCCAGCCTGCGGGCGCGCTACCGAACAGCGCGGCGTAGCGCATCGCGGCCGCCGCTTCCAGGTCCGCCGGTTTGGTGGCGCCGGGGGGCGGCGTGACCTGCCACATGCGCGCCAGCTCGTCGGCCAGCACCATGGTCAGCGGCCAGCCCGCCACCGGGCGCTGCGCCAGCAGCGCGCGCAGGCCGCGCGCCAGCTCGGCCGGTTCGTTCGCATCGAACACGCCTTCCTCGGCCAGTACCTGCGTGTGGCGGCCGAAGCGGCTGGTTCTTACCAGTGCCAGGCTGTCGTGGCCGATGCCGATGCGCAGCGATTCTCCGGGCCACCTACGCATGCTGGGTCACCCGTTTGATTTCGTCGAGGGTGGTGGCGCCGCGCCGCACCAGGTCGAGCGCGGCAAGGCGCAGGCTGCGCGTGCCGTTCGCATGGGCCGCGGCCTTGATGCGCCGGATCGGCTGCTTGTCGACGATCAGTTCGCGGATCTCGTCGTTGAGGATCAGGATCTCGGCGATCGAGCGCCGGCCACGGTAGCCGGTGCCGCGGCAGTCGCCGCAGCCCTTCCCGCGCATGAAGACGTAGTCCTCGACCTCGTCGCGCGCGAGCCGCGCCGAGACCAGCTCGGCGCCCGTGGGTTCGTAGCGCACGGCGCAGTGCGGGCAGTTCATGCGCACCAGGCGCTGGGCCCATATGCCGTTCAGCGCCGACACGAAGGCATACGGGTCGATGCCCATGTGGGTGAAGCGGCCGAACACGTCGAACACGTTATTCGCGTGCACCGTGGTCAGCACCAGGTGGCCGGTGAGCGCCGACTGCACCGCGATCTCGGCGGTCTCGCGGTCGCGGATCTCGCCGACCATGATCTTGTCCGGGTCGTGGCGCAGGATCGAGCGCAGGCCCTTGGCGAAGGTGAGCCCCTTCTTTTCGTTGACCGGGATTTGCAAAATGCCGGGCAGCTGGTATTCGACCGGATCCTCGATGGTGATGATCTTTTCGCGGCCGTTGTGGATTTCGGTGAGCGCCGCGTACAGCGTGGTGGTCTTGCCCGAGCCGGTGGGGCCGGTCACCAGCAGCATGCCGTACGCTTCCCGTGCCAGGTTGCGCAAGGTCACCAGCGAGGGCGCATCGAAGCCAAGCGCTTCCAGCGTGAGCGCGCCGTACGCTTCGATCATGGCGCGCTTGTCGAGGATCCGGATCACGGCATCCTCGCCATGAATGCTGGGCATGATCGAGACCCGCAGGTCGATTTCGCGGCCGCCGGTCTCGACCCGGAAGCTGCCGTCCTGCGGCACGCGGCGCTCCGAAATATCGAGTTCGGCCAGCACCTTCAGGCGCGAGACGACCTGCTCGGCCACTTCGATGCCGTTGACCGAGGTGGCATGATCGAGCACGCCGTCGATCCGGTACTTGACCGCCAGCCCGCCGCTGGTGCTTTCCAGGTGAATATCGGAGGCGCCGGCCTTGAGCGCGTCATACAGGGTCGAGTTGACCAGCTTGACGGCGGGGCTGGCCGCTTCGCTGACCGAGGCGAACGACAGCACCGCGGAGGTCTTGGCGTCGCGCTTGGCGTCGGACTCGCCCGGCATCAGGCTGTCGACCGCGCGCGCCGATTCTTCGTGCTTGCCGAGGTAAGCCTGGATGTCGGAGGCCAGCGCCAGCCGGGTCTGCAGCGGATTG
>JBBWZO010000361.1:0-40413 GCA_039649125.1 Massilia sp. | reverse complement strand
GCACGCACTGCCGTGCGCAGCGTCCTTCTATAACCGCGCCGCGAGCTCCGCTCCCTCCCGGATCGCCCGCTTCGCATCGAGCTCCGCCGCCAGCACCGCCCCACCGATCTTGTGGAATGCCGTACTCGATGCCGCTTCCCCGATCGTCAAGTCGTCCAGGCTCTCCTGCCCCGCGCACATCACGACATTGTCCACCTCGAGTACGCGCGACTCTCCCCCCACCGTGATGTGCAGCCCGGCGTCGTCGATGCGGTCGTATTGCACGCCGGCCATCATCTGCACGCCGCCGCGCGCCAGGGCCGCCCGGTGCACCCAGCCCGAGGTTTTACCCAGTCCCGCCCCCGGACGGGTGGTCTTGCGCTGCAACAGGTAGAGCTGGCGGTACGGGTGCGCCGGCGCCGGTTTCACCAGGCCGCCCGCGACCGTCGCCCCCAGGTCGACGCCCCACTCCGCCGTCCAGCGCGAGACCGGCTGCGGCAGCGGGTGGCTCGGGTCGTGCAGCAGGAATTCGCCGGTATCGAAGCCGATGCCGCCGGCCCCGATGATCGCCACCCGCCTGCCGACGGGCGCCCGGTCGCGCAGGACATCCAGGTAAGAGAGCACCTTCGGATGGTCGATGCCGGGAATGGCGGGCATGCGCACCTGCACACCGGTGGCGACGATGACGTCGTCGAAGCCGCCGGCCAGCAGTTCGGCGCGCGTCACCCGGCGGTTCAACCGGACGTCGACGCCGGTCGCTTCCAGCTTGCGCGTGAAATAGCGGATCGTTTCGGCGAATTCTTCCTTCCCCGGGATCTGCATGGCCACCCTGAACTGGCCGCCGACCCCGTTCGACGCTTCGAACAGCGTCACCGCATGCCCGCGTTCGGCCGCCACGGTGGCGGCCGACAGCCCGGCCGGTCCGGCGCCGACCACGGCAATGCGGCGCGGCGCGCGCGTTTTCGCGTAGACCAGTTCGGTCTCGTGGCAGGCGCGCGGATTGACCAGGCAGCTCGCGCGCCGGTTGGCGAAGGTGTGGTCGAGGCAGGCCTGGTTGCAGCCGATACAGGTGTTGATCTCGTCGACGCGGCCGTTGGCGGCCTTGGCCACGAAAGCAGCGTCGGCCAGGAAAGGCCGCGCCATCGACACCAGGTCGGCGTCGCCGCGCGCCAGCACCGCTTCCGCCTCGCCTGGCATGTTGATGCGGTTCGAGGCCACCACCGGAATGCCGACTTCGCGCCGCAGGCGCCCGGCGACGCTCGTAAACGCGGCGCGCGGCACCGAGGTGACGATGGTGGGCACACGCGCCTCGTGCCAGCCGTAGCCGGTGTTCAGGATGGTGACGCCGGCGGCTTCCAGCGCGCGCGCCACCAGCACCACTTCTTCCCAGGTGTTGCCGCCTTCGACCAGGTCGAGCACGGAATGGCGGTACATGATGATGAAGTCGGGGCCGACGGCTTGCCGGATGCGCCGCACCACCTCGACGGCCAGGCGCATCCGGTTCTCGATCGGGCCGCCCCAGCGGTCGGTTCTCCTGTTGACGCGCGCGCACAGGAACTGGTTCAGCAGGTAGCCCTCGCTGCCCATCACCTCGACGCCGTCGTAGCCGCTGAGCCTGGCCAGCTTCGCGCAGCGCACATAGGCGCGGATGGTCGACTCGATGCCATGCTCGGTCAGCTCCTTTGGCTTGAACTTCGAGATCGGCGATTTCACGGGGGACGCCGAGACGACGAAGGGTTGATAGCCATAGCGGCCCGCGTGCAGGATCTGCATCAGGATCTTGCCGCCCTCTTCGTGGACGGCGCGGGTGACGCGGCGGTGGTTCGGCACGTCGCCAATCGTATTCAGGGTGCCGCCGAAAGGCAGCAGCCAGCCCTGGCGGTTCGGCGAGATGCCGCCGGTGACGATCAGGCCGACGCCGCCCGCCGCGCGCTCGCGGTAGAAGGCGGCCAGTTTGCCGTAGTGATAAAAACGGTCTTCGAGGCCGGTGTGCATCGAACCCATGATCACGCGGTTCTTCAGCGTGGTGAACCCCAGGTCGAGGGGCGCCAGCAGGTGGGGGTAAGTGGAATGTGTCATCACGGCATTATCAGTCTAATCAGCCGTGAATCTGTGGAGTGGGGAGTCTAAACGTGGGGAGACCGAGCTGGCGCCTCAGCGTAGGGTGGTCGGCTCCACCCTTGCGCCGGTTTGGCCCGCTGCTGTAACGCCGCCCACGCGTTCGATCCGCGCATGCACCGACGCGAGGTTTCACATGCCGGTTCAACGCGTGGGCGGCGCATACGGCGCGTGCATGCATGTTATCGGGTGGAGCCGACCGGTGAACCCGTCATCGAGGCCATTGGCCTCGATGACCCCTACGTCCTGCTGCCCGCTTCTCCATCACACCAGGTGGCTCTCCGGCGCCCTTAACTCCGCGAACTGCTCGATGCTGCCGATGCGCACCACGACCGGGTTCAGGATGGCGTTCGGCGACAGCGAGCGCCAGGCGAATTTCCACTCCTGCTCCTGGGCCTGGGCGCCGGTCTGGGTGAAGGCGGCGCCCAGCGGCGAGCGCCGGCCGTATTCGACGGCGCCGTCGATGCCGGCCCAGTTCGGCAGGGCGCGCTGCACGGCGCGGTGCAGGCGTTCGCCAAAGACCTCGGTGTTGTGGATCACGAGGCAGCAGTCGGCCGGCCCGAGCACGTCGAACAGGTTCTTGCTCCAGGCGCGCGAGAACGAGACGGTGAGGAAGCCGTTGGACGGCGTCAGCCGGAACTGTCCGGCCGTGAGCGCCTGTTCGAGCTCGTCGCGCATGCCGTAGCGATGCAGGGTGGGAGGGCGCTGGTAGTCGTGCATGTGGTACTCGGTTTCTTGGTTAAGTACGGCGCTCGCCCGGCGCCAGGCTGACGTCGTGGCGAATGCGCATGAAGCGCGATGAAATGAAGATCTCGCGCAGGAAAAAGACGAAGCTGAAGATCAGGCCCAGCATGGCCAGCACGAAGGAGGCGGCGATGTACTGGTCGAGCTTGATATTGGCCGAGTCGCCCAGGAACAGCATCGCGATCACGAGGCAGACCAGGAAGCCGCAGGCCGTGCTCGAGGTGATGGCGTAGTTGATCAGGTGCGAACGGGTGTACAGCACCTCGAGTTCCTCGGTGTACTCGTCGTTGGCGGCGATGCGCAGGCGGTCTTCCAGCACGCGGGTGCGGTCGATGATGCGCGCCAGGCGATTGGTCAGCACCGTCAGCTTGGTCGCCACACCCGTGAGCAGGAACACGGGCGCGATCGCCAGCTGGATCATGTGGCCGATGTCGCTAATCTGGATATTCATGAAAACGGGTAATTGGCGTTGTCTTGACGTTGTCTGTCTGTCAGGCATAGTGTAGCAGCCGCTTCCCCGGCGCAGGCCTCAATCGAAACGCCCGTGGCGCTTGAACTGTTCCGTCGCGCCGACGAGCGCACGCGCGATGCCCGGTTCCAGCGCCCCATGGCCGGCGTCGGGCACCATGCGCATCTTCGCGCCGGGCCAGGCCTGGTGCAGCCGGTGCGCCGACAGCGGCGGGCAGATCACGTCGTAGCGGCCCTGCACGATGACGGCCGGCAGATGCGCGATACGGCCGATGTTGCGTACCAGCTGGTCTTCCGACAGGAAGGCGCCGTTGGCCATGTAATGCGCCTCCAGCCGGCCCACGCCCAGGTCGAGCGTGTCGGACGGCTGTTCCTCTTCCTGCGGCAGCAGGAACACGCGGCGCCCCTCGAAGCGGCTCCAGGCGCGCGCGGCCGGCCAGTACATGGCCGGGTCGTCGCACAGCAGCCGGCGCGCATAGGCCTGCAGCAGGTCCTGGCGCTCGGCGGGCGGGATCGGGGCGATGAATTCGGCGTACAGCTCCGGATAAAACCACTGCACTCCATGCAGAAACCAGTCCACTTCGGCCTGCGTGCAGAGAAAAATCCCGCGCAGCACGAAACCGAGGCAGCGCTCCGGATGCGCCTGGCCGTAGGCCAGCGCCAGCGTCGAGCCCCACGAGCCGCCGAACACCAGCCAGCGCTCGATGCCGAACATCGCGCGCAGGCGCTCGATGTCCTCGATCAGCAATTGCGTGGTGTTGTTGCGCCATTCGCCCAGCGGGGTCGACTTGCCGGCGCCGCGCTGGTCGAACAGGATGACGCGGTAGGCGTGCGGATCGAAGAAGCGCCGGTGCTGGGGAGACAGGCCGGCGCCGGGACCGCCGTGCAGGAACAGCACCGGTATGCCCTTCGGGTTACCCACCTCTTCCCAATAGATCGTGTGCAGTTCGTCCACGGGGAGCATCCCGTGGCGCAGGGGTTGGATCGGCGGGAACAGCGACGGCGGGGTGGCAGGCATGGCGGCCCTCTTGAAGGTAGAGCAAGGATTGTAGCTTACCGCCGCGCCCTTTCAGAAGCAGGTATTGAGCGCCTCCCGCACGTGATAGGCGTCGTCCACCGCCAGCAGCAGCGGCCATTTGTCGAAGGTGGTGCAGGGGTGGGAGATGCCGCAGCCGACCAGGTCGCCCACGGCCAGTTCCGTGCACAACGGATGCCCTTCGGGCAGGCGCAGATAGGCGTGCTGGTCGTTCAGTTTAACAATGGCGCAGCCGGACGGCAGCGCGTGCGGCATGCCGGGACCAGGGCGGTGGTACAGCAGCGGAACCGGCAGATCGGCGTCGTAGGAAGCGTCGCGCTTGCCCATGGTGAGGATCGCCAGTGTCGGCTCCGGGCGCGACTGCACCATCGACCAGATTTCCAGTGCCGGTCGCAAGCCTGGGCCGGCTCCGCCCCCGGCTTGCGACCTCTCTCCTTCCCTTGCGTCCAGTTCCGCCAGCAGGCGCTGGTAGATGCCGTGGTCGCTCGTCAGGTAGCAGCCGCTGCGCAGCACCGCGCGTACCGGGCGCGACAGCCCGGACACGGCGCCAAAGCCACGCGCGACCAGGTCGAAATAGGACGAGCCGCCGGCCGACAGCAGGATCTCGTCGCCGGTGAACAGGCCTTCGTCGTCGGCAGTCTGCACCAGAGAAACCAACTGGCCGAGGAAGACGTCCACGGCCGCCAGGTCGGCGCCGCGGTCGTTCGTGACCAATAAACCCTCGTAACCCTCGAAGCCGGCCAGCAGCAGCCCGGGCGCGCCTTCGATGGCGCGCGCGACCGTGAGCGCTTCTTCAGGGGTGCGGCAGCCGGCGCGTTGATCGTCGAGCCCCAGTTCGACCAGCACGGACAGGGGCCGCGCCGGCGGGTGGCTTGCCACCGCCTGCGCCAGGCGCGCCACCCCGACCAGCGAATCGGCCAGCACGATGCACTCGAAATCCGGGTCGCCGCGCAGCAGCGCCAGCACGGCCTTGATGTCGGCGGGTGCCACCAGCTGGTTCGCCAGCAGCACGCGGCGCACCCCATAGCGGTAGGCGACCTGCACCTGGGTCGCCGTGGCCAGCGTGATGCCCCAGGCGCCATTGGCCAGCTGCGCGGCGAACAGCTGCGGACTCATCGTCGTTTTGCCGTGCGGCGCCAGCGTGACCCGGTGGCGCTCGCAGAAACGCCGCATCCAGTCGAGGTTGTGGAGCAGGTGCGAGGTCTTCAGCACCGCCACCGGAAAGCTGGTGTCGGCGTGCAGCACGTTCCAGCCCTGCACGCCGACGGCCCCCTGGCGCAAGGGTTCAAGGATCGGCAAGCCTTTGGTGCCGGGCTGTAACAGCTGTTCGTCCAGGGCCGCCAGGGCCAGGCCGTCGCGCGGGAGGGTGTGCATGGTGTCGTTCCGCAGTGCGTTATTCGGGGCGTCCGGTCGGCCTGGCGGCCTCGATCTGGCGCAGCCGTGCCCGCAGGTCCGCGCGCAGCTGCGCGTGCGACGGCGTCAGACCGTATTCGCCCGGGGTGTAGGTGATGCCGGGCAGGATGCCGTCGCTTTCCAGCTGCGCCAGCAATTCGTCGAACAGGTCCTGCAAGGCGAACGGCTGCGGCCCATAGCCTTCCCATTCGAGTACGGCGCATTGCTGTGCCAGTTCGCTCGATGGCCACATCGGAAACACGAGGGCGCCGTCGTCGGTCTTGCCGATCGCCCAGCCGTCGCGGACCAGGCCCCATACCTGGCCGGTATCGGCGACACGGCGAATAAAATGTTCGTAGCGCAACTCCTTCGGCATGGCGAGGACGGCTGGTTGGGAATCGCTGGTCATGGCAGTGGTCGAAGTGGGTCAGCCCTCAGGATACAAAAAAACCGCAGGGCGGGCCGTGCGCTTCCGTGCGCGCAGGGAGGCACGGCGCAGGCAACAAAAAAGCACTGCCGAGGCAGTGCTTTTCGGAGGGCACAGCGATGTCTTACGACATGTGCTGGCCGCCGTTGATGGCGATGTTGGCGCCGGTAACGAAGGCGGCTTCGTCGGACGCCAGGTAGGCAACCAGGCCGGCGACTTCATCCGGTTTACCGAGGCGGCCCATCGGGATTTGCGGGATGATTTTACTTTCCAGCACTTCGCTCGGGATCTCCATCACCATCTTGGTGCCGATGTAACCCGGCGAGATGGTGTTCACGGTCACGCCCTTGCGTGCCACTTCCAGCGCCAGCGCCTTGGTGAAGCCGTGCATGCCGGCCTTGGCCGCCGAATAGTTGGTCTGGCCGAAAGCGCCCTTCTGGCCGTTCACCGACGAGATGTTGATGATGCGGCCCCAGCCACGGTCGACCATGCCGTCGCAGACCGGCTTCGTCATGTTGAACACGGAATCGAGGTTGGTCTTGATGACCGCGTCCCAATTCACCTTGTCCATCTTTTTGAAGGTCATGTCGCGCGTGATGCCGGCGTTATTCACCAGCACGTCGACCGGGCCGACTTCCTGCTCGACCTGTTTCACGCAGGCTTGCGCCGAATCGTAGTCGGCCACGTCGCATGGGTAGGCCTTGAAGTTGTAGCCTTGCTCGCGCATCGAGGCGAGCCAGCCCTCGGCCTTGGTGTTGCCTGGCGAGTAAGTCGTGACGACGGTGTATCCCAGTGCCGCCAGCTTGATGCATACCGCTTCACCCAGGCCGCCCATGCCGCCGGTTACTAATGCTACTCGTGCCATTGTCTTCTCCTGTTTTTAACCGTCGTTGTCGGGGATCCCGACCTGACTGTCGCGCGTGGCCGCGGTCCCCTTTCTCTTTTTGGTACCGCCAGGCTGCTCAGTCGCGTTCGACCGCCAGCGCCACCCCCATCCCGCCGCCGATGCACAGGCTGGCGAGGCCGCGCTTGGCATCGCGGCGTTTCATTTCGTGCAGCAGGGTCACCAGCACGCGCGCGCCGGAGGCGCCGATCGGGTGGCCGAGCGCGATCGCGCCGCCGTTGACGTTGATCTTCGACGTATCCCAGCCCATTTCCCTGTTGACGGCCACCGCCTGCGCGGCGAACGCCTCGTTGATTTCCATCAGGTCGACCTGGTCGTGGGTCCAGCCGGCCTTTTGCAGGCACAGGCGCGACGCCGAGACCGGGCCCATGCCCATGATGGTCGGGTCCAGGCCCGAGGACGAATAGGCCCTGATGCGCGCCAGCGGCGTCAGGCCGAGTTCGCGCGCCTTCGAGGCGCTCATCATGACGACGGCGGCGGCGCCGTCGTTCAGGCCGGAGGCGTTACCGGCCGTCACGCTGCCCTCCTTGTTGAAGGCCGGGCGCAGGCTCGTCAAGGCCTCGATGGTGCTGCCGTGCTTCGGGTATTCGTCGGTGTCGAACACGACCGTGCCCTTCTTGGAGGGGATCTCGACCGGGATGATTTCGTCCTTGAACTTGCCGGCCTTCTGGGCGGCTTCGGCCTTCAGCTGGGAATTCAGCGCAAACTCGTCCTGCTCGGCACGCGAGATGTCGTACTTGCGTGCGACGTTTTCGGCGGTCACGCCCATGTGGTACTGGTTGTACACGTCCCACAGGCCGTCGACGATCATGGTGTCGACCAGCTTGGTGTCGCCCATGCGGAAGCCGTCGCGCGAGTTCGGCAGCACGTGCGGCGAGATGCTCATGTTTTCCTGGCCGCCGGCGATGACGATGTTGGCGTCGCCGCAGCGGATCGCCTGGGTGGCCAGGTGGGTGGCTTTCAGGCCGCTGCCGCAGACCTTGTTGATGGTGTAGGCCGGCACCATGTCGGGTAGCCCGGCCTTGATGACGGCCTGGCGCGCCGGGTTCTGGCCGGCGCCGGCGGTGAGCACCTGGCCCATGATGACTTCGCTGACGGTGGCCGGGTCGATGCCGGTTTGCGCCAGCAGCTGGCGGATCACCTGCGCGCCGAGGTCGGCGGCGGGAACCTTGGCGAGCGACCCGCCGAATTTGCCGACCGCGGTGCGGCCTGCGGCTACGATGACGACGTCTTCCATTGTTGTCTCCGGTATCTGGCTTGAACCAGGGGTTGAGGGTGCGACGCGAATGCCGTGATGACCCTGGCGGGAAGCTGGCATGTTAATTTCACGCCCGCGTTTGCGTTTGAGCGAAGTCAATCTTATCAGCTTATTCACAGAAAACAACCCGTATCTCCACGAGGTTGACGACAGGTTTTCAAACAGCCATCACGGGAGAAATACGGAACGAAAACGCCCTCGTTATTGCCCTTAGGAATGATTGTGAAGTGCTGCCCTTTTCAGCAAATTTCACAGTAGAATGCACGGGCTAAACCAACCTGAACCGTTATGTCGAAAAGCCCGTCCTCGTTACCCATCGAAATCAAGATCTCCACGGTCGTCGCCATTTCGGCGATCCTGCACTCGAGCGACCCGATCGCGATCGATGCGGCGCTCAAGCAGATGACCGGCGGGACGTCGGATTTTTTCGAGGATGAATTCGCGGTGATCGACGTCGGCGCCATTGCCGCCGAAACGAGCTACATCGACTGGCGCGCGCTGGTCGACCTGCTCAAACGCTACCGCCTGAACGCGGTGGCCGTGCGCGGCGCGACGCCGGACATGGCCGAGGCGGTGAAAGCCCTCGGCCTGGCGCTCGACGACGGCGCCGCCGGCGCCGGGCGTGCCCGTGAGGACGTGGCCGCGGCCACCGCCGCCAGCGCGGCCGTGACGGTGGCTCCGGTTGCAACGCCGTCGGTGGTTCCACCGCCGGCACAGCAACCCCCTTCTCCTCCAGCCGCCCCGCTGCCGGCCATGATCGTCGACACCCCGGTGCGCGCCGGCCAGCGCGTGTATGCGCGCGGCTGCGACCTGATCATCACGGCGGTGGTCAACAATGGCGCCGAGATCATTGCCGACGGCAGCATCCACGTCTACGCGCCGATGCATGGCCGCGCGCTGGCGGGCGCCTCGGGCAATGCCGCGTCGCGCATTTTCGGCCTGTCGCTGCAGCCGGAACTGGTGTCGATCGCCGGCGTCTACCGCACCTTCGACGATGGGTTCCCGGCCGAGCTCGCACGCCAGCCGGCACAAATTCGCCTGGTCGGCGACCGGATCGATATATCATCGCTGACTTCGGTGTCAAACCGCGTGTAAGCCAGCTACTTACCAGATACTGTAAAGGACACTTTTGTGGCAAGAATTATTGTTGTGACGTCCGGCAAGGGCGGCGTGGGCAAAACCACTTCCAGCGCGAGCTTCTCCACCGGCCTGGCACTGCGCGGCTTCAAGACCGCCGTGCTGGACTTCGACGTCGGCCTGCGCAACCTCGACCTGATCATGGGTTGCGAACGGCGCGTGGTGTACGACCTCGTCAACGTCATCAATGGCGAAGCGACCCTGAACCAGGCGCTGATCAAGGACAAGCACTGCGAAAACCTGTTCATCCTGCCGGCCTCGCAAACGCGCGACAAGGACGCCCTGTCGGAAGACGGCGTCGAGCGCGTGCTCAACGACCTGATCCAGATGGGCTTCGAATACATCATCTGCGACTCGCCGGCCGGCATCGAGCACGGCGCGCTGATGGCGCTGACCTTCGCCGACGAAGCGCTGGTCGTGACCAACCCGGAAGTGTCGTCGGTGCGCGATTCCGACCGCATCCTGGGCATCCTGCAAGCCAAGTCGCGCCGCGCCCAGACCGGCGGCGAGCCGGTCAAGGAACACCTGTTGATCACCCGCTATTCGCCGAAGCGAGTCGAAAATGACGAAATGCTGTCCTATCAGGACGTGCAGGAAATCCTGCGCATCCCGCTGATCGGCATCATCCCGGAATCGGAATCGGTGCTGCACGCCTCGAACCAGGGCAATCCGGCGATCCACTTCAAGGGTACCGACGTGGCCGAAGCCTACGAGGACGTGGTCGCCCGCTTCCTCGGCGAGGAACGCCCGCTGCGTTTCACGACCTACGAAAAGCCGGGCCTGCTGCAGCGCATTTTTGGGACCAAGTGATATGGCCCTGCTCTCATTCCTGTTCCCCGAAAAGAAGAAGAGCGCGAACGCGGCCAAGGAACGGCTGCAGATCATCATCGCCCGCGAGCGTACCAACCGCACCGGCCCGGATTTCCTGCCGGCGCTGCACCGCGAACTGATCGAAGTGATCTCGAAGTACACCAAGGTCAACGCAGACGACATCAAGATTTCGCTCGACCGCCAGGGCAACCTGGAAGTGCTCGACGTCAACGTGGTGTTACCGGACGCCTGATCCGGCCCTTCCGATCAGGCTGTCATTTCGCGGCAGCGCCACCCGGCGCTGCCGTTTGCTTTTTGTATGCCCTCTCCGGCAGCCGCCACTTTCCCGCTCACATCGTCCCTCGCACTGGTCCAAGGCCAGGGCCGACCTGCCGTTGTGAAAGCCTGTTGTTTTTTGTCGTGAATGTTGCATTTCTGCCGCACACGCGCAAGCTAAGTCCTACATCACCAAAATTATCGGAATTGAGCATTTGCCGGGCTAGCGCCCGGTAAACATGCCTACACTCTAAGTCTCCGGAGTCCATTCGATCAAAAACAGAAGTTTACGAGTAGCATTATTTTGTGAAAGTCTGTTATAGTCGGTTTAACCTTGTAGGAGTGCTCCTACAGTAGACTTTAACAATGCGTGCCTCCATGAGAATAGCCGTCCTCGACAAAGACCGTAGCCAGGCAGACCTGATCTGTCAGGTACTCAGTGCGGCTGGTCACAGCTGCCAATCCTTCGACAGCGGCAAAGAGCTGCTGGGCCAGATTCGCAAGGACAGCACCGACTTGTTGATCATGGACTGGCCGGCCGGTGACCTGGAAGCGGCCGACGTGCTGCGCCGCGCCAAGGAAAAGATGGCGCCGGACGCACCGACGATGTTCCTGGTCGGCAACGCCGCCGAGGACGACATCGTGGCCGGCATGAGCGCCGGCGCCGACGACTACGTCGTCAAGCCGCTGCGCCGCGGTGAACTGGTGGCGCGCGTCTCGGCCCTGCTGCGGCGCGCCTATCCGACCCAGGTCGGCACCGAGCAGCTGCAGTTCGGCCCGTATGTCTTCGAAACACGCCCGGGCCGCCTGCTGAAGGACGGCAGCGTCATCGACGTGACCCAGAAAGAGTTTTATCTGGCCCTGCTGTTCTTCCGCAACATCGGCCGCCCGCTGTCGCGTGCCTACATCCACGAAGCGGTCTGGGTGCGCGAAACGGCCGTGCCTTCGCGCACCATGGACACCCATGTCTCGCGCGTGCGCAACAAGCTGTGCCTGCGTCCGGAAAACGGCTTCCGCCTGGTGCCGGTGTACAGCTACGGCTACCGCCTGGAAAAGCTCGGCGCGATGTAGGAGTGGGCCGGGCGGCGATCCGACCCCGTGCCCACGCGGAAGCAAGCCCACTCCATGAAACCCTGCGCCCATGAGGGTATAATGGACGCAAGCGCTTTCTTCTTTGCTTTCCTCTTCTTATCCACGAATGCAACTGCTTGCTGTTGGCCTGAACCACACGACCGCACCGGTCTCGCTGCGCGAGCAGCTGGCGCTCGGCCCCGAGCAGCTCGGCCGCGCGGTGGAGGCGGCGCGCGCATGGTTCGGCCGCTTCGGCGGGAACGAACACCGCGGCGGCGACGAGGCGGCCATCCTGTCCACCTGCAACCGCACCGAACTGTACGCCGCCAGCGGCGTGCCCGAGCCGCTCGACGCCTCGGCCCAGTTCCTTGCCCATTACCACGCCCTGAATTTCGCCGAGCTGCGCCCGCACCTGTACATGCTGCCGCAGGGCGACGCCGTCCGCCACGCCTTCCGCGTCGCCTCCGGCCTCGACTCGATGGTGCTGGGCGAACCGCAGATCCTCGGGCAAATGAAAGACGCCGTGCGCACGGCCGAACAGGCCGGCGGCCTCGGCACCTACCTGCACCAGCTGTTCCAGCGCAGCTTCGCGGTGGCCAAGGAGGTACGCAGCACCACCGAAATCGGCGCCCACAGCGTCTCGATGGCCGCCGCCGCGGTGCGCCTGTCGCAGCGCATTTTTGACCGCGTCGCCGACCAGCACGTGCTGTTCATCGGGGCCGGCGAGATGATCGAACTCTGTGCCGCCCACTTCGCGGCGCACAACCCGCAATCGATCACGATCGCCAACCGCACGATGGAGCGCGGCGAAGCGCTCGCCACGCGCCTGAACGGCCGGGCGATGCGCCTGGCCGAGCTGCCCGAGCGCCTCGCCCAGTTCGACATCGTCGTGTCCTGCACGGCGTCCACCTTGCCGCTGATCGGCCTGGGCCTGGTCGAGCGCGCGATCAAGGCACGCCGCCACCGTCCGATGTTCATGGCCGACCTGGCCGTCCCGCGCGACATCGAACCCGAAGTTGCCCGCCTGGACGACGTGTTCCTGTACACCGTCGACGACCTGGCGCAAGTGGTGCAGACGGGCATGGAAAGCCGGCAAGCCGCCGTCGCCCAGGCCGAGGCCATCATCGACACCCGCGTCCAGTCCTTCATGAACTGGGTGGGCGACCGCGCCGTGGTCCCGGTGATCCAGGAGCTGCACGAGTCCAGCGAGAGCCTGCGCCTGGCCGAACTCGAGCGCGCGCGCCGCCTGCTTGCCAGGGGCGAGGATGTCGACGCCGTGCTGGAGGCGCTGTCGAAAGGTTTAACGGCGAAATTCCTGCACGGCCCGCAGCAGGCGCTGCACCGCGCCCAGGGCGACGAGCGCGCCCGCCTGGCCAGTTTGCTGCCGCAGCTGTTCCGCGGCCGCCGTTAGCACCGCCGTTCGCACTTGTTATCCTGCAGTGCCCTGCATGGCATATGCGGGCGCGTCCCGGCGTCGCCGTCCCTTCCCGAACATTTTATTGTTGCCCTGAGCCTATGAAACCATCGATGCTGGCCAAGCTCGACCAAGTGGCCAACCGCCTGGTCGAACTCGACGAACTGCTGACCCACGAAGGCGCCACCGCCAACATGGACAACTACCGCAAGATGACGCGCGAGCATGCCGAACTGAGCCCGCTGGTGGCGCTGTACCGGCAGTACCAGGAGGCACATGGCGACATCGCCGCTGCCCAGGAGATGCTGGCCGACCCCGAAATGAAGGACTTTGCCCAGGAAGAAATCGAGGCGGCCAAATCGCGCCTGGCCGCGCTCGACCTCGACCTGCAGAAAATGCTGCTGCCGAAGGACGAAAACGACGAGCGCAACATTTTCCTGGAAATCCGCGCCGGCACCGGCGGCGACGAATCGGCGCTGTTCGCCGGCGATTTGCTGCGCATGTACACCCGTTTCGCCGAACGCAACCGCTGGCAGGTGGAGATGGTCTCCGAATCGGCCTCCGACCTCGGCGGCTACCGCGAAGTCATCGTTCGCGTGATCGGCAACGGCGTGTATTCGAAACTGAAATTCGAGTCGGGCGGACACCGCGTGCAGCGCGTGCCGGCCACCGAAACGCAAGGACGCATCCATACCTCGGCCTGCACGGTCGCCGTGATGCCCGAAGCCGACGAGGTCGAGGATGTCGACATCAACCCGGCCGACCTGCGCATCGACACCTACCGCGCGTCCGGCGCCGGCGGACAGCACATCAACAAGACCGATTCGGCCGTGCGCATCACGCACCTGCCGACCGGGATCGTGGTCGAATGCCAGGACGACCGCAGCCAGCACAAGAACAAGGCGCAGGCGATGAAGGTATTGGCTGCGCGTATAAAAGACGTGCAGTTGCGCGAGCAGCAATCGAAAGAGGCGGCCACCCGTAAAAGCCTGATCGGCTCGGGCGACCGCAGCGAGCGTATCCGCACCTACAACTTCCCGCAGGGCCGGTTGACCGACCACCGCATCAACCTGACGCTGTATAAACTCGATTTCATCATGGACGGCGACCTCACCGAGCTGACCAACGCCCTCGCCGCCGAGCACCAGGCAGAGCTGCTGGCGGCGCTCGGCGATTAAGGATGCACTAAGTTTTCACACAGTTGCCAATGTGAAAATGCGGGGGCGAAATCTTCTACCATATGCGAGAATCGCCCCTTCGCTCCTTTGCCATCCTGACCACGAAAGCCTTATCGAGATGCCGCGTTCCCGTTCCGCCCTCCTGGCCATTGCCCTCATCAGCTTCGCCCTGATCGGCGTGGCGCTGTACCTGCAGCACGCGAAAGACATGCTGCCCTGCCCGCTGTGCGTGATCCAGCGCTACCTGTTCCTCGGCGTCGGCATCGCCGCGCTGGGCGGGGCGCTGTCGGATAAAATCCGCGCCGGCGCCGCGGTGGCGCTGCTGGCGGCGCTCGGCGGCCTGGGTGTAGCCGGCCGGCATTTGTATGTGCTGGCGAATCCTGGCTTTTCCTGCGGTATCGACCCGATGGAAACGGCGCTGAACAAGATTCCGACGGCCAACCTGATGCCGTGGCTGTTCCGCGCCGAGGGCCTGTGCGAGAACGCGGGCGATACCATCGTCGGCCTGTCGGTCCCACAGTGGTCGGCCGTCTGGTTCGTGCTGCTGGCGCTGGCACTGGTCTGGCTGTTCATCATGGGACGCCGCGAGCGATGAATATCGCACCCGGCGTCACCGTCGGCGCGCTGCAGGCCGGCCTGCCGCTCGACCCGCTGGAAAACCGCATCCTGCTCTGCCACGTGCTGGGCCTGTCGCGGGTCGGGCTGATCACCGGGTCCGAACGCGCGCTCACGGCCGAGGAAGCGGCGCGCCTGGCGGCGCTGGTCGCACGCCGCCAGGCAGGCGAGCCGATCGCCTACATCGTCGGACAACGCGAATTCTTCGGGCTGCCGTTCCAGGTCAGTCCTGCCGTGCTGATTCCCAGGCCGGATACCGAACTGATCGTCGAACTGGCGCTGGAGCGCCTGGCGCCGCGCGCGAGAATGCTCGACATGGGAACCGGCAGCGGCGCCATCGCGGTGGCCGTGGCCCATACCCGGCCGGATGCCCTCGTCACCGCGCTGGACGTCAGCGACGCGGCGCTGGCCGTGGCGCGCGCGAACGCCGCCGCCAGCGGGGCGAACGTGCGTTTTGTACGAAGCGACTGGTTCGCGGCCCTCGACGGCGAAGTGTTCGACCTGATCGCCTCGAATCCGCCGTATATCGCCGCCGGCGACGCGCACCTCGCGCAGGGAGATTTGCGCTTCGAGCCGGTCGGCGCGCTCACCGACCACGCGGACGGTTTGTCGGCGCTGCACACCATCATCGCCGGCGCCGGCGCGCACCTGGTACCAGGCGGCTGGCTGCTGCTCGAACATGGCTACGACCAGGCCGAAGCCGTGCGCGCCCTGCTCGCCGCCGGCGGCTACACCGAGGTGCAGAGCTGGCGCGACCTCGGCGGGATCGAACGGGTCAGCGGCGGGCGCAGGGGCTAGCTTTGCGGAGGGTGGGCGCGGCCGGCAAGGACTTCTGCCCATCCTATCAACCCCAGCGGCCACAGTGCGCGCCCGATGGGCCGGGGTTGTTACAATGCCCGCTCCCCCACTCGCCCGCCCCGATGCGCCGCCTATTCCTGCTCCTCGTCCTGTCCGCCACCCTGCTCCACGCCAGCGCACGCAGCGCCCCGGGACAGGCGGCAGGCCTGTTCGAGCGCGACTGGCAATGGCAGTTACTGAACCACCCCGAATACGCGACCACGCTCGGCGACGGACGCCATCACGCCCGCCTGTCCGACGCCTCGCCCGCCGCCGCCCGCGCCGCGCGCGAACAGGCGGCCGTCATGCTCGCGGAAGCGCGCGCCATCGACCGCGCCGCCCTCGATCCGCAGGAGCGCCTCTCGCTCGACGTGTTCATCTTCGACAAGGAGCGCCAGCTCGCCCTCCTGGCCTTCCACCCGTTCGACCCGCAGCCCTTGAGCGCCTGGGACGGGCTGCACGTGCGCCTGCCGCGGCTGGTGGCGCAGATGCCGTTCGCCAGCGCCGACGACTACCGCCACTACATCGCCCGCATGCAGGCGGTGCCTGCCCACGTCGACGGCCTGATCGAGACCATGCGCGAGGGGATCCGTACGGGCTGGACGGCGCCGAAGGCGAGCATGCGCGCCGTGCCCGGCCAGCTGCGCGCGCTGCGCGAGGGCCTGCTGGAGGGCCCGCTGTCGGCGCCGCTGCGGCGCGTGCCAGGCACGATCGACCCCCAGCTGCGCGAGGAACTGGTGGCGGCCGGCACCGCCGCCCTGACGGACAGCACGGCGCCGGCGCTGCGCAGGCTCGAAGAATTCGTGCGCACCGAATACCTGCCGGCGGCGCGCGAGACCACCGGCGCCGCCAGCCTGCCGGGCGGCCCCGGCTACTATGCCTTCCTCGCCAGGAACGCCACCGGCACCGACCTTTCCCCCGCCGAGCTGCATGCGCTCGGGCTGAAGGAAGTGGCGCGCATCCGCGCCGCGATGCTGGAGACCGTGCGGCGCACCGGCTTTCGCGGCACGCTGCCGCAATTCCTGGCCTTCGCGCGCGGCGACCGGCGCCTGTTCGCGCGCGATGCCGAGTCGCTGCTGGCGCGTTACCGGCGCGTCATCGCACGCGCCGAGGAGCGCCTGCCGGCACTGTTCGGCACCCTTCCGACGGAGGGAATCGGCGTCAAGCCGCTCGGCCGGAAAGACGCCGCCGGCCAGCTGATGGCCTATTACGAAGCCGGCACGCCGGAGCGCAGCGCGGCGCTGGTGGTGAACACGGCGCGCTTCGACACCCATCCGCTGTGGGAAGTCGAGACCCTGGCATTGCACGAGGCGCTGCCCGGCCACCACCTGCAGGTGGCCCGCGCCCAGGCGCTGCGCGCGCTGCCGGCGTTTCGCCGCCACCGCTGGGACGACGCCTTCGGCGAAGGCTGGGCCACCTATGCCGAAGGCCTGGGGCCGGAACTGGGCTTTTTCCGCGATCCGTTTTCCCGCTTCGGCTACCTGAACGACGACATGTTCCGCGCCGCGCGGCTGGTGGTCGATACCGGCATCCACGCGCTCGGCTGGTCGCGCGCGCAGGCGCTCGACTACCTGAACGCCAACACGGCCAATGCCGCTCTCGATAACGAGGTCGAAGTGGACCGCTATATCGCCCAGCCGGCCCAGGCGCTGAGCTACAAGGCCGGCCAGTTGCGCTTCCAGACGCTGCGCGAGCGGGCGCAGGCGGCACTCGGCCCGCGTTTCGACATCCGCCGCTTCCACGACGCGCTGCTGGCCAATGGCGCGCTGCCGCTGCCGCTGCTGGCACGCGAAATGGACAATTGGATGGCTGCCCAGCTGGCGCCGCCGCAGGCGCCTGCCGCCGAGGTGGCGCCGGCGGCCGAGCCGGACGCGGCGTCCGAACCCGTGCCCGGGAAAGAGGCAGCTGCGGCGGCCGCGCAACCGTCCCCGCCCCCATCCGCGAAGGACGCCGCGCCGGCCACGAGCAGCGGCAACGCAGCGCTGCCCGATCCGGCCGAAGCCGGGCCGGCACCAGCGCCTGCGCACATCCGGCAGGCGGCCGAGCCGGCCACCCCGGCACGCGATGGCGGATCGCAGCCCCCATTGGATCAGCCCCCGCAGCGGCCCAGCGGAAATTGACCGGCCACCGACACGCTGTCCGAATTTCGGTTACTCTCTGCACCAATTGCTTAAGCAGTATAAGAAAGGAAACACCCGTGTCGAACCAACTGACCCGCCGCCTCGCCCTGCTGGACGACGACGCCCATCGCGGCCTGCTCGGCCAGGGCCTGCGTGGCATCGAGCGCGAGACCCTGCGCATCGACGCCCAAGGCCAGCTCGCGCGCACGCCTCATCCGGTCCAGCTCGGCTCGGCGCTGACCCACCCGCAGATCACCACCGATTACGCCGAAGCGTTGCTCGAATTCATCACGCCGGCCGAGCACGACATCGGCCTGGCCCTGCACCGCCTGGATGCGATCCACCGCTTCGCCTACGCGAAGCTGGGCGACGAGATGCTGTGGAGCCAGTCGATGCCGGGAGAACTGCCGTCCGAGGAAGACATCGAGATCGCCTGGTACGGCAAATCGAATATCGGCATGCTCAAGCACGTCTACCGGCGCGGCCTGGCGCTGCGCTACGGCAAGGCGATGCAATGCATCGCCGGCATCCACTACAACTATTCGCTGCCGGAACAACTGTGGCAGCTGATCCGGGAGAACGACGGCATCCAGGAAGAGCGCCGCAATGCGCTGCGCGATTTTCAATCGGAAAGTTACTTTGCCACCATCCGCAACTTCCGCCGCTACAGCTGGCTGCTGATGTACCTGTTCGGCGCGTCTCCCGTGCTGACGAAAAGCTTCCTGCGCGGCCGCCCGCACGCGCTGGAAACCTTGTCCGACGACACCCTGTTCCTGCCCTATGCGACCAGCCTGCGCATGAGCGACCTGGGCTACCAGAACGACGCCCAGTCCGGCCTGCGCCCGCACGAGAACAGCCTGGAAAGCTATGTCACGAGCCTGATGGATGCGGTGAACCGTCCTTATGAGCCGTACGCGGTGGTCGGTACCAAGCGCGACGGCGAGTGGATTCAGCTGTCGACCAACGTGCTGCAGATCGAGAACGAATACTATTCGACGATCCGCCCGAAGCGCGTGATCCGTACCGGCGAGCGCCCGGTGCAGGCCCTGTGCAACCGCGGCGTGCAATACATCGAGGTGCGTTGCCTCGACGTCGATCCGTTCGAGCCGATCGGCATCGCCGTCGAGACCGGCCGCTTCCTCGACGCCTTTTTGCTGTTCTGCGCGCTCGACGAGAGCCCGCTGATCAGTGCCGCCGAAAGCCAAATCCACGCCCGCAATTTCGCCCGTACCGTGAAGGAAGGACGGCGTCCGGGCCTGACCCTCACGCGCGACGGAGAAGAGGTGCCGCTGCAGGCCTGGGCCGACGAACTGATCGAACGCATCCGCCCGCTGGCGCGGCTGCTCGATGCCGAGCACAACGAATCGGGCGTGCACGAAGCGGCGCTGGCCCAGCAAAAGGCAAAGGTTGCCGACCCGGACAAGACTCCGTCGGCGCGCGTGCTGGCCGAAGTGCGCACCCTCGGTTCGGCTGCCGCCTTCGGCCTGCGCCAGAGCCAGCTGCACGCGGCCTATTTCCGCGAAAGCCCCTTGATGCCGGCCGAGGAAGCGGCATTCGCCGAGATGGCGGCGGCCTCCCTGGCCGAGCAGGCGATCATCGAGGGGAGCGACAGCGGCAGTTTCGACGATTTCGTTGCCGCCTATAACAGCAGTACACTGTGCGGCAATCAATAGCCGACCACAGCCGGGGCTGCCTTGCTCACTTTTTATAACGAACACCATGCCCAGCACCGCGGGCGGCAGCCCTGCCGCCGCGGCGCGTTCATGCCCTGTGATGAAAAGCCCGAGCGGGCCGAACTGGTCCTGAACGAACTGCAGCGCCGCGGCCTGGGCGACATCGTCACGCCCCACCGCGCACCACTGGTGTCGCTCGAGCGCATCCACACGCCGCGTTACTTGCACTTCCTGCGCAGCGCCTGGAGCGAGTGGACGGCGCTCGATCCAGCCCATGCCGAGCAGGATGCCGTGGCAGCGACCTGGCCGGTGCGCACCCTGCGCAGCGACATCGAGCCCGACGATTTTCATGCGCGCCTCGGCCTGTATTCGATGGACGCCGCCACGCCGCTGACTAACGGCACCTGGAACGCGGCCAGGACCGGGGCCGACTGCGCCATCAACGCCGCCCACGCGCTGCGCCTGGGCGAGCGCGGCAGCTTCGCGCTGACCCGTCCGCCCGGCCACCATGCCGGCGCCGATTTTTTCGGCGGCGGCTGCTTCCTGAACAACGCGGCGCTCGCCGCCCAGCACCTGCTCGACGATGGCCTGCGCCGGGTGGCGATCCTCGACCTCGGCTATCACCACGGTAACGGCACCCAGAGCATTTTCTATGGCCGTAGCGACGTGCTGTTCGTGTCGCTCCACGCCGACCCGCGCACCGACTACCCGTTCTACCTCGGCCACGCCGACGAATCCGGCATCGGTGAAGGGCTCGGCTACAACATCAACCTGCCGCTGGCGCGCGGCAGCGGCGCCGGCCACTGGTTCGCCGCGCTGGAAACGGCCTGCATCCGGCTCGGCATGGTCGCCCCCGAAGCCGTAATCGTCTCGCTCGGGGTCGACACCCATGGCGCCGATCCGGGCTTCGGCTTGTCGGGTGCCGACTTTTTACGCATGGGCGAGCGCATCGCCTGGCTCGGCCTGCCGACCGCCTTCCTGTTCGAGGGCGGCCATGCCTCGCCGGATATCGGCATTAACATGGTCAACGTGCTCGAAGGCTTCGAGACGGCGGCCTGACACCGATCTTTGATCTTTATATGCAAACACCTTCCATCGATTGGCAGTGGTGCAGCTTCGCCCAACTCTCCGGCGCCGAGCTGTACGAAGTACTGGCCCAGCGCCAGCAAGTTTTCATTCTCGAACAGGCTTGCCTGTATCCGGACATCGACGGCTACGACCTCGACGCCTACCACCTGCTCGGCTGGCGCGACATCGGCGGGCGGCGCGTGCTGGTGGCCTATCTGCGCTGCCTGGCGCCGGGTACCAAGTACACCGAGATGTCGCTCGGCCGGGTACTGACCACGAACGACGCGCGCCGCACCGGTGCCGGCCGCGAATTGCTGGCGCACGGCATCCAGTATGCCGAACAGCTGCATCCGGGCCACCGCATCCGCATCGGCGCCCAGCAATACCTGGAAGCGTTTTACCGGAGCTTCGGCTTCGAGACCGTCTCCGCCCCCTACGATGAAGACGGCATCATGCACATCGACATGCTGCGCTAGGCCGGCGGCCGCGCTCGTTGCGCCCGACCACCTGCCCCCTTGCCGCGCCGGCGGATCACTCCACGCCGATGAGCTCCACCTCGAACAGCAGCCCGCATCGTCCATCAGGCAACGCGCACCGTACCGGAGAACGCGGACGCGCACTGTCCGCTTTTTGTCCCGCTTTTGTATCAGATCTCGACTTGCGTGCCGAGCTCGATGACCCGGTTGCTCGGGATCTGGTAATAGTCGGCCGCGCCGCGCGCGTTGCGCGACATGGTCACGAACAGCTGTTCGCGCCACGGCGCCATGCCGCCGCCCGGCGCCGAGATCACGGTCTGGCGCGCGATGAAGAACGAGGTCTCCATCATTTCGAACGGCAGGCCGAGGGTGGTGCAATGCTGCATGATGCCCGGGATGTCGGGTTCGTCCTTGAAGCCATAACGGATGTTCAGCTGGTAGCAGTTGTGGCCCAGTTCGACCACCTGCGCCTGTTCCTCGGGCGGCACCCAGGGTTCCTCGAGAATATGCACCGTCAGGAACACCACGCGCTCGTGCAATACCTTGTTGTGCAGCAGGTTGTGCAGCAGCGCATGCGGCACGCCATCGGTCTCGCCGCGCAGGAAAATCGCGGTACCCGGCACGCGCATCGGCGGCCCCACGAACAGCGACTGCAGGAAGGCATCCAGTGGAATGGCGTGCTTTTCCAGGTTCTCGAACACCAGTTCGCGGCCGCGCTTCCAGGTCAGCATGCCGGTCAGCAGTACCGAGCCCAGCAGCAGCGGGAACCAGCCGCCATGAAACAGTTTCAAGGTGGTCGACGAGAACAGCATGAGGTCGATCATGAAGAAGAAGCCGGTGGCGCCGATGCACACCGCCAGCGGCAGGTGCCAGCGGTAGCGCGTGACGAAGAAGGTCAGAATGGTGGTGGCCATCATGGTCGCGGTCACGGCGATGCCGTAGGCGCCGGCCAGCTCTTCCGACGAGCCGAAGCCGATCACGGCAATCAGGACGATGACCAATTGAAGCCAGTTCACGGCCGGGATATAGATCTGGCCGATTTCGCTTTCCGAGGTGTGCTGGATGCGCATGCGCGGCAGCAATCCGAGGGCAATCGCCTGCTTGGTCATCGAATAGGTGCCGGAGATGGTCGCCTGCGAGGCGATCACGGCGGCCATGGTCGACAGGATCACCAGCGGAATCACGCTCCAGGTGCCGAGCTGGTGGAAGAACGGGTTCTCGACCGCGGTCGGGTCGGCGATCAAGAGGCCGCCCTGGCCGAGGTAATTCAGCGCCAGCGCGGGAAAGGCGATCAGGAACCAGGCCATCCGGATCGGCCGCTTGCCGAAGTGGCCCATGTCGGCATACAGCGCCTCGGCGCCCGTAATGGCGAGCACGACCGCGCCGAGGGCGACGAAGGCCAGCAATTGATTGTCGAGCATGAAGCGCAGCGCGTGCCAGGGGTTGAGCGCATTCAGGATCACCGGCGTCTGCACGATGTTGATGACGCCCATCAGCGCCAGGCTGAGGAACCAGACCAGCATGACCGGCCCGAAGAAGCGGCCGATGCCGGCGGTCCCGTGGCGCTGCACGCTGTAGAGCGCGACCAGCACGACGATGGTGAGCGGCACCACGTAGTGGCTCAGGCCGGGCGCGGCCACTTCCAGGCCTTCGATGGCGCCGAGTACCGAGATGGCCGGCGTGATCACGCTGTCGCCGTAGAACATGGTGGTGCCGAGCACGCCGATGACGAGCAGCGGGAAGTGCCAGCGCGAGTGGCGCGTGACCGAATTCAGGGCCAGCGCCATCAAGGCCATGATGCCGCCCTCGCCGCGGTTGTCGGCGCGCAGCACCAGGGTCACGTACTTGAGCGAGACGATGATCGTCAGGCTCCAGAAAATCAGGGAAATGATGCCCAGGATGTTGGGCGTGGTGAGCGGCAGCCCGTGTTCCGGGTCGAAGATGGCACGCAGTGTATATAAAGGACTGGTGCCGATGTCGCCGTAGACGATGCCGACTGCGGATAGGGTCAGCGCTGCAATGCTGCTTTTCTTGTTTTCAGACGTCAAGGTTGCACCACTTTCTATTCTGGTGCGCCGCACCATAAAAGATCGACAATGAAATTGCAAGCAGATTTAAAGTGCCTGACAAAACCCTGGGACAAGGGATGCGGCCACCCGACGCGGCGCCGAAGACAGTACGCCTGCACGGCGAGCCGCTGCAACGCAGCGATGGAGGTTTTTGTCGGGCGCTCTTCGTCAGGCATCATACACCTGTGCAAAACAGGGCCGCGCCAGCGGCGCCCTGCCATATCGGGGATAATGTCATCCCTGCAATCTGTCCCGTTTCCCCATGCGTACCGGCATCGTTTCCGCTGCCCTGGCTTTCCTGTGCTGGGGCCTGTTCCCGATTTATTTCCACGCCCTGGGCGAGGTGCCGCCATTGCAGATCCTCGCGCACCGCATGCTGTGGTCGCTCGCCTTCCTGCTGCTGGTGCTGGCCTTCCGGCGCCAGTGGCGCTGGCTCGAGCAGGTACGCCAGCCGCGCGTGTTCTGGAGTTTCGTGGCCTCGGCATTGCTCCTCAGCGCCAACTGGCTGGTGTATATCTGGTCGGTCAACAACGGTCACGTGATCGAGGCGAGCCTCGGCTATTTCATCAATCCCCTGGTCAACATCATGCTCGGTTACCTGATCCTGAAGGAGAGATTGCGCCCGGTGCAGTGGGCGGCGATCGCGCTGGCCGGCGTCGGCGTCGCCTGGCTGACCTGGCAGACGGGCACCGTGCCCTGGATCGCCCTGTTCCTGGCCGCCTCCTTCGGCGGCTACGGGCTGCTGCGCAAGACCGCGGCGCTCGGCGCACTGGAAGGTTTATCGTTCGAGACCATGGTGCTGTTCCCGATCGCCGCCAGCTATGTCGTGTACCTGACGCTGAATGGACAGAACGCCTTTATCAATACGCCGTCGGATGCGACGCGCCTGCTGCTGATCGCGGCCGGCCCGGTCACGGCGATCCCGCTGCTGCTGTTTGCCAGCGGCGCGCGCCAGATTCCCTTGTCGATCCTGGGCCTGCTGCAATACCTGTCGCCGACGATCCAGTTCCTGCTGGGCGTGATGCTGTTCAAGGAAGCGTTCACGGCCGACCGCCTGGTCGGCTTCGTGCTGATCTGGACGGCGTTGCTGATCTTTGCCGGCGAGGGATTGCTGCGCCGCGGCGCAACGGCACCGAAGGCGGCGAACGTTTCGCGCTAAGTTTCACGCCAAGTGCGTCATAAAGGGTGCCTGCGGGCGCCCTTCTATCGTATCCTGTTCACCTTGATTTTCTACAGAGTTAAAGAATGGCCAATTACGTCTATACCATGAACCGCGTGGGCAAAATCGTCCCGCCGAAACGCCAGATCCTGAAAGATATTTCGCTGTCGTTCTTCCCGGGTGCGAAGATCGGCGTGCTGGGCCTGAACGGCTCCGGCAAGTCGACCCTGTTAAAAATCATGGCGGGCATCGACACCGACATCCAGGGCGAAGCGCGCCCGATGCCCGGCCTGAACATCGGCTACCTACCGCAGGAACCGCAGCTCGACCCGGAAAAGACCGTGCGCCAGGAAGTCGAATCCGGTCTCGGCGAAGCCTTCGAGGCGCAAGCCAAGCTGGAAGCCGTGTACGCCGCGTACGCGGAAGAAGACGCGGACTTCGATGCCCTCGCAAAAGAGCAGGAACGTCTGGAATCGATCATCGCCGCGGCCGACGGCGGCAACCTGAACCTTCAAATGGAAATGGCGGCCGACGCGCTGCGCCTGCCGCCGTGGGATGCGAAGATCGGCGTGCTGTCGGGTGGCGAGAAGCGCCGCGTGGCGCTGTGCAAGCTGCTGTTGTCGAAACCCGACATGCTGCTGCTGGACGAACCGACTAACCACCTGGACGCCGAATCGGTCGAGTGGCTCGAGCAGTTCCTGCTGCGCTTCCCGGGTACCGTGGTCGGCATCACCCACGACCGCTACTTCCTCGACAATGCCGCCGAATGGATCCTGGAACTGGACCGCGGCCACGGCATCCCATGGAAGGGTAACTACTCGTCCTGGCTGGAGCAGAAGGAAGCGCGCCTGAAGCAGGAAGAAGCGAGCGAATCGGCGCGCCAGAAAGCGCTGGCGAAGGAACTCGAATGGGCGCGCCAGAATCCGAAGGCCCGGCAAGCCAAGTCGAAAGCCCGCCTGGCCCGCTTCAACGAGCTGAGCGAATACGAATACCAGAAGCGCAACGAGACCCAGGAGATCTTCATTCCGGTGGCCGAGCGCCTCGGCAACGAAGTGATCGAGTTCAAGAACGTCTCGAAGGCCTTCGGTGACCGCCTGCTGATCGACAACCTGTCGTTCACGGTGCCACCGGGCGCGATCGTCGGCATCATCGGTCCGAACGGCGCCGGCAAGTCGACCCTGTTCAAGATGATTGCAGGTAAAGAACAGCCGGACAGCGGCGAAGTCGTGATCGGCAAGACGGCCAAGGTGTCGCTGGTCGACCAGCACCGCGACGAACTGGCGAACAACAAATCGGTGTTCGAGGACGTCACCGGCGGCGCCGACATGCTCAGCGTGGGCCGCTTCGAGATGCCGTCGCGTGCCTACCTCGGCCGCTTCAATTTCAAAGGTTCGGACCAGCAAAAAATCGTCGGCAACCTGTCCGGTGGCGAACGCGGCCGCCTGCACCTGGCGAAGACCCTGCTGCAAGGCGGCAATGTCCTGCTGCTGGACGAACCGTCGAACGACCTCGACGTGGAAACCCTGCGCGCGCTGGAAGACGCGCTGCTGGAATTTGCCGGCAGCGTGATGGTCATTTCGCACGACCGCTGGTTCCTCGACCGCATCGCCACGCACATCCTCGCCTTCGAAGGCAATTCCCAGGTCACCTTCTTCGACGGTAACTACCAGGAATACGAAGCCGACAAGAAGAAGCGCCTCGGTGAAGAAGGCGCCAAGCCGAAGCGGATCCGTTACAAGCCACTGACGACCTGATCGCAGATCGCATTGCACATCGCTCCTTGCGGGGAGCACCGCGCCCGGCACTGCCGGGCGTTTTTTATCTTTAAATTTACGTGCGGAAATGGATCGCGGTCACATAAAAGGCATGTGTAGAATCAGTCGCTGATGAGGCAAATAGTTCCCGCCTCCCATTTGCGCCAATCGATATGGCGGCCATCCTCGATTGGCACACTTTGCCCATGACCGACTACCGCGATAACCGGGTTCCTGGTGGAACCTTCTTCTTCACGGTTCGCCTGCTGGACCGTGGCTCTACCCTGTTGACGGACCATATTGCCGCTTTTGGCGAGGCCATGCGGCAGGCGCGCGTGCGCAAACCCTTCCATGTCGACGGCTGGGTGGTGCTGCCGGATCACGCCCACGCGATGTGGACGCTGCCGCCGGGCGACCACGATTGCTCGAGCCGCTGGCGTGCCGTAAAAATCGCGTTTTCGAAAGCGCTGCGCAAGTCGCTGGCGGCAGCCAGTCCGGACAACGCGATCTGGGAACGCCAGTACCAGGAATTCAGGGTCTCGAGCGACGCCGAATATGCCGCGCTGATCGATTACATGCACACCAACCCGGTGCGCCATGGCCTCTGCCCATGTGCCTGCGACTGGCCGTGGTCGTCGGTGCACCGTTTCATTTCGGCCGGCCTGACGGGGCGGGAGATGGAAACGGCGCCCGTGCTGCCGCCCTGGGCAAGGGGACGGCCGGGAGGGGCCGGCGCGGCGCCGCCGCTGTAGGCAGGTCGGCAGGTCGGCAGGTCGGCGCCCCAGCCTGCATTACCGGTGCCACCCTGCCAGGCGCGTAAACAACAAAAAGGGCCCGCAGGCCCTTTTTTGTTATGTTCGTGCAGCGCTTAGAACTTGTACTTGGCGCCGATGGTCCAGACGTCCGGCTTGGTGCCGAAGTCGGCTTTCTTGCCGTAACGCTCGTATTCGGCGATCAGCGACACCTGCTCGTTCACCGCGTATTGCGCGCCCAGGGCGCCATAGAGGGCGTTATCGCTCTCTTTACGGGTCAGGCCTGGCGTGGCCGAGGTCATCTCGCGTTTGGTGTGGGCCACGCCCGCCTTTGCATACACCGAGGTTTTCTCGTTGACCGGCATGGTGGCCTTGCCGGCGACGTAGGCGCCGTAGCCATCGGCCTCGGCAACGCCTGGCACGCCGTTCACGGTGTAATTGGCGCGCGACTTGCGGAAGTCGGTGTAGCCGGCTTCCACGCCGAAGGTCTGGTCGATTTCAACACCACCGAAGATCTTGCCCGATCCCTTGAAACCGCGGCTGCTGACGCTGCTGGCACCCGGAATGCGGTACTCGCTCTCGGCGGCGGCCACGCCGGCGCCAACGTAGGCGCGTGGCGCGGTGGTGGTGGCGGTGGTGGTTTGGGCCTGGGCTGCCATGGCGGCGCTACCTGCGATCAGTGCAAAGATGAGCTTTTTCATACAAGAATCCTTTTTGGTCGTGTTGGACTGGCTCGCGATGCATTGTGAATCGCGATGGATCCAAGATAGCACTGTCAAAACGCTATGTCCGTGGGTATTCCGTAAGAATTGTAAGCCAATGTAACATAACTGACTTATGGTTCAGTTATTTTTAGCGCAAAATACTGCACGAAGCCGTCGCGTTAAGCGATGTACCTGAAGGTGAGGTTAAGACGGGCACCGAGGGCGCGCGCCGACTTGTTGATGCCGTGGAGCCAGTTTTGCTGCAGGGTGCCGGCCATCAGTAACAGGGTGCCATCGCCCAGCGGCAGCCGCAGGGTCTGCTTGTTGCGTTTATGCCGCAGGATGAAGGTGCGCGCCGTGCCGTAGCTGAGCGAGGCGATGAGCGGCTCCGGACCGAGTTCCGGCTCGTCGTCGCTGTGCATGCCCATGCTGTCGCGCCCGTTGCGATACAGGTTCAGCAGCACGCTGTTGAAGCGCGCGCCGCAGGCCGCCTCGACGGCTGCGCGTAGCTCGCCCAGCAAGGGCGTCCACGGCAGGGGTTCCAGGCGCAGGCCGGAATAGGTATAGCTGGCCTCGCCATACCAGGCGGTCAGGCGCGGCTGCAGGTGGCGCTTGCCGAACACGACAACCGTTTCGGCGCGCCAGGGCGTCTGGGCCAGCAGGCGTTTTAGAATGTCCTCGTTCGAATACGGCAGCGCCAATTGCTGCTGCAGGGCGAGGACGCCGTCCTCGATGGGGATCGGCACCAGGGTGGCGGAAGGTGGGAACAGGTCCATCAGCGGGCATCATGCAAGGATGCACGATTCTTGCATAAACGGCGAGCGGGCATGGCATACACGGAAATCGGCAGTGCCGGCGGTGCAACGCCGGTCCGGGCGGCGGCGCTACACCAATGAGCAAGGAAAACCTCAGGCGTAGGCCTCGGCCATCGTCATCACGCGCGGCGTCACGCTGATGCCCAGGCTGCCGAACAGGCTGTCGATCGCGGCCAGGTTGGCGCTGCACTCCTCGGCTTTCCAGCCTTTGAATAAATCGGTGCCGTCTTTTTCGAAATGCAGGTCGAGCACGCGGCCGCTGTCGCGGTGGGTATAGTTCTTCTGGTAAGTGCCCTTGAAGCCGAGCTCGGCCAGCGCTGCCAGCACCGCCTGCGGCGGATTGTCGGGATCGGTGGCCAGATACACCCCATAGGTTTTACCTGGCGGCTTGGCGGCCACGTCCACTTCGTAGATCCCCGGTGCCTTCGTGACGGACGTACTCTTCAAAAACAGCATGTTCTCTCCTGCGCCTCGACCCGGCCGGATGCGGCGCACCAGTCACCGGTAGTGTCGGATTCAACAGCAGCTTATTTCCATTGTGGAACTTTGTCGATTCCCAGGTGAATATATTTTGCTTTATTGCATTATTTAATATAGTAACAGCCCGACAACAGCGCCGGCCACCAGGGCGCCGCAGGCAAGCATGCCGAGCACAAAGCCCGTTTCGCGCCGTGCCGGATCGCGGTAATAGCCGAGTGCATACAGGATGCGGGCGACGCACCAGAGCAGGCCGCCCGCCGTTGCCCACAGGTCGCCCAGGTACCAGGCACACAGCCACATGGGCACCAGCACCAGCGGCAACTGCTCCAGGGTATTCGCCTGCACCCGCTGCGCGCTCTGGAAGGCGGCCGGGCCATCCATCATCGGTGCCGGCACTTTGTATTTGACGCGTGCCCAGCCGGCCATGACGCCGGTCCAGAAATATACGCCGAGGACGGCCAGCGTGGCCCAGGCGCTCAGGTACATCGGTACTCCTTGATTTGAAAAAATGGGATACGGAACAGCGCAACCGCGCAGCAGGCTCAGCTGCCGCCGCGCCGCCTGCGCGCGGCGAGCAGGGTGGTGGCCTCGACCAGGGCCTGGTAGAGGTCGGCGGTCGCGCCCTCCCAGCCCGCGAGCGCGGCGTGCTGGCGCGCAACGGTCGCCATGTCGCCGCGGGCGACCGGCCCGCTGAGGGCGGCGGCGGGCCCGAGCCGGAACACGTTGGCGAGGGTTTCCGTCGCCAGCGGCCGCGCCAGTTCGCGCGCGACCTCGTCCGGCACGCCGGCGGCCGCATAGGCGCGCAGCGCCGCGTCGAGCACCGTCACCAGGTAGTTCGACGCGAAGACCGAGGCGGCGTGATACACGGTCTTGGCGGCGGGGTCGATGGCGACCAGGCGCGCGCCGATCGCCTCGAATGCCGGACGCAATTGCGCCAGCGCGGCGGCGTCGCCCTCGACCCCGCACCAGGTGCCTGCGAACCCGTCAGCGACGGCGTGCGGATCGGCGAAGCTGCGCACCGGATGCACGCTGGCGACCTGCGCACCGGCCCGGCTTGCCGCCTGCAGTTCGCTTGATGCCTTGGCGCCGCTGCAGTGGAACACGACTGCGCCCGCCAGGAGCCCGGCCCCTGCCAATGCATCGCAGACGGGAGCGATGGCGTCGTCGCCAACGGCCAGCATCCAGACCTGCGCCGGACGCAAGCGGTCCAACTGCGCCAGCGCACGGCCGGCGCCGATGAAGCCGACCGCCTCCAGGGCACTGGTGTCGGAACGGGTCAGCACGTCCTGCACCGCGAACACGCCGTTGGCCGCAAACAGGCGTCCCAGCACGCGGCCGACGTGGCCGGCGCCGACGATATTCAGCGTGACGGCCATCAGAACCCGGCGCCGGACTGGCCCAGGTATTGCAGCTCGTCGGGGGTGGAGGCGCGCCCGAGGATGGGGTTACGGTGCGGGAAGCGGCCGAAACGCGCGATCACGCCGCGGTGGCGGTGCGCATAGTCGAGCATCTCGTTAAAACCTTCGTGTTCGGCGGCCAGGCGCGCGAACAGCTCCACGGCCTGCTCCTGCATGCGCGCATCCTCGGCGTGCTCGAAGGGCATGTAGGCAAACGCGCGCTGCTGCGGTTCGAGCTCGCGGTCGGCGCCGCTGTCGACCAGCTGGCGCGCGGCGGCCAGCGCCAGCGCGTCGCCGGCAAAGGCCAGTGGCGTGCCGCGGTGCGCATTGCGCGTAAACTGGTCGAGCACGAGGAGGCGCGCCAGCGTCCCCTGCGGGCCCTCCAGGTCCCATTCGCGCAGGCCGCCGGCGATCGCCTGGGCGATAATCGCGCCGAAGCGCTCGGCCAGCAGCGCGTCGAATGCGGCGTCCTTGCGGAACCATTCGGGGCGTGCCTTGCCGTAGCCGGGCTCAAGGCGCGGCAGGAACCAGAAATCGAGAACGTCTTGTGCGGTCATGTTGGTGCTCTTTCAGTGGTGTCTTGTTGTTTGTATTGTCAGTTGCGCGCGTGCGAGAGCTGGAAGGCTTCGACGCCTTCGAAGGCCGCCAGTTCCGCCGCCAGTTCGGTGAGCGTGGCGCGGTTGTGGCGCGACAGCGCCAGCGCCACGAAACGCCATTCCTGGCGGCCCCCGGTACTGGCGATGGTCAGCGAGCTGCCGGCGATCTGGTAGCCGCGCTCGAGCGCCGCCTCGCGCAGGGCTTCCTCGCGCGGGAAAAAATCGTCGCGAAAGCGCAGCATCACCGCCACCGCGCGGCGCGACGGCAGCACCGCTTCCACCTTGTTCAGGTAGATCATGATCATGGCCGAGAAAAAGGCCAGTCCCATCGCCGCCAGATAAAAGCCGACGCCGACCAGGATGCCGATCACGGACGAGCTCCAGATCGAGGCGGCGGTCGTCAGGCCGCTGATATTGAAACCTTCGCGCATGATGACGCCGGCGCCGAGGAAGCCGATGCCGGTCACCACGCCCTGCATCACGCGGGTCGGATCGACCACGCCGATGGCGGCGGTCTGGCCACCGAACCAGGCTTCCGGGTAGCCGCTGACGATGGTCAGCGCGCACGAGGCCATGCAGACCAGCCCATAGGTGCGCATGCCGGCGGCGCGACCGTGGTAGGAGCGCTCGTAGCCGACCAGCAGGCCCAGGAGCAGGGCCCCGGCCAGGTGCAGCAGGATCACGCCATTGGTCGCGACCTCGGCCGGCGACCAGTACGGGGACAGGAAATCAAGCGTCGACATGGCGTCTTTCAATACGGCGTGAAGCGGCGCGGCCGGATGCGGGCAGCGCCGGGCTCACTTGGGGCTCATCCCGGTTTTTTCCTGACCAGCTGTTTTTCGAAGGCGACGTCGTGCTTGCTGACGCGCTTGACCTCCTGCGGCCCCAGGCCATTCACGAACTGGACGAACTCGTCCAGTTCCAGCGGTGCGCACAGCGGCGGGTCGCCCGGCATCTCGGATAAATAAAACAGGCCGTCGCCGGTGCGCGCCATCGAGTAGCCGGTATGGCCGGTGCGCCGTTTCAGGCGCTCGACGGCGGAGCTGGCGCGGGTGGAGCGGGCAGACACCATTCAGACCTCCTCCGTTCGCAATTCGAGCCAGTCGCGCGCGGCGCCGCTCACATGCGGCAGCAGGCGCGCACGCACGGTGGCGTGGTAGTCGTTCAGCCACCGGCGTTCGTCCTCGCGCAGCAGGGACAGGTCGAGGCAGCGCGTGTCGATCGGGCACAGGGTCAGGGTTTCGAAGCGCAGGAACTCGCCGAACTCGCCGTTCTCCACCGGCGCCGGGACGTTCAGCACCAGGTTCTCGATACGGATGCCCCAGCGGCCCGGTTTATAGATGCCCGGCTCGATCGAGGTGATCATGCCCGGCTCCATTGCCGTATGCGGATCGGGGGCGGCGCTCGGAGAAATGACCTGCGGTCCTTCGTGCACGTTCATGAAGTAGCCGACGCCGTGGCCGGTGCCGTGGCCGTAATCCACGCCGGCGGCCCAGATCGGCGCACGCGCGATGGCGTCGAGCATCGGAGAACGGGTGCCGCGCGGGAACTGGGTGCCGGACAAGGCCAGCATCCCTTTCAGCACCAGCGTGAAATCGCGCCGCTGCGCCGCCGTGATGGTGCCGACCGGGACGACGCGCGTGATGTCGGTGGTGCCGCCCAGGTACTGGCCGCCGGAATCGATCAGCAGCAGGCCGTCGCCCTCGATCACGGCATGCGATGCCGGCGTGGCGCGGTAGTGCATGATGGCGCCGTTGGCATTGAAACCGGCGATCGTGCCGAAGCTCGGGCTGACGAAGCCGGGACGGCGCGCCCGCGCCGCCGTGATCTGTTCGTCGATGGTCAGTTCGGTCAGCGCTGCGCGCTGCGGGTCGGCCAGCGTGCTTTCCAGCCAGGCGAAGAATTCGCACAGGGCCGCGCCGTCCTGCTCCATGGTGGCGCGCACGTGGGCCGCTTCGGCTTCGCTCTTGCGCGACTTGGCGAAGGTGGTCGGGTTGATCGCCTCGACCACGCGCACGCCCGCGGGCACGGCGGCGCGCATGCCGGCCGTGACGCGGCGCGGATCGAGCAGCAGAGAGCTACCCGCCGGCAGCGCGGCCAGCGCCTCGGCCGCCTGCGCGTAGGGCGCCAGGTGGATGCCCTCTTCCATCAGCGTCGAACGCAGGGGCTCGTCCACTTTTCCTTCGGCCAGGAAGAGCGTGGCGCCGTCGCGCGCAACCAGGGCGTGCGCCACGAACACCGGGTTGAAGCTGACGTCCGAGCCGCGCAGGTTGAACAGGTAGCCGATGTCATCCAGCGTCGAGATGAAATGCCGCTCCGCCCCCAGCGCCTCCATGGCGGCGCAGGTGGCGGCCAGCTTGTCGGCGCGCGCCAGCGTCGCGTGCGGCGGCGCGTGCTCGTAGACCGGGTCGAGCGGCAAGCCCGGACGGTCAGTCCAGATCTCGTCGAGCAGGTCGAGGTCGGTGCGGAGCAGGACGCCGCGCGCGCCCAGGGCGTCCTGCAGCAGGCGCGCCACGGCCAGGCCCAGCACGCGGGCATCGACCGCCACCGTCTGGCCAGGCTGCATGTTCGCGGCCAGCCAGTCGATGTGCAGCAGGCTTGCGCCCGAGGGAATCTTCATCAGCGCGATGTTGGAGCCGGCCAGTTCGGCCTCGGCCTGGGTCCAGTAGCGGCCGTCGGTCCAGACGCCGGCAAAATCGGCGGTGGCGATGAAGGTGCCGACCGAACCGGTGAAACCGGAGATCCATTCGCGGCCCTGCCAGCGGCGCGGCAGGTATTCGGACAGGTGGGGGTCGCTCGAGGGCACGATAAAGGCGTCGACACCGTGGCGCGCCATCGCGGCGCGCAGCTGTTCCAGGCGCGCTGCGCGCGAGGGCGGGGATTCATTCATGGACATGGCTGACTTCGATATTATTCAAGCCACGTATGATACGCCGCAAAGGCGCAGAATGGCGCGGGCGAATCTTGCGTAAAAACATCAATACGGCGCGCGGCATGGTTAGGGATGAGATGCGTGGATGAGATGCGCGGATGAGATTCAAGCGGGCGTGGGTTTGTTGCAAACTTGCCCCATAATCGAGATGGAGACATTCTTAGAACGATGACCATGCAAGATTTCCACCACACCCGCGCCCGCGCGCTGTTGTCGAACGCGCGCCAGATCGTCAGTCCCGAAGAAGTGCAGGCCGCCGTGCGGCACGTGGCCGATGTCCTCAACGAACGCTTCGGCGCCCCCGGCAACACCACCTTCCCGCTGGTCCTCGGCGTGATGGGCGGCGCCGTCGTGTTCACCGGCACCCTGCTGCCGCAACTGGCGTTTCCGCTCGAATTCGACTACATCCACGTCAGCCGCTACGGCGACGACGACCGCGGCGGAGAAATCGTCTGGAAGGTGATCCCGCGCCAGAACGTGGCCGGGAAAACGATCATCGTGGTCGATGACATCCTCGACGAAGGAGAAACCCTGGCCCACGTGAAGCAGCGCCTGCTCGACATGGGGGCCCTGGAGGTGATCGTGGCCGTGTTCGCCGACAAGGACATCGGCCGTCGCAAACCGATCCGCGCCGACATCACCGGCCTGACCCTGCCGAACGCCTTCGTGGTCGGCTTCGGCATGGACGTGTACGGTTATTGGCGCAATTTGCCCGGCCTGTGGTCAATCAACCAGGAAGACCTGAGCCCGCCCGAGCCGGCACCCAACCATCCGATTCCGGATGCAAAAGCCTCCTGAATCGGAGTAGCGGTCCGCCTGCCGGCGCAGCTCAGCCCTGGCGGCGGCGCCGGCCCACGAGCAGGCCCATCAGGCCAGCACCGAGCAGCGCGACGCTGGCCGGTTCCGGCACCGGCTGCGGCCCCGGTTCCTCCGGCTGCTCACCACGCACGGCGGTGCCGACGAACAGGTAATGGCTCAGGCGCCCGATGTTGCATGCGTTGTCGTTGTGCGCCGAACAATCGCCACCGCTCAGGAAATCCACTTGCGCGTTACTGAAGACCAGTTTATCGAGCTCGCCGGTATTCTTGAAGAAGAACGTATTGTTGGCCGTGCCTGCACCCTTCGGTACACCGAATTTCAACACGAAATAGCCGGGTTCACGCGGATTGACGTCGATGAACCACTGGCTCGCGTCCTCCGGATCCGGCAGCGCCAGGGCCGCGCCGCCCTGTTGCTCGACGCGGGTCTTCGGCGCACCGTCCAGATCGACGCCGGCGGCTGCCTTGAGCGCGGCCAGGGTAGTGTTCTCACCTGAATTCCGGAGGTGCGCCGCACCGATCAATTCGTCCAGCGTCAGGGGGATCGCCAGCGCCGGGGTGGCGGCCATGCTGGTAGCGACGATGCTGGCGCAGAGCATTCCTTTGAGCAGTTTCGACAAGGTCATCTCAATTTCCTTTGTTGGTTAATTATTAACCTACTAGCAACGACTGTGCCACGTTGAGCAAGCATTTGTTTCCAAAGGAAATTTTTTTCAGACTGTCAATTTTCAATTCCTAACTGTAAGAAAATCTGACAAACTTGAAAGATTGCAACGTAAAGATGCGGTGCCAATAAAAAAGCCAACCGCGCGGGTTGGCTTCATGGCGCTGGCTCAGCGTGCTCAGCGCAGGGCGAGACGCTGGCGCGCCGCCTCGTATTCCCGCTTCAGGCGCGCCACCATCTCGGCGACCGTCGGCACGTCGTCCATCAGGCCCACGCCCTGGCCGGCGCCCCAGATGTCGCGCCAGGCTTTCGCGGTGCCGTCGCCGAAGCTCATCTTGCTCTTGTCGGACTCCGGCAGCGCCTGCGGATCGAGCCCGGCGTTCACGATCGATTTTTTCAAATAATTGCCGTGCACCCCAGTAAACAGGTTGGTGTACACGATGTCGGCCGCGCTCGACTCGACGATGGCGTTGCGGTAGGCGTCGCTGACGTTCGATTCCCTGGTTGCCAGCCAGCGCGAGCCGATGTAGGCGAAGTCGGCGCCCATCGCCTGCGCCGCCAGGATGGCGTCGCCGGTGGCGATCGAACCGGACAGCGCGATGGGACCGTGGAAGAATTTGCGCACTTCGCCCACCAGCGCGAACGGAGACAGCGCGCCCGCATGGCCGCCGGCGCCAGCCGCCACCAGGATCAGGCCGTCGACGCCCGCCTCCAGCGCCTTTTGCGCGTGGCGGATCGAGACCACGTCGTGCAGCACGATGCCGCCGTAGCTGTGCACGGCGTCCAGCATCTCTTTCGGCGGCGCGCGCAGCGAGGAAATGATGATCGGCACCTGGTGCTTCACGCAGACCTCGACGTCGTGCTCCAGGCGCGTGTTCGAGGCGTGCACGATCTGGTTCACCGCGATCGGGCCGATGCGCGCGTCCGGGTTGGCGGCGGCGTAGTCGGCCAACTCGCGCTGCAGGTCGGTCAGCCAGGTGTCGAGCAGCTCGGCGGGGCGGGCATTCAGCGCCGGGAAGGAGCCGACGATGCCGGCCTTGCACTGCGCCGCGACGAGCGCCGGACCGCTGGCGATGAACATTGGGGAAGCGATGACGGGTAAGGAGAGGTTTTGCAGGATCGGGGGCAGCGGCATGGGCGGCTTTCGGCGTGGGTTGATCGGTCCGATTGATTATAGAGTCAAAAAAGCACGATCGTGCTAGACCAGCGGCTCTAATTCAGGCGTCGAGCAGATAACCGGCGTCGATGCGGGCGGCTTTGGCGCGGACCAGGGCATTCGTGGCCCAGGTGGCCAGGGCGGCGTAAGCGTCGGGTGGCGTCACGGTTTGCATCTGTTGGTTGAACGGCTCAGGAACATTCGGAAACGCACTGGGGTCCATCAGGCGCAGCGCCCTGCCCACCACCGGAATCGACGCCAATAAACCCGGCAACGCGGCCAGAGCGATCCGCTGCCGCTCCAGCAGCAAAAATTTTAGTATTACCTTTACCGCATTTTCCGCATTGCGTCGCGGCTCGGATGCCAGGTAATCGAGCCGCGAACAGGCGCGCGCCAGCGCCGCGGCCACGTCATCGAACATCCGCCCGTGCCCCGGAATCACGATCCGCGCATCGAGCGTGGCGATCAGGTCGAGCGTCGCGCGCGCCTCGCCGAAACCGGGCTCGCCGGCCAGCTCGGGAAAGATGACGCCGAACCCGTTTTCCCACAGGGCGTCGCCGGATACCAGGATGCCTTCGCGTTCGCAGTACAGCAGCAGCGCATGCGGATCGTGTCCGGGTGCCCCCAGCACCTGCCAGGACATGTCTCCCAGGTCGAGCCGGTCGCCGGGCGCCAGCAGCGCGTCGAACCCGAAGCGCGCACACTGCTGGCCGGTCGCGCGGTAGCTGAGCGCGTCCTCGTCCCAGCGGGCCACCTTGTCGGCCTCGGCCGTCGGAATCGCCGTGTGGCAGCGGTAAGTCTCCTGCAGGGTCGCATTGCCGCCGCAATGGTCCGAGTGCAGGTGGGTGTTGAGCAGGCGCTCGAGCGGGCGTTCGCCCAATACATGGCGCACCAGCGCCAGCGTCTGCGGCGCGTGCAGGACATAGCCGCTGTCGACCAGCGCCGGGCTGGCGCCCGTGAACAGGATGTTGTTCGACGACAGCCAGCCGCGCTCGAACACCTGCATCGCGGCGGGCAGCCGCATGTCAGCCGAAGTCCAGTTCCGACTCGCGGCGCCGGATCTCGCGCCACACCATGCGTTTGGTGTCCTCGCTGGCGCTGCCCCAGGCCACGATCTCGTCGATCGTGCGCAGGCAGCCGCGGCACAGGCCGGTAGCAGGGTCCATTTCGCACAGGCTGATGCAGGGGGAGGGAACCGGCGTCTGCTGTTCAGGAAGCGTGTTCATGCACCCTCCCCCTTCTTGCGGGCGATCCGCGCATTGAACCGGGCCGGATCGATGACGCAGCGCTCGTGGGTGCCCTCGCAGACGCGTTCCAGGTCATCCCAGGCCTCGACCTTGAAACGCACGCGCTGGCCCTGCACCTCGAGCACTTCACCCTCGATGCGCAAGCGCATGCCGGGCGGCGTCGGCGCCAAGTGTTGAAAACTGACCATGGTGCCCAAGCTCTGTTCGCGCGGCCAGTCGAGATAGGGCAGCATCCCGTGCACACAAGCCAGTTCCATCATGCCGACCAGGTAGCCGGTGGCCAGCACCTCGGGCATGTCGAGGCAGAACGGGGTGTCGTGGTACAGCTGCGGCACGGTGGCGCGCGCGGGAACGGTGTACTGCCATGCGAAGCGCAGGCCGGGTTGCAATTCTGGACTCATGGAGAAATAGATTACCCGATTCAATCGAATCGCGCTTGACCTGAGGGCGCAGGGGCGTAGACTGGACGTGGCTTTTCACCATCCACATGGATGGTAACAGGATGGCATGAAAGGATGGTGTAAGGATGCGGGGCGAGATTATGAGCACGAACGAAGTAAAACCGAAGCTTGTGGAGTCGGAAAAAATCACGATCAACCTGGGCATGATCGACCTGGGCCAGATCGACCTGCTGGTGAGCGAGGGGTTTTATAGCAACCGTACCGACCTGATCCGCACCGCGATTCGCAACCAGCTCAACACGCATGCCGACGTGGTGCGGCAAACCGTCGCCCGCCGCAGCCTGGTGCTCGGCATGCACCATTATTCGCGCGCCGACCTGGAAGCGGCGCAGCAGGCAGGAATCCGGCTGCAGATCCAGGTACTCGGCATGGCCAGCATCGCCAGCGACGTCTCGGTCGAACTGGCACTGGCCACCATTGAATCGATTTCGGTGCTTGGGGCGCTGCATGCCAGCAACGCCGTGAAAGCCGCATTGGCAGAGCGCATTCGCTAGGAAGCGAAACGCATAAAGGAAAGCACATGAAACTGAACAACAAACTATTCTCGCAAATGCGAGCCGCCACCCGCAACCTGCTGCACAAGCCGCCGGTGGACACCAACAAGGTCATCGAGGATGCCCTGAAAAATGCGTCGGCGCTGACCCAGGCCGCCCAGCAGCAGATGCAGGGCCTGTCGCAGGCCAATGGCGCGGCCAACACGCGCATGCCGGCCGAGGTGTCGGACATGCTGGCCGAACTGAGCCGCAACTTCGGCGGCGGCGCCGCTGCCGCCAACGAACCGGCCAGCGCCCTGCCTGGCACCTTCAGCGAAGGCAGCTATACGAACAGCGCCGGCACCCGCAGCTACAAGTTATACGTCCCGAGCGGCTACAAAGGCGAGCCGGTGCCGCTGGTCGTGATGCTGCACGGCTGCACCCAGGACCCGGACGATTTCGCCCTCGGCACCAAGATGAATGCACTGGCCGAGGAAATGAACTGCCTGGTCGTCTACCCTGCCCAATCGCGCCAGGCCAATTCCTCGCGCTGCTGGAACTGGTTTAACAATGTTGACCAGCAACGCGACCAGGGAGAACCGTCGATCATCGCCGGCATCACCCGCGAGATCATGGGCCAGCACGCGATCGACCCGGACAAGGTTTATGTGGCGGGCCTGTCGGCCGGCGGTGCGATGGCCACTATCATGGGCACGCTGTATCCGGAACTGTATGCGGCCGTCGGTGTCCACTCGGGATTGCCGTTTGCCTCCGCGCACGACCTGCCCTCGGCGCTCGCGGCCATGCAGGGCCAGCTGCAGCGCCAGCGCGACTTCAACGGCCGACCGGGCCGGGCGATCCCGATCATCGTCTTCCACGGCGACCAGGACCACACCGTGCACCCGACCAATGGCGACGAGCTGATGGTGCATGCACGCGACGCTGCCGACGCCATGGCGATCGAGCCGGGCCAGGTGCCGGACGGCCACGCCTATACCCGCACGATGCACAAGCGGGCCGACGGCAAGGTGCACGGCGAGCACTGGGTGATCCACGGCGCCGGTCATGCCTGGTCGGGCGGCAGTGCGCGCGGCAGCTATACGGATGGCAAGGGCCCGGACGCCAGCCGCGAGATGATGCGTTTTTTTAGCACGCACCGCTAAGGAACCTTGTTAAACCTACTACGCGTCGGATTGTGGCGGGGGCGCCCAGCCCTGCATCGCCAAGGCGATAGCCCGCTGTACATGAGTACAGCGGGCGCTGTCCCCTTGGGGATTCGGCCGACACTCCTTCCGCTCGCTACGGTTTTCCAAGGCCGCTTTGGGGTGCTAATTGCCCTTACCCCATAGACTCAATCGTCGCGCCGGAACATTTTCTCCGGGCTCGCCTCTGTTGTCGCCGCGATATGGGCACGCAGGCAGGCCGGGCACCAGCAGCGGGCCTCCGCGCCCGGCAGCGGCACCACCGGTGGGAGCTCCGTACACCAGCACGGACCGTCGGCGCCATCGGCCATGGCGCAGCCGAATACGGCGCCGCAGCGGGTACACAGGCTCATGGCGCACCCCTGCGACAAAGATCAATCGTCATGTGTAATATCGTTGCAGCATTCATCGGCAGCCCATCCTGAACCGGTCAGCCCATAAAATACAACAAGACTGCCGCATAATGCCCACAAAGGCGGCCTTGTTGCCTGTAAAATCTCCGCCACATTAATTTCGGACTCACCATGAACGCTCAGTTGACCAGCCTGCAGACCGAGGATCAAAACAATGACCTGACCAAGGTCTCGCCGCAAATCAAGGCGCAAATCCTGGCCGAGGCGCTTCCCTACATCCGCAACTTCCACGGCAAGACCATCGTCATCAAATACGGCGGCAACGCCATGACCGACGAACGCCTGAAGCACGGCTTCGCGCGCGACGTCATCCTGCTGAA
>JBBWZO010000278.1:0-38303 GCA_039649125.1 Massilia sp. | reverse complement strand
CCGAGCGCGATCTTCTCTTCCGACAGCTTCAGGCGGTCGGACCAGGGCGTGGCCTTCACGTATACCGGCGGGGCGACCAGGACGGAATCGTCGCCGCCGAACAGGCTGACCTGGTTGGCCGCGGCTGCGGCCTGGCCCGCGACTTCCATCGCGAAGCTCACCGAGGCCAGCAGGATCGCGCGGTCGACGCCGAAGCAGTCCATGGCGCCGGCGCGGATCAGGGACTCGATCGTGCGGCGGTTGATCTGCTTGCGGTCGACCCGCTTGCAGAAGTCTAACAGGTCCTTGAACTTGCCGCCTTCCTTGCGCGCGGCGACGATCGCCTCGATCGCGCCCTGCCCTGCGCCCTTCACGCCGCCCAGGCCATAGCGGATATTCGTGACCTGTTTCCCGGTCACGGACTTCGGCTCGCCTTCCGGCGTGAAACGGTACTGCGATTCGTTGACGTCGGGCGGCAGCAGCGTGAGCTTGCAGACGTCGATCGCGTCCTCGACCAGGATCTTGATCTTGTCGGTGTCTTCCATCGCCAGCGACATGTTCGCTGCCATGAAGGCGGCCGTGTGGTGCACCTTCAGGTAGGCGGTGTGGTAGGACAGCAGCGCATAGGCGGCGGCGTGCGATTTATTGAAGCCGTAGCCCGCGAACTTCTCCATCAGGTCGAAGATCTCGTCGGCCTTCTCGGTCGACAGGCCGTCCTTCGCCGCACCGGCGCGGAAAATCTCGCGGTGCTCGGCCATCTCTTCGGCCTTCTTTTTACCCATCGCGCGGCGCAGCATGTCGGCGCCGCCCAGCGAATAGCCGCCGACGATCTGCGCCATCTGCATGACCTGCTCCTGGTAGACCATGATGACGTAGGTCTCGGACAGGATGGACTCGGTGCGCGGATCGGGATAATCGAACTTCTCGCCGTGCTTGCGTTTGCAGAAGTCGGGGATCAGGTCCATCGGGCCCGGACGGTACAGCGCCACGAGCGCAATGATGTCCTCGAAGCGGTCGGGACGCGCATCCTTCAGCATGCCCTGCATGCCGCGCGATTCCAGCTGGAAGATGGCGACGGTTTTCGCTTCGGTCAGCAGTTTATAGGACGGCCGGTCGTTCAGCGGCAGCTTGGCCAGGTCGAAGTCGGCCTCAAGCGGGTCGAGCGCCTTGATGTAGTTCACGGCGCGGTCGAGGATGGTCAGCGTGGTCAGACCCAGGAAGTCGAACTTCACCAGGCCGACGGCCTCCACGTCGTCCTTGTCGTACTGCGAGACGACGCCGGCGTCGCCGCCCTGGGTGTACAGCGGGCAGAAATCGGTGAGCTTACCGGGCGCGATCAGCACGCCGCCGGCGTGCATGCCGATGTTGCGGGTGATGCCCTCGACCTGCTGGGCCAGGTCCAGCACCTGTTTCACTTCCTCCTCGTTCTCGAGGCGTTCCTTGAGCAGCGGTTCTTCCTCGATCGCCTCGGCGATCGAGACCGGTTTACCGGGCTTGAACGGGATCAGCTTCGAGATGCCGTCGCAGAAGTTGTAGCCGTAGTCGAGCACGCGGCCGACGTCGCGGATCGCACCCTTGGCCGCCATGGTACCGAAGGTGGCGATCTGCGAGACCGCGTCGCGGCCGTACAGGTCCTTCACGTGCTGGATGACCAGCTCTCGCTTTTCCTGGCAGAAGTCGATGTCGAAGTCGGGCATCGAGACGCGTTCCGGGTTCAGGAAGCGCTCGAACAGCAGGTTGTATTTCAGCGGATCGAGGTCGGTAATCTTGAGTGCGTACGCCACCAGCGAGCCCGCACCCGAGCCGCGGCCCGGGCCGATCGGCACGCCGTTGTTCTTGCCCCACTGGATGAATTCCGCAACGATCAGGAAGTAGCCCGGGAACTTCATCTTGATGATGGTTTCGTTCTCGAACTGCAGGCGCGCCTCGTAGCGCGGGCGCTCCTGCTCGCGCTTCTCGGGATCCGGGAACAGCTGCAGCAGGCGCTCCTCCAGGCCCTTCTTCGTCTCGGCGACGAGGAAGTCGTCGATGGTCATGCCTGGCGGCGTCGGGAAATCCGGCAACTGCGGCTTGCCGAGGGTGAGCACGACGTTGCAGCGCTTGGCGATTTCGACCGAATTGGCGAGCGCGCCCGGCAGGTCCTTGAACAGCTCGGCCATCTCGTCCTGCGATTTAAAACACATTTCCTCGTTGAAGCGGCGCACGCGCTTGGCGTTGGCCAGCATCTCGCCCTCGGCGATGCAGGTGCGCGCTTCGTGGGCGATGAACTCGTCCTTGCGGATGAACTGCACCGGGTGGGTGGCCACCACCGGCAGCCCGAGGCGCGACGCCAGCGCCACCGAATGACGCACCGCGGCTTCCTCGTTGGCGCGGCCGGCGCGCTGGATCTCGATGTAGAAATGGCCGGGGAAGATGCGCGCCCAGCGCTCGGCCGCCTTTTCGGCACGCGCGATGTCGCCATTGTCGATGGCCTGGCCGACGTCGCCGAAGCAGGCGCCGGAGAGCACGATCAGGGCGTTCGCCTGCGGCACATCCGGCTCCAGCGTCGACACGGAAGTCGCCAGGGCTTCCAGCCACTCGATGCGGATCTCGGCGCGGCCCTTGTATTGATTGGTGAGCCAGGCTTTGGAGAGCAGCTCGCACAGCTGCAGGTAGCCGGTGCGGTTTTTCGCAAGAATCAGTAAGCGCGACGGCTTGTCGCGGTTCTCGTCGTTGGTGATCCAGGCGTCGACCCCGACGATCGGCTTGATGCCCTTGCCGCGCGCCGCCTTGTAGAAGCGCACCATGCAGAACATGTTGGCGAGATCCGTGACGGCAAGCGCCGGCTGCTTGTCCTTGACGGCCGCGCCGACCAGGTCGTCGATGCGGACCAGGCCGTCGACGATGGAGTATTCGGAGTGGACGCGCAGGTGGGTGAAAGTCGGGGAAGTCATGGCCGTATTTTAACCCGGCAGGCAGGTGGCGGATTAGTTGCAATTCCGCAACGTGGATCCGCGGCGGGTCCCCTATCCCGGCGCCCGGGCGGGCCGGAAGGCGCCCCGGTTGAGAACGCAAAGCCCACCTGCTCTATAATGTCGGCCTGTCTTTCGCACCCTGCCGCCATGTCCCTCGCTACTACCCACGTCAATATTGCTGCCTATAAATTCATCACTCTCGACAACCTCGACGAGCTGCGCACCCAGTATGCCGCGCTGTGCAACGAGTTGGGCCTGAAGGGCACGGTACTGCTGACGCCGGAAGGCATCAACATGTTCGTTTCCGGCCCGCGCGAGCAGATCGACCGGTATCTCGCCTGGGTGCGCAGCGACGCGCGCCTGGCCGACCTCGAGGTCAAGGAAAGCCTGTCGAACGAGCAGTCGCACAAGCGCATGCTGGTGAAGATCAAGAAAGAGATCATCACGATGCGCATGCCGCTGATCAAGCCGGAACTCGGCCGTGCGCCGGCAGTCGAGGCGAAGACCCTCAAGCGCTGGCTCGACCAGGGCCATGACGACGCCGGCAAGCCGGTCGTGATGGTCGACACCCGCAACGATTTCGAAGTCGACGTCGGCACCTTCACCGGCACGGTCGACTACCGCATCAAGAAATTCACCGAGTTCCCGGAGGTGATCGCGGCGCACAAGGACGATTTCGCCGGCAAGACCGTGGTCACCTTCTGCACCGGCGGCATCCGCTGCGAAAAGGCGGCGATCCACATGCAGAACATCGGCTACGACAACGTCTACCAGCTGGAAGGCGGCATCCTGAAGTATTTCGAGGAAGTCGGCGGCGAGCATTACACGGGCGACTGCTTCGTGTTCGACTACCGCACGGCGCTCAACCCGAAACTGGAACCCACCGAAACCGTGCAGTGCTTCGCCTGCCGCGCGGTGGTCACGCCGCGCCAGCAGCTCGATCCCGCGTACGTGTACGGGGAGTCGTGTCCGCACTGCGCTCACAGCGCGCCGGCCTGAATGAGACAGGGCGGCTGACGGCTGACGCAGCCGCCCTGCTGACTAAAATGCCGGGTGCTGTCGTGCTATAATAGTTGTTTAAAATTTAGCTTTCAGACTCCGCCGTAGCCGCGTACCTGGCGCTCGTCATCGCTGCCGGTAACGCGGCGGCAGCGGCATGAGATTCCCTGCTCTTATGAACCTGTCTTTGTCCAGCGCGGCATCCTTGGGCGCACACAGAGGCGCGCACGCATGATTACCCCTTCATTGTTCGCCAGTGTCTGGCGCTACCGCGGCTTCATCGGCGGCAGCGTCAAACGCGAATTCCAGGCCAAGTACCGCAACTCCATGCTGGGGGCGGTCTGGACCATTCTCAATCCGCTGGCGATGATCCTGGTCTACACCATGGTGTTCTCGCAGGTCATGGGCAACCGCCTGGCCGGTTCGGTGTCGCCCTTCAGCTACAGCATTTACTTGTGCGCGGGCACCCTCACCTGGGCGCTGTTCGCCGAGATTACCGGCCGCAGCCAGACCGTCTTCCTCGAAAACGCCAACCTGCTCAAGAAACTGCAGTTCCCGCGCCTGTGCCTGCCGATCATCGTGGTGCTCAATGCCCTCGTCAATTTCGGCATCGTGTTCGGCCTGTTCACGCTGTTCCTGGCGTTGTCCGACTCCTTCCCCGGCTGGGCCTATCTCGCCATGGTGCCGGTACTGCTGATCCAGATCGTGTTCGCGATCTCGCTGGGCATCATCGTCGGCGTCCTCAACGTGTTCTTCCGCGACGTCGGCCAGTTTTTCGGCATCCTGCTGCAGTTCTGGTTCTGGTTCACGCCGATCGTCTACCCGGTCACGGCGCTGCCGCCCGAGGTGCGCGACATGCTCGTGTGGAATCCGATGGCCACGCTGGTGACGGCCTACCAGACCATCCTGCTGCACGGCGCCATGCCCGATTGGGAAAGCCTGTGGCCGGTCGCACTGCTGGCCCTGGCGTGCTGTGTATTCGGCCTGTTGCTGTTCCGCAAACGTGCCGGTGAAATGGTGGACGAATTATGATGGGCAGCGTTCTCGTCTCGCATCTGGGCAAGGCATACAAGCAATATCACACCCGCTGGGCGCGCCTGCAGGAATGGGTGCTGCCTTTCCGCGGCCCGCGCCACACCCTGAAATGGGTGCTGCGCGACATCAGCTTCCAGCTCGCCCCCGGCGAAGCGGTGGGCATCATCGGCATCAACGGTGCCGGCAAGAGTACCTTGCTCAAGCTCATCACCGGTACGACGCAGCCGACCACCGGCGGCGTCACCATGCATGGCCGCGTCGCCGCCCTGCTTGAACTGGGCATGGGTTTCCACCCCGAGTTCACCGGGCGCCAGAACGCCTACATGGCCGGGCAGCTGATCGGCCTGAGCGTCGAGGACATCGATGCCCTGATGCCGGAGATCGAGGAGTTCGCCGGCATTGGCGACTACATCGACCAGCCGGTGCGGGTCTACTCGTCCGGCATGCAGGTGCGGCTCGCATTCAGCGTGGCCACTGCGCGCCGGCCCGACATCCTGATCATCGACGAAGCGCTGTCGGTGGGCGACACCTATTTCCAGCACCGCAGTTTCGAGCGCATCCGGGGGTTCCGCGAACTCGGCACCACCTTGCTGATCGTCAGCCATGACCGCGTCGCGATGCAGGCGATCTGCGACCGCGCCCTGTTGCTCGACGGCGGCAGCCTGGTCAAGCAAGGCGCGCCCGAGGAAGTGATGGACTATTACAACGCCCTCATCGCCGAACGCGAGAACTCCACCGTATCGCAGGTGGTAACCGGCGAAGGCCGGGTACAGACCACCTCCGGCACCGGCGAGGCGACCGTTGCCGCCATCACGCTCGAGAACGCAGCCGGCGCGCCACTGGAAATGGTCAACGTCGGCGAACCGGTGACACTGCGCATCAGCGTGCAGGTGCACGTCTCGGTGCCGCGCCTGGTGCTCGGCTACATGATCAAGGACCGCCTTGGACAGCCGATCTTCGGCACCAATACCCACCACCTGGACCAGGTCGTCAACGACGTTCATGCCGGTGAACGTCTTGAGTTCCGTTTCAGCTTCCCCCTCAATCTTGGCGACGGCAGCTATTCGATCACCACGGCGCTGACTAGCACCGAGACGCATCTCGCCGACAATTATGAATGGCGGGACCTGGCCTATCTCTTTATTGTGACGAACATGAACCGAAAGCCTTTCGTTGGCAATACCTGGCTCGAACCCCACATCGAGATTGCGCGATGAGCGACTGGTTCTATCGCGCCTTCGAAGACCGTTACCGCGGCAGCCGCGACATCATCCGCGGGCGGCTGAAAATCTACCTGTCGTTCGTGCAGCCACTGGCGCAGGGTGGCGCTGCCGCGCTCGACCTCGGATGCGGCCGGGGTGAGTGGCTCGAGCTGCTGAACGAAGCCGGTTTTGCCGCCGTAGGCGTGGACCTCGATGAAGGCATGCTGGCAGCCTGCCGCGAGCGCAATCTCAGCGTCGTAAACGGCGATGTGCTAGAGGTGCTGCGCGCGCACGCTGACGCCAGCTTGGCTGTGGTCTCGGCCTTCCATTTGGTAGAGCACATTCCCTTCGGCCAAATGCAGACGCTGATTGCCGAAGCCCTGCGCGTGCTGCAGCCCGGCGGCCTGCTGATTCTTGAAACCCCGAATCCGGAAAACCTGGTCGTAGGGACCTCGTCGTTTTACGACGATCCCTCGCACATCCGGCCATTGCCGCCCAAATTGCTTGCTTTCGCGGTGGAGTTCGGCGGGTTCGCACGCCATAACGTGCTCCGGCTGCAGGAGGCGGAGCACCTGTCCAGCGCTGACCGGCTGGAGCTGTTCGACGTCCTGGCAGGCGTCAGTCCCGATTATGCCGTGGTGGCGCAAAAGGCGGGCGCGCCGTCACAGCTGGCAGACTGGGACGCCCTTTTCACTGCGACTTACGGCATCGACCTGCATTTTCTCGCCCAACGTTACCAGCAGGAGCAGGACCGGGTACGCGACGAAGTGGCCCAACTGCGCGAGCGGCAGGACCTTACTTCCATGTCGGTCCAGCAGCAGTTCGCCACTGTCGACAGCCAGATTGCGCGCCTGCATTCCACGACGCTGACACTTGCTGCCGACATCGCCAAGAACGAAACAATGCATTCCGATGAGCTGGCGCGACGCGCGGCCATGGCTGCCGCCGACAAAAACGAAAACATCAACTTTCGACTCCGTACGCGTATCAGCCAGCTGGAAGGATTGCACCAGAATGCCGTTGATGAAAGCGCCAGGCTGGCCCAGCACGTGGCGTGGATCGAGGGACGCCTGACCCAGGCGGAAGCAGAAGCTGCCGCACTGCGCCACGAGCTCGGCGAACTGCTTCGCCGACGCATCAGCATCGGCAAACGTGTGTTGCGTGCCTTCGCCGGCAGCGGCCGCTGGCTCGCCCGCGCCGGCCGCGCCTCGCGCCTGCGTCAGCCTGTCCATAGTGCCCTGCGCCGCATTATCCAGAGCGTGTTACGACGCCCGGCGCTCAAGCGTGTTGCGCGCCGGCTGGTATCGCACTTCCCACGGGTGCATACGCGCCTGCTGCAGCTGATGTATGCGCCCGCACCGACAGATATCGCCCGCGCCGCTGACATCGACCCGTTGGCGTCGGAAATGTCACCGCGCAGCTTGGTCATTTACCGCGCGCTCACCTCAGAATCGAAAAACAAGGATTGATTGATGCGCATCGTCATCGATTTGCAAGCAGCCCAGCTTCGTGGGATCGAACATGGCCACGGCCAAGACGTCTTCGCTCTGGCGCTGGCCTTGCTGCGAGCACCCGGCCAGCATGCTTTCCGCATTCTTCTGAACGGCGCACTGCCGCGTGCGACCGAGCTGCGCGCATGCTTCGCGGACTTGCTAGCGCCCGAACATATTCACGTCTTTGACCCCGTCGTGCCCTCGCACTTCCGGCAGCAGGCGAATGCGGGACGCCGCCGCGCCAGCGAACTGGCGCGCGAATACCTGATCAAGGAGCTTGGAGCCGACGCCGTGGTGGCCACCAGCCTGTTCGATGGTTACGAGGATGAGAGCGTATTTTCGATCGGCCAGTTCGGGCACAACCCGCAGGTGGCGATCCTGCTCGACCGTGTCCCATCGGCCAAGGCTGCGACCGACGACATTGCCCTGTCTTTCATCGACAGCCGGATGATCCTGCTCGGCCGCGCCGACTTAGCGTTGACGCTGTCGGACGCGGTCCACGCCGATGCGGGCGTCCACCTCGGTACCGGTCACGCGCTCCGGCTCGACCCTGCCGATCCGGACGCGGCCGCACGCACGATCCTCGCCGGCCTGGCACGCAGCCGTGCCCCAGTTGCCGCGGCGGGCAAGGCGCTACGCGCCCGGCGCCGCCTGGCCTTCGTAACGCCACTGCCGCCGGAGCGCACCGGGATCGCCGATTATGCGGCCCAGTTGCTGCCTGCCATGCTCGACGACTTCGAGATCACCCTGATCGTGCAGCAGCAAGACGTGAACCTGTCGCCGCAATTGGCCGCGCTGCCCCGGCACGATGCCGCTTGGCTTACGAAGCACGCGCACGAGTTCGACCAACTGCTCTACCAGTTCGGCAACAGTCCTTTTCACAGTAGTATGTTCGGCCTGCTACGCGAGCATCCGGGCGTGGTGGTCCTGCATGACTTTTTCCTCAGCAGCGTACTCGCTTACGAGCAGATGACGGGAGGGATCCCGAACGCATGGAGCGATGCACTGTTCCATTCGCATGGTTACGGCGCCCTGCAGGCCAGCCAATTGCCCGGAAACCACGCCGCGGCCATGAACGACTTCCCCTGCAATCTCGAGGTGCTCCAGGGAGCCACACGGGTCATCGTCCATTCCGAACACTCGCTCCAGCTGGCCCAGCAGTGGTACGGCCCGGACGCGGCGCACAACTGGACCGTCGTCCCGCTGCCGCGCGCGGCCCCGGCGTTGCAGGACCGCCAGGCGGCGCGCGCCGCCCTCGGTATTGCCGACGATACGTTCCTGGTGTGTACCTTCGGGTATATCGGTCCGAGCAAACTCAGTGACGTGCTGGTCGACGCTTGGCTGGCCTCGAAGCTGCACCAGGACCCGAACTGCGTGCTGGTGCTGGTCGGCGCGAACCATGCCGGCGAGTTCGGTGCGCAGCTGGTCGACACCATCGACGATGCCGGCGCCAGCCGCACCATCCGGATTGCCGGCTGGACTGATGATACTGCTTACCACCAGTATCTGCAGGCGGCCGATCTCGGCGTACAGCTACGCAGTATTTCGCGCGGCGAAACGTCGGCGGCGGTGCTCGACGTCATGAACTACGGGCTGCCCGTGATCGTCAACGCCAACGGTTCGATGGGCGCCCTGCCGCGTGACGCCGTCTGGATGCTGCCTGACCGCTTCGAGCCGGGCGAACTCGTCGCCGCACTTGAGGCCCTGCACCGCGACCGCCAGCGTCGCGACGACCTTGGCGCCCGTGCCCGCGACGTGCTGCGCAGCCAGCACCGTCCCGACCACTGCGCAGGCCGCTACCGCGACGCGCTCGACCAAGCGATGGCCGAGGCCACGTCCGGCCGGCACGCCCTGCTGCAGGCGCTGAGCACTATCCCATCGTTGCGCGACGATGACCAGGCGCTGCGGGCGCTGGCCACAACACTGGCCCGCGCTCCCAGTCCGTTGACGCTGCGGCAGGTGCTGGTCGACGTTTCCACGATTGCCCAGCATGACCTGAAAACCGGGATCGAACGTGTCGTGCGCACCCAGTTGCTCGAATTGCTGCGCCTGCGCCAGCATGGCGTACGCATCGAGCCGGTCTACCTGAGTAACGCGGGCAACCGCTGGCACTACCGCTATGCACGACGCTATGCGCTACACCTGCTGGAAGTAAATGCGCCGGCGCTGCACGACGCGCCGATCGACTTCCAGCCCGGCGACATTTTTTACAGCGCCGACTATTCGCCGGCCGTCGTCAGCGAAGCCGTGCGTAGCGGGGTCTATGAGCACATGCGCATGCATGGGGTCTCGGTCAACTTCCTGATTCATGACCTGCTGCCTGTCCTGCGGCCGGAATTTTTCCCTGCTAAATCCGAGCGGATCCATGCGAACTGGCTGCGCTGCATCGCGGCGAACGCCGACCGGCTGCTGTGCATTTCCGCTGCGGTCGCGCGCGAAACCGAAGACTGGCTGGCCCGCCAGGACAATCCGCCGCCACGTCCATTGGAACTGGCGGTGCTCCACCATGGCGCCGATATCGACCACGCCGCCGGCGCAGGCAATCCATCGGCCGCGCTGGAAATGGCCGCCACGCTGACAGCGCGACCCAGCTTCCTGATGGTGGGCACGATTGAACCTCGCAAAGGGCACTTGCAGACACTGGCAGCGTTCGAGCAATTATGGGCGGCCGGCCAACAGGTCAATCTCGTCATCGTCGGCAACGAAGGCTGGAAGGGGCTTCCCGACGCGGAGCGGCGCACCATCCCCGCGATCCTCGACCGGCTGAGGAATCATCCAGAGGCCGGCGACCGCCTGCTCTGGTTGCAAGGCGTGGACGACCAGCTGCTCGAAACTATCTACCGCAACAGTACCTGTCTGCTGCAGCCCAGCGAAGGCGAAGGCTTCGGACTGCCGTTGATCGAAGCTGCACGCTACGGGTTGCCGATCCTCGCGCGTGGCTTGCCCGTGTTCCGCGAGGTGGCGCAGGAACACGCCTTGTATTTCGACGGAATGGCGCCGGCCGATCTGGCTGCCGCGGTGCGGCATTGGCTCGACCTGCGCGATGCCGGCAGCGTGCCGGAATCGCGCGGCATGCGCTGGCAAACCTGGCGCCAGAACGCCGAGCAGCTGCTGCGCATCCTGCAAGGCCAGGATGCCAGAGACAACGGGCGATCGGCAGCCGCGACGTTGCTGGGCGTGCCGGAAACGGCGTCCGCATGACCGCTACAGCCCGCGAATGCGCTTTATCGTTGTATTAAGATAGAAAGTTTTATCATGATTGCGTCGCGTCGATGCGCGCCGCAATATGCCTGCGTGGCGAGAAAAGAAAAATTTCGAAGAACTCCTATGAATCCAAACGACAGTATCGCCGTAATCATTCCCAGCTTTCGCGTGACCCGGCACATCATGCAAGTCCTGGACGCCATCGGTCCGGAAGTGAATCGCATCTATGTGGTCGACGACAAATGCCCCGATGGCTCGGGCCTGCTGGTGCAGAGCGAGTGCAAGGACCCGCGGGTGACTGTCATCTTCCACCCGGAAAACCGCGGCGTTGGCGGAGCCGTCATGAGCGGCTATCGGACCGCCATCGAGGACGGCATGACAGTCATGGTAAAGATCGACGGCGATGGCCAGATGGATCCGTCCCTGATCCCTGCTTTCGTGGCGCCTATCCTGTCGGGAGCTGCCGACTACACGAAGGGCAACCGCTTTTTCGACCTTGAACAAATCGGCGCGATGCCGCCGTTGCGCCTGTTCGGCAACGCCGTGCTTTCCCTGATGTGCAAGCTCTCGTCGGGTTATTGGGACCTGTTCGATCCGACCAATGGCTACACGGCCCTGCATGCGGCCACCGCACGTCATTTGCCGTTCGACAAAATCAGTCAGCGTTATTTCTTCGAGACCGACATGCTGTTCCGTCTGAATACGTTCAGCGCCCGGGTGATCGACGTGCCGATGGACGCACGCTACGGCGACGAAGTGAGCAACCTAAAAATCTCGAAGATCGCCACCGAGTTCCTCGCCAAGCACGTGCGCAACTTCGGCAAGCGCCTGTTTTACAAATACTACCTGCGCGACATGTCGCTTGCATCGATCGAATTGCCGCTGGGGCTAATCATGTTGGCCTGGGGCGTCGTGTATGGTGGCATACACTGGTTCAATTCGGCGCAGAGCGGCGTGGAAACGCCAGCCGGCACCGTGATGCTGTCGGCCATGCCAATCCTGATGGGCATCCAGCTGATCCTGGCTTTCCTTGCCTACGACATTAGCTCGGTTCCGCGGCGGGCGATGCACACCGTCCTGTTACGCAAATGAGCGCGCAAAAGATCGCCCCCCGGCAATTCCTCGTGTATGTCGCCGGCGGTGTCATCTGCGCGCTCATCGACGTTGGCTTGCTATGGTGGCTCCTGCGCGTGGGCGTGCCCCCATTAACCGCGACCACCGCGGGCTTTCTTGCCGGCCTGGCGGTCAATTATGCCTTCCATACCCGAATTACCTTCGACAGCCCGTTCACGCCGTCTGCCTTTGCCCGTTTCATGGCGGTAGTGCTGCTGAATTATTTATTGACCGTCGCTACCGTCACACTATCGATATTCGCCACGGAGCACGCATTGGCCGCTGTGATCGGCAAGGTCGTCGCATTGCCACTGGTGGCTTTGAATGGCTATTGGATGAGCAAGCACTGGGTGTTCAAGTAGCATTTTCATTTATCGCTGCCCATGGCAGCGTGTTTTCAAAGACATCTCTGACGCATGAAAAACAATCCCCCCCAATTTGCGCTCTCGGCTCCGGCAATGCTTGCTGCCGGCCTGGCGCTGCTGTTTTTTTATATCAGTTTTCGCAACATTGGGCTATATCCGACGATCTTCTCAGACGAAACCACGTACAGCACTTTCGCTCGCCTGATGCCATTCAGCGAAGCGACCGTTCCCTCCTATCTCTACCTTGCACTGTTCAGCTATACGAATAGCTGCGGGGACGGTTTCCTTGAATGTGCGCGCCTGTTCAATTCGATTCTGTTCCTGGCCTCCGCGCCGTTCATTTACCTGGTCGCGCGCCGCATGATGCGCCCGTCGCTGGCATGTATCAGCGCCCTGCTGTCGGTAGCCGGACCCGCGAACCTGTACACGCTATATTTCATGCCCGAGGCAACCTACTACCTCGGTTTCTGGCTGCTCACGTGGTCGGTGCTGCGCTTCCACGAAGTGCCGAGCGTGGTGCGGGGATTGACGGCCGGCGCCCTCCTGGGCATGCTGGTGTTAATCAAGATGCACGGATTATTCGTCATCCCTGCTGTGTGCCTGTTCCTGGTCTGGAGTGCCTATTCGCGCCACGGCCAGTCCGGCAGCTGGCTGTTCGGCGCGGTGCGCGCTTTGGCACTGCTCCTCGTCGCCGCGGCAATCGTTCGCTTCGGCCTGGGCTACCTCCTGGCAGGCAGCAACGGGCTCAGCCTGTTCGGTCCGCTGTATAGCGCACAGGCGGGCAACTCGCCGATCGCGGGCAAGCCGCTGCTCGAGGTGCTCGGCACCACCCTCGGCGTATTGCGGGGCCACCTGATGGGACTGGGCACCCTGTTCGCAGTCCCGTTGTGCGCCCTGCTGGCGTTCGGCCTCGCACGCTCGTGGCGTCAGGCCAGTCCCCGGCTGCAAGCGCTGGTCATCTACACGGTATTGATGATTGCCTCGCTGGTGGGTGTCACGGTGATGTTCACCGTGACCGTCAGCGGCACCGGCTTTGACACCGACCAACGCCTGCACATGCGGTATTACGACTTCGCCCTGCCCCTGCTGACGATCTTCGTTGCGGCGCAAGTTGACGCTGTCACCAAGCTGAAACGCTCGATCAGGCTTCCGGTTGCAATACTGATGGCCGGCGCCCTGCTCTACACGGCATGGCGCCTGACGCTTGACTACACACCGCTGATCTCGGATGCGCCCTCTCTGCACGGCTTGTCCATGTTTCCCACGGTATTCCCGCTGTTTTGCGCGATCGCATTGGCAACGGTCGTCGCTTGGGGACGTGACGAACGGCGCGGCGCAGTCGTCTACCTGTGCGTCCTGATGCCGATCTTTGCGATCGGCAGCGCTACTACGCTGAGCCGCCAGCTGTACTGGGCGTCATTCTCCGACCCGTATTCGAACGGCGCCAAATTTGTGCGCGAATACCTCGATGCAGGCCCACTGGACAGGCTTACTGTCGTGGGCGACAGCATACCGGGGCTGTACAAGGCCAAGTTGTTCATCTCGAGCCCAGGCGTCAAGGTGCATCACGTCGAGAGTACCGAAAAATTTGATCTTGCCACCTATCCAGACAAAAAGAACTGGCTGCTGGTGGTCGGAAAGTTCACCCCAGCCGCTGACTACACCGCGAAGACCGTCGAAGGAAGGGGCTACATGTTGGTCAAACCGCGTCGGCCAAGCACGCCGGGCGTTCAAATCGTCGACTTCTCGCAAGCTTTGCGTGACGAAGGAACCGCCCGCGACAGCGGCCTGTCGGGGCCGGAAGCCTTCGGTCGCTGGAGCGATGCGAAAGTCGTCGAGGTGGAATTGGCGAATGCGCTGCCGAAAAAGCTGAGCCTGGAACTGAAACTCTACGCTTTCGGCCCCAATATCGGCGAGCAAGTGACCGTCGCGATTGGTCAACAGGAACGCCATTTCGTTGCTCCGGCCGGGCTCGACACTTTGAAGATGGATTTCGAGACCGACGGAACACAGAAGCTTATCCGCATTACGATCCCCAAACCGACATCGCCGAAGCAGACAGGCGTAGGCGCAGACGAGCGCACTCTCGGCTTGGCGTTCCACGAACTGCGCATTCGTGATAACGAGCACCCGGGCGCCGCACGTCAATAAAGGCAACTTCCCGGCAGGGCGCAAAGCCACGCGCCCTGCCGGGCCAATACGCCGGCACATGCCGGTGGCCGTGGCTCGATCCACGCTAGCATCGGCGCAGGGAAACGCAGTAACCATCCTCGTCGCCAAACCCTCTCCTTGCACATTTCACACGGCCGTCACCATGAAAGCGTGCCTGTTGCCTGTGGAACAGGAGGCACCGTACCTGGCCTTGTTCAGCCGCAGAGAGTGGGCGCCCATAAAAAAAGCCAGTCAATTCAATTGACTGGCTCAGGCTGGGTCGCCGGATTTTAATTTTGCGCCAAGGTTTTTCCGGCTTGCTCCTTCGCAAACTTTTCCCCTATATACAAATCCCCGTCGTAAGTAAGGTGGTTCGTATCGCGGTACATCAGCTTCTGGTCGACCATCCCGTGACAGCGCGTTTCATTGCACAGATAAGAAGCAGGCGAGAAGGTCGTGATCGCCGGGAATTCCTTCAATACCGTGGCAACGATCTCATTGTGATCCTGCACTGCCTTGCGGAAATCGGCGGCGGCCATCGTGCAATCGCGGTTTGTTGTTGAGCTGGCAATGCCAGCACGCTTGATACAGGCGCGCGGATCGAAGTCCAGCGTCGGCACGTCATAGAAATAAATGACCTGCTTGCCCGCGTCCACATATTTTCGCAACGTTGTACGGAATTGCTCTACGAGCGCCTTGCCCTCTTCCGTATCGTCACGCAGTTTCAGGATGGTCGACATGATCACGGTCTTGACACTCTCCGTTGTCAATGCCAATTCCAGCATTTGCTGTGTGGCTTCCTGATACTGGTCGTTCACCCCCGGTTTCACGCCCCAGAACGGAATCCGGGTCCCAAGATAAAGCAGGTTTTCGCCGCGTTCGCTATAGTATTTTGTCAATCCAGCAACGACATGGTAGGCATGACTGTCACCGATCAGCGCAACCGTCGGCGCCTTGTCGACTTCCGCCAGCAGGCAATATTCCCACAGGGTATCGAAGCCATAACGCTTTTTGCACGCTGCTGCGTTATCGCGGTCCTCCACCAATACCAGTGCCTTCTGCAGGTTCGCATTCTCGACGATGCTGGCCCTCGTGGGCAAGCCTTCGTTCCTGTACATCCACCCGCCCGTCCCGGCAACCGCGACCATCAGGAGCGCCAGCACCACGACGACGCTCGACCGGCCTTGTCCTTGCCGGCGGATGGGAGTCTCGATCAGTTTGTACGTGAGCCACGCCAAGAGCACAGCAGCGAGCACGGCTGCAATGCGGATTTCCAGCGCCGGAACGCCGGACTCGACGATCTGGGCAAACGACAGGAGCGGCCAGTGCCACAGGTACAGTGGATAGCTGATGAGCCCGACCCATACGACAAGCCGGTTGGATAGGATGACCCGGTTCACCCATGCCCCTGGACCAGCGGCGATAAGAAAAACTGCGCCCAAGGTAGGCAGCAGCGCCCACCAGCCCGGAAAACTCTTCCCGCCCCGTACGAGCGCACAAGCGGTCACGATGAACGCAAGGCCAAGAAACGAAAGCAGGTTACGGCTCGACGGACTCGCGGAATCGAACAGGGGCTGAGTTTCCACACCAACATCGCCGCCGAGATGCCGGCGCACGCCTCCGAAAAATACGGAAACCTTCTGCAACGACAAATAGGCCAGCAGGGCACCGAACAACATTTCCCACGCTCTGCTTGCAATGGAATAAAACGTCGCGCTCGGAAGCCGATGAACGCCAGCGACATTCACCAGTAACGAAACCGCCAGCAGGACAAGGGTCAACTGGAGCACGCTGGCGCGGAACCTGAATGCCAACACCAGCAGGATGGGCCAGAAAATATAGAACTGTTCTTCGATGCCCAGGGACCACAGGTGAAGCAGCGGTTTGGTTTCAGCAGCGGTATCGAAATAACCGACCTCAAACCACAGGAGGATATTCGATACAAAACCAGCCCCGCCAACGACGTGCTTGCCGAGCAGCTTGAGCTCATCCGGGAACAGCGCAAACCAGCCAAAAGACAATGAAGCGGCCAAGACAAGGATCAGCGCCGGAAAGATTCGCCTGATCCGGCGCGAATAGAAATCGGCGTAGCTGAACGTGTTTTGTTCAAGGCTGGTAATCAGGATTTTCGAGATCAGGTAGCCGGAGATTACAAAAAATACGTCAACGCCGACAAAGCCGCCCGCAATGAAACTTGGAAAAGCATGGAATAAGACGACAATCATTACTGCGATGCCGCGCATGCCATCAATATCGCGCCGATAGGGCAGATGTTGGGCAGCAGCCGCTACCTGGCGTTCGAATTGCAAAGAAATCCCCCATTCATATAATTACGGCAGCTTCACAATGCACGGCAACAATAACGCTGCAGCGCCCAGTCCAATCGCCCCTGCTGCAAGCCCCTATCGCAGAACAATCGGCGTCTTTGTAAAGCCTAGAAGGAATATTATCGCACGTAAATTCGGGAACTCATGCAGTTAGGCTAGCTCCTGTTGCACGCGACCCACCGGTGCGTGAGACGACGCACAGTCAGCGGCGGCACTGGCGCGCTAGGATCCGTCATGCCAGTAACGGCAGCGATCAAGGACAGAAGCATGGCAACCGGCTCGAACCCCGAAGAAAGCACCGCCAAGGAACTCGACGTGCAAGGCGACGGCGAGAGCGTCGGCGTGCCGGCTGACGGTGAGCTGGAAGGCAGCGCCTTCAATCCCATGGGCAACCCGGGCGTGCAGCACTGGCAGGCGGGCTATATCGAAAATCCCGGCCTGAACGACCGCGGCAACATCTTTTTTGCCGCCGTCGAAATGACGCGCATGCCGATGCTCGTCACCGACCCGCGCCAGCCGGACGATCCGATCGTCTTCGTCAACCGCGCCTTCCTCGACCTCACGCTGTACGACGAGAAAGACATCATCGGCCGCAACTGTCGCTTCCTGCAGGGGCCGCAAACCGACCAGCGCACGGTCGACGAGATCCGCGCCGCGCTGGCCGAACGCCGCGCCGTGGCGCTCGACATCCTGAACTACAAGGCCGACGGCACGCCGTTCTGGAATGCGCTGTATATCGGCCCGATCTTCGACCGGGACGGCGAACTGCTGTATTTCTTCGCCTCGCAGATGGACATCACCCAGCGCCGCATGAGCGAGCAATCCTCGATGCAGGCGCAGAAGATGGAAGCGATCGGCCAGCTGACCGCCGGCATGGCCCACGATTTCAACAACCTGCTGCAAGTCATCAACGGCAACCTCGAACTGGCCCTGCTCGCCGCCGGCCCGGCCAACCGCGCAGGAGAGCCGATCCGCCGTGCGCAACGCGCGGCGATGAAGGCGGGCCGGCTCACCCAGCAGCTGCTGACCTTCGCCCGCAAGCAGCACCTCGAGCCGAAACGCGTCAACCTGAATGCCCTGCTGGTCGAGTTCTCCGAGCTGCTGGTACGCACCCTCGGCGACCGCGTCGCGCTGCAGCTCGACCTGCAGCCGGCACTGCCCTCCTGCAAACTGGACGCGACCCACTTCGAGATGGCCCTGCTCAACGTCCTGATCAACGCGCGCGACGCCATGCCGAACGGGGGACGGGTGCGCGTGAGCACGCTCGCCGTCCCCGGCGCGGGCGAGCCGGGCGGCCAGGTTGCCGTCTGCATTGCCGACGAAGGCGAAGGCATGCCGCCGGAGGTGGTGCGGCGCGCAACCGAACCCTTCTTCACGACCAAGGGGCCGGGCACCGGACTGGGACTGGCGATGGTGCACGGGTTCGTACAGCAGTCGCGCGGACGGCTCGAGATCGACAGCACGCCCGGCCAGGGAACGACGGTGCGCATGGTATTCCCGGTCGACGGCGTGGAGGCCGAGGGCGCGCGCGGCCCGTCCCATCCGGACGCCGCCGCTGCTGCGGAGGCGGGCGCGCAAGCGCGCATCCTGGTCGTCGAAGACAACGAGGACGTGCGCGAACTGGCGGAAACGGTGCTGGACGCGGCGGGCTATGCCGTGGTGTCGGCGCCGAGCGGCGAACAGGCGCTGGCCCTGCTCGACGGCGGCAACGAGGTCGACCTGGTGTTTACCGATGTGATGATGCCCGGCGGAATGAACGGCCTGCAGCTGGCCGACCAGGTGCGCCAGCGGCGCCCCGACACGCCGATCCTGATCACGTCCGGCTACATGGACGAGTTGCCGATGGCACGTGCGCAGCCGCTCGACATCCTGAACAAGCCCTACCGCCAGGAAGAGTTATTGGCGCGGGTGCGCGCCATCCTGCCGGCACGGCAGGGCTGAGCGATCGAGGAGGAAGGAGCGCGATGCGCGCGGCAGCGACCACTGCCGCGCGTGAAAACCTGCATGCTTACTGCGGCGTGCCTACTGCTGCGGCTTCGGCATGCCGCCCAGCAGGAAGGCGATCTTCTGCTTCGGCTTGGCCGGCGCGTTCGATGCCTCGGCGGCCGCTTCGCGGCGCGGCACATTGGTCGGCTCGTAGGGCTTGAGGAACCACGGATCGACCTTTTCGCGGCGCGGCAACGGGCCGGCGCCGTAGCTGCGCGGCGCGCGTTCGCTGCGAGACTCGGCGTCGCGACGCGGGCCGCGCTCGGTGCGCTCACCGCGCTGCGGACGCTCGCCGCGTTCAGCATCGCGGCCGCGGCCGCGCGGTGCGAAGCCGGCCAGTTCGCCGCGGGTGATGGTCTGCTTGATCAGCTTTTCGATGTCGGCCAGCAGGCGCTCGTCCTTGTCCGAATACACCGATAACGCGTCGCCCGAGGCGCCGGCGCGGCCGGTACGGCCGATGCGGTGCACGTAGTCCTCGGCGTTGTACGGCAAATCGTAGTTGATCACGCACGGCAGGTCGGAAATGTCGAGGCCGCGGGCGGCGACGTCGGTCGCCACCAGCACTTCGATTTCCCCCTGCTTGAACGCTTCCAGCGCAGCCATGCGTTCCTGCTGGGTTTTATCGCCGTGGATGGCGGAAGCCTTGATGCCGGTCTGCTCGAGGTGGCGCGACAGGCGGGAAGCGCCGATCTTGGTGTTCGAGAAAATGATCACCTGCTTCAGCTCGCGCTGGCGGATCAGGAATTCCACGACGTCGCGCTTCTGCTCTTCGTCGACCTTGTAGACGACCTGCGTGACCTTCTCGGCGGTGGCATTGCTGCGCGCCACTTCGATCAGCACCGGCTGCTGCAGGAAACTGTTTGCCAGTTTCTTGATCTCCGGCGAGAAGGTGGCCGAGAACATCAGGTTCTGGCGCTTCTTCGGCAGCAGGTTGATGATGCGCTGCAGGTCCGGCAGGAAGCCCATGTCGAGCATGCGGTCGGCTTCGTCCATCACCAGCATCTGCACCTGCGCCAGGCTGACGTTCTTCTGTTCGATATGGTCGAGCAGGCGGCCCGGGGTGGCGATCACGATCTCGACGCCGCCCTTCAGCACGGTGGTCTGGCCCTTCATGTCCATGCCGCCGAACACGACGGTCGAGCGCAGCGGCGTATGGCGCGAATAGGCCTTGACGTTCTCTGCCACCTGCACCGCCAGTTCGCGGGTCGGGGTCAGCACCAGGGCGCGCACCGGATGGCGCGCCGGCGACATGCTGGCGTTGGCGTGCGCCATCAGCAACTGGATGATAGGCAGCGAGAAACCGGCGGTCTTGCCGGTACCGGTCTGGGCTGCGCCCATGACGTCGCGGCCCTGCAGCACCACGGGAATGGCCTGGGCCTGGATCGGGGTCGGATGGGTATAGCCCTGCTCGGAGAGGGCACGCAGGATTTCCGGTGCCAGGCCGAAATCGGCAAAGCGCACGGTCGGTTCAGCGCTCGGCGCGGCGACGGCCGGGGTTGCCGGCGCGTCGTTGTTCATCGGTGTTTCAGACATTATTCTTTCCGGGCATTAAATCAAATCGCTCTACGCGGAGCGTTGCCCCGACGGCCTGACCCAGCAGGCGTGGCCGACGCAGACAACTCCTGGAAAGGCGGGCAGGCCGCCGGCTGGGGCACGGCGCTCGGGCCGGCTCGGTGGGCACGCTGCACCGGTAACGACAGGGCGCAAACGTAGAGATACAGTATATCGCCCTCAAGGTTACCTCAAAACCACGGCAGTGTATATGGAATCGTGCGTGGTGGAGGTGGCCATGTATTGGGTTCGGCCCCGTACGTAGGGGTCATTGAGGCCAGTGGCCTCAATGACGGGTTCACCGGGCGGCTCCACGCTGGCACTTGGGGACGACGCGGCTCGAACGCCTGCTTCAACGATTGCCTGAAACATCGCGACAGTGCATCGGCCGGTTGAACGCGTGGACGGCGCATGTGCCAAGGTCAGCCTGCCGCAGGGTGGAGCCGTCCACCCTACGGGTCAATGGAAGCGCTGCCTACCCTTCCCGCTTCCAGCCGCGCGCCTGGGCGGCGCGTTCGGCGGAGGCACCGAGCGGGGTGCCGGCGATGCGCTGGTCGATCGCGTCGAGCACCGCCGGCGGCAGGACGCTGCCGTCCATCCAGGCCGCTCCGGCCGCGCCTTGGGCCAGCACCGGGATGCGCCATTGGGAGCCAAGGCGGCAGGCCAGGCCGGCCGTCGTATCCATGACAAAACTGCGGCAGTACTTGCCGTCCTTGGCGAGGAAGCTGATGCCGATGCGCACCCGGCCGGACGGACCGGGACTGGCCAGCTGGGAAGTCAGCGCGGCGGCCAGGTGGCCGCGGGCCACGAGCGCACCGTCGGCGCCGCTCAGGGAAGCCAGTTCCGCTTCACCCTGCCATGCATGCCAGCCGAGGCCACCGATCAGCACGCCGCCGGCGAGCGCGGCGCCCACCGCCAGCACGTGGCGGCGCGCCCAGGACGGCTCGGGAGGCGGTAGCGGCGGCGGCAAGGGAACGTTGCGGGCCGCGCGTATCGAATCGAGCTGGACGACCTTGGCGCCGGGAGCGCAGCCGTTCGCCTGGCTGCGGGCACCGCCCTCGCGTCCGCCCGCAACCACCCCGTAGACACGGCTGCGGCGGGCGCGATGCCCGGCCACGCGCGCGGCAAGGACCGGGTCGGCGCGCGCCGCCCGTTCGACGGCCCCACGGGCCGGCTCCGCCAGCTCGCCGTTGACGAAAGCAATCAGGAGTTCGTCGGAGAATTTCATGGCAGGCTCGCTAAGAGGTGATCAAGCCATGTTCGTCGAGCACGTCGTGCAGCAACTCGAGCCGAATCACGGGATTGTCGAGCATGAGCATGTTGTGCTTTTGCGTGTTCGGTAGCGGCAACAGCTCGCACCAGCGGTTGGCAACCCAGCCGCAATCTTCCAGCCGGAACGGCGGCTGCACCGGCCAGCGTTCCTGCGGCACGTCGTGCAGCGACGCCAGTACCCGGTCGAGCGCATCGGCCGCGCCCTGCAGCTCGGAAGGGATGCGCACCGCGTGGTCGTCCTCGACCAGATTGACCTCGGCCATCCATAACCCGTTCAGGCGCTGCTGCGACGATTTCACCTGGAAGCGCGCACCGCCGCGGCAGATCACCTGCAGCAGCCCCGGGGTGGTGGCCGCGGTGTCGCAGACGGTGGCCAGCGTGCCGCCCTCGACGAAGCGCTCGGGCTCGCCGCCGCGGGTGCGCACCTCGTGCCCGGCCGTCAGCAGGACCACGCCGAACGGGCTGTCCTCGGTCAGGCAACGACTCATCATGTCGAGGTAGCGCGCCTCGAACACCTGCAGCGGCAGTACCCCGTCCGGGAACAGCACCGTGCTCAGTGGGAACAAGGGAAGGGAAATCGTGGCCATGTCCCATGATGACAGAATCGCCCCACGGACCGCAGCACGATTGCCCGCGCGCAGGAGGGCCTGCGCCGACCGGGACGAGAGCTCCCGACGGAGCGCTCTTAGTCCTGGGGCGCCACCAGCGGCAGAGTGCGCAGCGCGTGGCCGAGCGCATCGAACCGCCAGCGCAAACGCTCCCAGCCGGGGTCGGGCAGGCGCACGACGCGCACCAGCAGCGTGCCGCCGGCCACGTCCGGGCAGGCATACGCATATTCTCCGGCGTGCTCGAAAGGCAGCCGCACTTCCTGGCCAGGCCGCAGTTGCAGCGGGCCGACAAAGTGCGGCCTGCGGTCGAGGTTGCGCAGCAGCAGGACGTCCTGCACGCCGAGCGTCAAGCGCAGCTCACGCGGCAGCGCCTGCGTGCGCGCAGGCGCGCTGCCGGCGCCGGGCGGCGCCGGGAAGGTGAAGCTGCGTTCGTGGCTGGGTCCGCGCACGGGCGCCAGCGCGCCCCACAGCAGCGCCAGCAGCAGGCAAGCGGCCAGTGCGGCAAGCCGCCGGAGGCGCAAGGGAGGCGGAGAAGATGGGTTCATGCGAGGCCGATTGTAGCATCCGCCATGTTGGCTCAAGGAATGGGAAACTCTGCCATAATGCCGGTGCCAGGCCCCGGCCGCTCCTGCACGGGACACTGCAGCGGACGCCCAGCCGTGCGCCCCGCGCCCGGGTCGCCCGGTATGCTTGGCGTCCCGGGACGACCCGGGAACGTCCGCCAGGGCGCTCCACCACACCGCCGCGGCCTGTCCGCTTTTCTATCGATTCCAGAACGACATGCCCCGCCCAGCCCCCGACGCGACTCTCCCCCTCCCCGGCTCCTCCGCCGAACGGGGATGGGGGCCTCTGGTGCTGGCCGGGCTGGTGCTGCTGGTGTCGCTGGTGATCACGTATTTTGCCTGGAGCAGTGCGCGGCGCAACGATGAGGCCGACCTCGCCGCCCAGTTCGAATACCGGGCGCGCGACTTCGCCACCACCACGGTGCGTCGGATGGCCGTCTACGAACAGGTGCTGCGCGGCACGCGCGGCTTCATGCGCGGGCGCGTCGACCTCGACCGGCGCGCGTTCGCCGACTATTTCCAGGTCCAGAATTTGCAGGAGCACTTCCCCGGCATCGAGGCGCTCGGCGTGGCCACGATCATCCCGCGCGAGCGCCTGGCCGCGCACGAGGCCGCGGTGCGGGCCCAGGGTTTTCCCGATTACCGGGTGATGCGCGATGCGTCCCCCGCCCCGGGGAGCGACCTCTACACCGCGATTACCCACATCGAGCCGTTTGCCGGGCGCAACCTGCGCGCGTTCGGCTTCGACATGTACAGCGAGCCGGTGCGCCGCGCCGCGATGATGGCCGCGCGCGACAGCGGGGCCGCCGCCGTGTCGGGCAAGGTGGTGCTGGTGCAGGAGGGCCGCAATGCGCAGCCGGGCTTCCTGATGTACATGCCGGTCTACCGTGCCGGCATGCCGGCCGCCACCGTCGAACAGCGCCGCGCCGCCATCATCGGCTGGGTGTATGCGCCGTTCCGGATGGCGGACCTGATGCGCGGCCTCGGCGGCGCCCATGCGGCCGACCTGCGGGTGGCGGTGTACGACGGCACCCGGCCCGCCCCCGAAGCGCTGCTGTTCCGCTCGCAGGACGCGTCCTGGGGCCAGCCGCTGTTCCGGCAAACCCTGCCGCTGACGATCTCGGGCCGTCCGTGGACCCTCGAGGTCGCCTCGTCGCAGGCATTCGAAGCCAGGCGCGACCTGCGCCGCCCGCGCGTGTTTGCCGTCACCGGCACCGGCCTCGGTTTCCTGCTCAGCCTGGTCGTCTGGCTGCTGGCGAGCGAACGCCGGCGCGCGCTGCAGCTGGCGCGCGCGATGACGCTGGAGCTGCGCCAGTCCTACGAGCGCAACGAAGCCGAGCGCAAGCGCATGAACGTCATCCTGCGCAATACCTACGACGCCTTCATCGCCATCGATGCCCAGGACCGCGTCACCGACTGGAACCCGCAGGCCGCGACATTGTTCGGCTGGCCGGAAGCCGCGGCGCTGGGCCGCCCGATCGGCGACCTGCTGGTGCCGCCGGAGGCCCGTGCGGCGCACGAGCGCGGCTTCGCGCAACTGACGCGCGACGGCGCGCCGCTGGTGCTGGGCGAGCCGGCCGAGGTCATGGCGCGCCACCGCGACGGCCGCCTGATTCCGGTCGAGATCGTCGTCGCCGCCCTGCCCGCCGACGTCGGCTTCGGCGCCAGCGCCTTCGTGCGCGACATCACGCCGCGGCGTGAGGCCGAGGCGCGCGAACGGCTGCGCCAGGCGCGGCTGGACGAAGCGCGCACGGCGCTGGCGCGTTCGCAAAAGCTGGAAGCGGTCGGCAAGCTGACCGGCGGCGTAGTGCACGACTTCAACAACATCCTGCACATCATCAGCGCCAACGTGCAGTTGCTGCTGAAATCCGACAAGAACCAGGAAAAGCGCCTGCGCAGCATCCTCGAGGCCATCGAGCGCGGCTCGAAACTGTCGGCCCAGCTGCTGGCATTCGCGCGGCGCCAGCCGCTGCACCCGAGCGTGGTGAACGTGGGCGAGCTGCTGGCGCGCATGGACAGCCTGCTGCACCGCGCCGCCGGCGAGTCGGTCGCCATCGAACTGGCGCGCAGGGATGCGCTGTGGAACACGCTGGTCGACCCGAACCAGCTCGAGAACGTGATCCTGAACCTGGTCATCAACGCGCGCGATGCCATGGGTGGCCGCGGCAAGGTGACGATCACGCTGTCGAACCACGTGGTCGACGACGCGGCCGCGCTCGCCGATCCGGAAATCCCGCCGGGCGCCTACGTCCTGGTCGCCGTGGCCGATACCGGCGAAGGCATGCCGCCGGAGGTCATGGAGCGCGCCTTCGAGCCCTTCTTCACGACCAAGCCCGAGGGCAAGGGAACGGGCCTGGGCCTGTCGATGGCGCATGGCTTCGTGAAGCAGAGCGGAGGGCAAATCCGCATCGCCAGCACGCCCGGCGAAGGGACGACCATCAGCATCTACCTGCCGCGCCATGTGGAAGAGGCGGTGACGAGCTAGCCGTTGCGTATGCAGCAGGCGTTGTAGCGCGTGGACTCGGGAGTCCACCCTACGGTAGGGTGGAGTCCTGACTCCACGCGGATGTTCGATCAGACGTGCCATCGAACGCAAGGAACGGTCGATGCGCCCCCCGGTCGCCCGCCTTCTATGCCGCCCGCCCGCCCAGGCGGCGCGCGATGGCGTCCACATGGCGCTCGTCGGTCCCGCAGCAGCCGCCCGCCACGCTCATCCGCGGCAGCAGCCTGCGCAGCGCCAGGTAGTCGTCGCCGAGTTCCTCCGGATCGCCGTCGTCGAGCTCGGTCGCCTCGTCGAGTTCGGCATGGCTGCGGCGCGAGGCGTTCGCGCGCAGTCCGCGCAGGCGCTCGCGCCAGGGGCCGCTTTCCAGCAGCGCCGGCTCGACATGGCTCGGATGGGCGCAATTGACCATGTAATAAGCGGCGTAGCTGCCGGTCTCGAGGTCGGTGCGGGCGATCGCATCCGGCAGCGCGTCGCCCGACGGCAGGCGGCCGTCGACCTCGAGCGTGAAGGAAATGGCGACCGGCATGTCGCAGCTGGCGGCAGCGTCGACGATGCCGATCGCTTCGTCCGGGTAGGTGATGGTAAAGGCCGACACCATGTCCGCTTCGGTGGCGGCGAAGGTGGCGACCTGGGCCAGGTGGTAGTCGCGGGCGCGGGCCGCGCCCATGCGCTGGCCGATCCGATAGCCGTCGCCGCGCGGCCCGATGTTGCCGCTGATGACGATCGGGCGCGCCGGCGCATCCCAGGCGTCGCGCACCTTCGCCACCAGCGCCACCGCCTCCCGGTTGGCCTCGGCCAGCGCCAGTTCCGAGTAGCCGAGGGCCTGGCCCCAATCGGAATTGGCGCGCCAGGTCGGGGTTTCCAGCACCAGGCCCGTGTTGTGCGCGTGCGCCAGGCGCGCAAAGCGTTCGAAATAATCCAGCAGCGCCGCCCGCCCCGCGTCCTCGCGCAGCAGCACGAAGGAAGCGAACGAGGGAAGCGTAAAACCCTGCTCGTAAGTGAGCATGGTCTCCAGCCCGGCGTCGGCCAGGAACAGCCGGCCCTCGAGCTGGGGCAGGCGCTTGCGGTAGCGACTCATGGTGCCTCCTGTGGTCAAGCGAAATCCAGCGGTCGCTTACTTGGAACGCGCCGGCGGCGCGCGGTTCCCGGCTGCGTCCGGCGCAGGCCGGCGTCGCCGGAGCGGCATGGCGCACGCGGCCAGCCGTTGCGAAAATCACCATAACGCGGCCGTATGAGCGCCAGCGCACATAGCGCGCACGCGGGCTCTGGCACACTGGGGGAAAGGAGACCAACATGAACGTGCCTTACTCGCCCGCTATGCCCGTCCACCGTGCCGTGCCCCAGGCTCCCGGCTTCGACAATACGGTGGCGCTGCTGAGCGAAGGCTACCGCTTCATCGGCAACCGCTGCGACGAGCTCGGCTCCGACATCTTCAGCACCCGCCTGATGCTGCAGCGCGTGGTCTGCATGCGCGGCGAAGCGGCCGCACGCATGTTCTACCAGCCCGGCCGCTTTACGCGCCGGCGCGCGATTCCTCCGAATACGCTGGGGCTGCTGCAGGGCCATGGCAGCGCCCAGGTGCTCGACGGCGAAATGCACCGGGTGCGCAAGGCGATGATGATGTCGCTGCAGACGCCCGACAGCCGCGCGCGGCTGGTGGCCCTGGCCGAAGCCGAGTGGCGCGCCCGTTTCGCACGCTGGCCGCGTCAGCGCCGCATCATCCTGATCCAGGAAGCGCAGGCGGTGCTGTGCCGCGCGGCCTGCGCCTGGGCCGGCGTCCCGCTGGCGAATGTCGAGGAAGAAGTGCTGCGCACCGCCGAGTTTTCCAGCATGATCGACGGCGCCGGCGCCGTCGGCCCGCGCAACTGGATGGGCCTGAGCCTGCGCCGCCATACCGAAGCCTGGGCCCGCGCCCACATCGAGGCGGTACGCATGGGCGGCCCGGTCGACCCGGACAGTCCCCTGGCCGTGATCGCCTTCCACCGCGACGCCGACGGCGAAGTGCTGTCGACCGAGCACGCGGCCGTCGAACTGATCAACGTGCTGCGCCCGGTGGTAGCGGTGGCGCGCTACATCGTGTTCGGCGCGCTGGCGCTGCACGGCTACCCGGAATGGCGCCCGCGCCTGGCCGGCGGCAGCGATGCGGACATGGAGATGTTCGTGCAGGAAGTGCGGCGCTATTACCCCTTCTTCCCGGCCGTCGGCGGCAAGGCCCTGGTGCCCTTCGAGTGGCAGGGGCTGCGTTTCGACAAGGGAGACTGGGTCCTGCTCGACATGTACGGCACCCACCGCCATCCCGGCACCTGGAGCGACGGCGAAATCTTCCGTCCGGAGCGCTTCGTGGGCTGGCAAAGCAGCGGCTTCGACCTGATCCCGCAGGGCGGGGGCGACTATGCGCACGACCACCGCTGCCCCGGCGACATGCTCACCGTCGAGCTCACCAAGTCGGCGCTGCGCCTGCTGACGACCGAGATCGACTACGACGTGCCGCAGCAGGACGTGAAAATCAGCCTGTCGCGCATGCCGACCCTGCCGGCGAGCGGCTTCGTGATGGAAAACCTGCGGCCGGCGCGCCGGGCCTGACCGGCCAGCCGGCTTGGAGCGTCTGACAAAACCTCCGGAGCAAGGGATGCGGCCACCCGACGCGGCGTCGAAGACAGTACGCCTTGTACGGCCAGACGCTGCAACGCAGCTATGGGGCTTTTGTTAGGCGCCCTCAGGCGTCGTCGCGGGCCGGTTCGCGCAGTTCCGTTGCCTGCGGCCCGGCCGGCGCCTGGCCCGCCATGCCGCACACGGCCACGCAACCGCGTCCGCGCAGCTTGGCCTCGTACATCGCGCCGTCGGCGCAGCGCAGCAGCGTGTCGGCGTCCTGCCCGCAGTCCGGATACACGGCCACGCCCAGGCTGGCCGAGATGTGCAGCGTAAAAGCTTCGGTCATGAACGGCCGGATCAGTTCGCGCAGGATGTCTTCGGCCACCTTGCGCGCGTCGTCGCTGCCGGCCACGCGCGGCAGCAGCACGACGAATTCGTCGCCGCCCAGGCGCGCCAGCGTGTCCGAGGCGCGCAGCGTCGCGCCCAGGCGCGTGGCCACTTGCTGCAGCAGCACGTCGCCGACGGCGTGGCCATAGCTGTCATTGACGGGCTTGAATTTATCGAGGTCGAAGAAGATGAGGGCCAGTTTGCCCTCCTCGCGTTGCGCTGCCAGCAGGGCCTGGTGCAGGCGGTCGGCCAGCAACAGGCGGTTCGGCAGGCCGGTCAGCATGTCGTGGTGGGCCAGGTGGCGGATCTGCTCTTCCTGGAGCTTGCGCGCGTCGATGTCGGCCACAGTGCCGACGATGCGCAGCGGGCGGTTGCCGGCGTCGCGCTCGGCCACCTGGCCGCGCGCCAGGATCCAGCGCCAGTTGCCGTTGCCCAGCCGGGTGCGGTACTGCGCCGTAAAGTCGGGCGTGGCGCCCTCCAGGTGGGCGTCGAGCGCATGCAGCACGGCGGCGCCGTCCTCCGGGTGCGCCATCGCCGTGAACGCGTCGCGGTCGAAGGGCAGCAAGGTGCCGGGGGCGTCGACGATGCCCTGGGCGCTCGGCGACAGGGTGATCATGCGCGTGCTGAAGCTGTAGTCCCAGACCCCCTCGCCGGCCGCGTTCAGCGCCAGCTGCCAGCGCGCCTCGGCCGCGGCGAGCGAGGCCACGCCGCGGCGGCGGTTGTCGGCCGCGGCCAGCGCGGTCCAGCCGACCAGCACCAGGGCCAGTGCCACGGCCATGCCCGTGTAGAGCAGCATTTCCTTTTGCTTGGCATAGCGCGCATTCGCGTCCTGCACCGACTGCCCGACCGTCACCACCAGGCCGTATTCGGGCAGGGTGCGCCAGCCGTAGTGACGGTCGACGCCGTCGATCCGGCTCACGCGGCGGAAGGTGCCGTAGGCGCCGCTTCCCGGCACATAGGGAAAGCCGCTCAGGAACTTGCCGCTGTCGCGCATCGGGAGGTGCCGGGTGGTGCGGGCAATGACGATGCCGCCCGAGCGCACCAGGGCGATCGAGGCGTTCGCGCCGAGGTCGACGCTGTTATAAAAGCGCGAAAAATACGCCGGTTCGACGCCGGCCACGATCACGCCGGTCAGCTTCCCCGCAGCGTCGACGATGGGACGCGAGAAATGGACCCTCCAGCGTCCGGAGAGCCGCCCCTTGAGCGGCTGACCGATGAACAGGCGGTCGGCGGGTGGGCCCTGCAGGTGGACACTGATATGGGCGCGGTCGCCCAGGTTCAGCTGCGCGGGGACATTCGGGATGCTCGAGAAAACCAGCCGCCCGCGCGCGTCGGCGACGACGACGTTCATCTGGAGCTTGTCGTGCAGGTGCGTGTTCAGTTCGGCGACGATGGACCCGAACTGCTCGGGATTGCGCAACCAGCTCAGGCGCAATTGGCTCAGCGACAGGTCGATCGTGACCATGCTCGAGCGTATTTCCTCGGCAAAGGCATGGGCCAGGTTCTGGACGTTGCGGTGGCTTTCACCGCGCGCGATCATGTCCAGCTGCGCCCGCTCGTTGGCCACGAACAGGCCGACCAGCGGCAGCGCGATCACCAGCAGCGCGGCGAGCCGCTGCAGCACGCTGCGGCGAAAATAAGCGCCGGTGGCGCCTGCGGAGCGCAAGGATGTATAGGTCTGGAAGGGCATGGCCGGAAGCATCCGGCGCACCGATGCCGGCTCAACGAGTAACGGGAAATTACGTCATGAATTCTACTGTCGGCTTATATTTATATCAAGTAAATCGCTATAATTGTTGTTACGAAGCAGCATTTATTAACCGGCGCCCATGAAGAAATTTTATTTCATAGCGATTATGAATTTGAAATTTTATTTCATCAAGCTGGTTCCGGCATAATGCGGAACATGCATCCCCTCTCTCCATGAAAACGCTGCTGAACATCGTCGGTATCGGCGCGCTGGTATTGGCCGTCCTCGGCCTGTTCCTGCCGCTGTTGCCCACCACGCCGTTCCTGCTGCTGGCCTCGGCCTGTTTCGCGCGCGGCTCCACGCGCCTGCACGGCTGGCTGCTGCGGCACCGCGTGCTCGGCGCCTACCTGCGCAATGTCGAGGCGGGCAATGGGATTCCGCTGAAGGCGAAGATCGTCGCGCTGGCGCTGATGTGGGCTTCGCTCGGCTACTCGTTCATGCGCTTCGACCACCCCGGCCTGCGCCTGCTGCTGGTGGCGGCCGGCTGCGCCGTCAGCATCTATTTGTGCTGGTTCCTGCCGACGCTGCGTCCGAACGCGAAGGCGCCTTGAGCGCTCGGAGCGCCAGATTTCCGCCAGCGTTGTGACGCGTGGACTCGGGAGTCCACCCTACAAACTGCGTCCGAACGCGAAGGCGCCCTGAGGGTCGGCATCAAAGCGCTGGCTCGCGGCCGGGTTCGCGCCTTTCAGCCATAATCGAGCCGTCATCAGCCGCCTCGCACGCCATGGACTTCCAGTTTTTGGGCACCTCGTCCGGTACGCCCAGCAGGACACGCAATGTTTCGGGACTGGCCCTGCGCACGCCCGGCGCGCGCCACTGGTACCTGGTCGATTGCGGCGAAGGCACGCAGCACCGCATCCTGCGCACCAACTTTTCGCCGATGAGCCTGCGGGCCATCTTCATCACCCACATCCATGGCGACCACTGTTACGGCCTGCCGGGACTGCTGGCCAGCGCCGGCCTGCTGAACCGGACGGAGCCCCTGCTCATCGCAGGTCCGCCGGCGGTGGAACGCTTCGTGCGCGGCGTGATGGAGAGCACCGAACTGCGCCTGCCTTACCCGCTCGCCTTCCTCCACATCGAGCACGGCTGGACATACGATGCGTTGCCGGATGTCGCGGTCGAAGCGGCGGAACTGTCGCACCGGGTGCCCTCGTTCGCCTTCGCCTTCACCGAAAAGGCCGTCGAGCGCAAGCTCGACACGGCCAAGCTCGAGCGCGACGGCGTGCCCTCCGGTCCGGGCTGGGGCCGGCTCCAGCGCGGCGAGGACATCGCACTGCCCGACTGCCGCGTCGTGCGCAGCAGCGACTACATCCTGCCGACCCGGGCGCGGCGCAAGATCATCGTCGCGGGCGACAACGACACCCCGGCGCTGCTGGCGCCGCTGGCCGGCTCGGCGCAGGTGTTGGTGCACGAGGCGACCTACACGGAGGACGTCCTGCAGCGCGTCGGTCCCGGCCCGCAGCACAGTTCGGCGCGCGCCACCGCCGCCTTTGCGCAGGAAGCCGGCATTCCGAACCTGGTGCTGACCCATTTCAGTCCGCGCTACCAGGAAACGGGCGGCGCACTGTCGATGGCCCACCTCGAGGATGAGGCCCGGGCCGAATACAATGGAAACCTGTTCCTGGCGGCCGACCTGCAGCGCTACGCCCTCGACAAGGCGGGCGTGCTGGCGGCCGTCACGCCCTGATGCCGGTGGCGGCCAGCCGCGTGGCGCGCACCGCCAACGGCCGCCGGTACGCCAGCCAGGCACAAGTGCCGGCCGTGAGCCCGACGGCGGCGCGCGCGCAGAACAGCGTGGCGCTGGCCGCTCCCCAGCCGAACGCGGCGACGTCGGTGGCGAAAAAGCCGAGGTAGAAGACAGTGCGGAACGTCAGCGTAAAACCGAGCAAGGCCCGGGTCTGCACCTGCTTGTGTTCGAGGAAGGAAGCTTCCGTTGGCGTACGCAGGAACTCGCCTGTGAGGGAATCCTTGTCCATGGTGTTCAGGTCGAGGCGCCGCGCCGCGCCGCACTGATCAAAACACCATTGTGCCAGCAGATTCCACAGCCAGAGCTCACACATTGCAAGCAAGGAATAATTTACCAAAAGAAATAATTATTCACCCCTCCCTGGGGCCACTGACGGTGGCCTGGATCGTAATGGCGAGCCGCACGGGAATGGTCAGCGTCACCGCGGCAGCGCCGGCATCGACGACGGCGAGGCCACTCCCGGCCTGGGGCGGCAGGCGCCGTGCAGGGGGCGCGCGCAGCGTGGCGTCCTGTTCGCCCCGCGCCTGGCGCGCGACGAGGAAGGGTTGCGGCGGCGGCAGCGCGAGCTCGCGCCGCAGCAGGTCCTGGTGCCCAGCAAGCGATACCTGCAACAGGTGCCGCACCAGGCTGCTGACGCGGGTGCCCTCGTTGCCGATCCAGCGGATTTCGCTTTCCGGGATGCCTTCGTGCCAGGCCTGGCCGCCCCTGGTGACGATGGCGCCGTCGATCACGCAGGGTACGCCGCGCCGGTGCAGGGCGACCAGTTCCCACTGGCGGCTGAAGACCGGCGCCCCCGACGAACCGGGCAGCGTGTCGGCCTCGTACAGGAAAGAATGCTCGACCAGGTCGAGCACCTTGTTGTTGGACAGGACGATCTGTTTATAGTCGCCCTCGGGGTGCTGGATGATATTGACCGGGTAGCCGCACAGGATCTTGCCCTGCTTCGGGTTCAGGCGGTTCCAGCCGAAGTGGGCGAGCGGCGTGCCCTCGTCGGCCGTCGGCGCGACGGCCACCATCGTATAGTCGAGCAAGGTGTCGGTCACGAAAAATTCGTCGGGCACCAGCGAAAACACCGAGGTCGGCAGCGGCTGGCCCTCCTCCCCCAGCTGGTAGTCGAAGCGCACCGCCGCGCCGGCGGCCTCCTGCGCGGAGCCGAGCACGTGGTGGTTGGTCAGCAGCAGGCGCGGCGACACCATCGAGCCGGTGGCCAGCGGCCGCAGGCGCGACGTGCCGTCGGCCGCCGCCTCGCGGCGGCACACCTGGCCGACGAAGCGGCCGATCGCGATCGCCTTCAGCAGCGTATCGAAACTGAGCAGGTCGTTGGTGGCGAGCACCCGCTCGGTCCCGAACTGCTCGAACAGGGCCGGCGGGCGCACCCCGGCCCAGAGCGCCGCGCCCGCGCGCGTGTCCAGCTGGTGCTGCAGGAAGGCTTCCTTACGCTCGATCGTTTCGGCCGCCGGGCCGAGCGCGCGCGTGCGCTCGATCGCGGGCGCGGCGGCTTGCCAGCGCCGGGCCGCGTCGACATATCCCTGCTCGATGTTGCTCATGCCGCCTCCTGTCCGCACCCGTGTCTGCCCGCGCCGGCCGCGCCGCCTGGAGCGCCCGATAAAACCTCCACGGCAAGGCGCGGCTCCGGAGACAGGTCGTCTGGACGGCGAGGCGCTGCAACGCAGCCAAGGAGGTCTTGCTGCGCTTACACCCTGATGCGCCAGTCGTCGGTCGAATCGTAGGCTGCCTTGTCGGGCTTGATCGACAGGTGCAGGTGCTGCTTGTGCGGATTCTTGCCGTTGTAGCTGCGCCATTCCCAGGGCGCGGCGCCGTCGATGGCGCTCGCGTTCATGATGCGGCGGTTCCAGATCACGTATTTCACACGCGGGTCGCGCGCCGCCTCCAGCGAGCGCGCCAGCTTTTCAGCGCTGCAGCCCTTGCCCGGGTCGTCGGTAATGTCGAGCGCCGTCACCACGCCCAGGCCGCCGTCCTCGACCCAGGGATTGTGGTCGGAAGTGCGGGTCCGGTGCCGGGCGTCGCCGATGGTGCCGTCGCAGGCGCGGCTGCGGTTCGGCGCCAGCTGGTTGATCTTCTCGCGCAGCGCCGCCAGCCCCTTCGCCACGCGCCAGTCGACCGCCGCCTCGACCGGCGCTTCGGCCTGTTCCAGCATGCGCACGGCCTCGGCGTCGTCGCCCAGGTTCGGCGTGCGCTCCTGCTCGAGGACACCCGCCCCGGTGCGCGCCTGCGCTGCGGGAGCCTGCACCGCTTCGTGCACCGCCTCACGCCCGTCCCCGCGCATGGCCTCGCGCAGGGCCGCGCCGAACAGCGCGGCCACGGCCTGGAAGCCGGCATCGGTCGGATGCAGCTCGTCGGCCCAGCGCCCGGCCACCTTGCCGCGCACGTCCACATGCCAGGCGTTCGGATAAGGGGTGGACGGGTTGCCGGCGCCGCACAGGCGGCGCTGCAGCTCGTTCAGGCGGTCGATCAGGCCGCGCACGATCTGCTGCTGCAGGGCGTGGTCCTGGATGCCGAGCTGCTCGCGCATCGGTTTGCCGAGCCACTTGTCGACCGCGGCCCAGCCGGGCCGGCGCGTGTCGCCGGGTGCGCCGCCGGGGATGGCGTAGTCGTAGCCGTGGCAGATCACGGGCAGGTTCGGGAATTCGCGCGCCACGTTGTCGAGCACGCGCCGGAAGCAGTCCTCGACGAAGCGGAATTTATCGCGCACGGCCTGGGTCTCGAGGTACCACTCGGCCGCCCGTCCCGCCTCGAAGCGGCGCAGGATGTGCGTGATGACCGGCTCGCCGCGCGCATCCTCGCCGACGATGTCGTTGCCGCCGCCGGAAAAGAGAAAAGCACGCACCTTGTCCTTGTTGCGGCGCAGGGCCGCCAGGTACTCGGCGTTGTCGTGCACCATGTTCTGCAGGGTGTCGCCGGCGGCATCGACGCTCCAGATATTGAAATCGTCCTGCAGGTTGTCGACCACGTCGGCCAGCATCATCGGGAACTGGAACCAGGAATCGCCCTCGGACACCAGCACCGGCCGCCGGTCCCCGAACGCCATGCGCACCCTGAATTTCTCCTGGCGGCGCAGGCGGCTCAGGCCGTTCCCCCAGGACATCATCATCGCGCCCTCGATCGTATCGGCCGGCTCGGCGACGTCGACCAGCGCCGGGTTCGGGATCACCGCCGGCGCGAACGGACGCGACACCGGGGCGTCGAACACAAAATAAGGGCGCAGCGCGGCATCGTCGACCTCGGGATTGCGCACCATTTCCTGCAGCTCGCGCATGGAAATGCGCCCGCCCTGCCTGCCCTCGGCCAGGCTGGTGCGCACCTGCACACCGGCGCCCTGCCCGGCCTGGGCGCCGCCGGCGCCGACGTCGACCGAGATGCGCAGCTGGATCGGGATCTGGATGACGCCGCCGTCGGCCACGGTTTGCGGCGCGGACGCGGGCGATTGCAGGACGGCGTGGGCGGCCGGCGGCTGTGGCTGTGGCTGTGGCTGTGGCTGTGGCTGCGGCTGCGGGCGCGCCGCGCTCTCGCGGCCGTCGGCCAGGTCCCAGGCGTGCTGCCACAGGTCGGTCACGCCGATGTTGCCGTCGAACTGGACGCCGGCGTCGCGCACGCGGGCGTCGCGCGCGAGTTCGTAGCTGGGCACGGCGTAGTTCGCCTTCAGGTATTCGCCCGCGAAGTGCAGCCCGATCACGCGCCCGCTGGTTACGTCGAGCACGGCCGAGCCGGAATTGCCGCCCAGGGTCGAGCTGTCGTGCACCATCGCATCGACCTCGTTCTCGAAACTGCGCACCGGGCTGCGCTGGCGCACCTGCCCCGGCTGCAGGCGCTTGACGTTGTAGACGCTGCCGAAGATCCGGTCCTGCAGCGCCAGGTCGTTGCGCGGATCGCGCGCCGGATAGCCGATGGCGACCATGTCGCGGCCGACCAGGTCCTCGGGCGCCAGCACCGACAGCGTCAAGGGCTGGTATTCCGCCGACAGGCCGGACACCCGCACCAGTGCCATGTCCCAGTAGGGGTGAATCATGAGCACCTGTTCGATGGTGAAGGGAGACGCATTCTCGGGCAGGCTGCCGTACTCGCACTCGAAGTCGACCAGGGCGTCCCCAGGCCGGTACACCAGGTGCCGCGAGCCGAGCCCCTCGGCGAACAGGCGCGCCACATGGCGGTTGGTCATCAATAGCTGGGGCCCGACCAGGAAACCGGTGCCGCCGTAGGGCACCGTGTACATGTTCGGCAGCTCGATGCGGCCGATCGAGCCGAGCTGCGGGTTGATGCGGGCGCGCACCTCCGAGGTATCGAGCTTCGCCCAGACCCCGCCGAGCTGGTCGTAGGTGCTGGCACGGACGAACGCGGCGGGGCGGTCGTACGCCAGCACGATCGCCTCGACGCCGAGCAGCTCGGCCGGGCTGACTTCGCTGTCGCGCCGTTCCTTCAGCTTGCGCACGCCCTCAAGGGCATCCTGGTAGCCGAAGCGGATCCCGCCGACCGGCATGGACGCGTCGGGCACCCCGGACACGTCGAGCGATTCGTTGGCCGAGACCTGTTCCGGCGTCGGGATCGGGACCGATTCCAGGTCGTCCCCCGGCGACACTTGCCGCAGCATCGAGCGCACGCGGCTGACACGTTCCATGTGATGCATGCTGTCCTCCCTCAGGTGGTTCTGCTTGTTCTGCCTGTTCTGCTTGTTTTTATTTAGAAAGCAGGAGACCGGGGCGGGACATCCGTCATCAAGTCCGGACCTTCAGCGCATCGCCACCGCTGAAAAGCGAGCTCTTGCTATCTGTCGGCGTCACGTCGGTTGGGGGGCGATGATCAGAATCAGTCTAGCAGGTGGCGATTGCTGTGCAAGGTCATGCGCTGGTGGTCGGTTTGTGGCAACGCGGGTGTGTGGCTATATGCGCATTGTGCTGCGCCAAAGTGGCGCAGCACGCGCGGCGGATTTATCCAAGAAAACGGCGTGCTCAGAGTTACTTGTCACGGATCACGTCACAAATGCGGCACACGCGCAGCTGAGCTGAAACACGACCTGGCTTGAGCCCGCGCGTCGTTTCCGCAGCGGTCAGAACAGGTTTCGTTTGCATGCTTTCTCCTTCAGATTACTGAAGTGCGTCTTCGACACGTTCAATCGGTGCTCCTCACGAGGGCCGGCCCAGGTCCCGGTCCCTCCCTTCGAGCGCCTTTTAGCCTTGCGGCTGTGCCGCACCGCCAGTCGATGCGTCTGCTGCGGCGCGCGGAAAGAACCGCTCGCGCAGCGAACCCAGCAGCGACCAGCCGAGCCCGGCCACGGCCAGCGTCATGATGCTGCCGACCAGCCCGTTGCTCCAGAAGATCTCCAGCCCGCCACGCGAGGCCAGCATGCTCTGGCGGAACGCGTCCTCGGCCCGGTCCCCCAGCACCAGCGCCAGCACCAGCGGCGCCAGCGGGTAGTCGAGTTTCTTGAACACGTAGCCGACGATGCCGAAGGCCAGCATCAGCCAGATGTCGAACTGGGCGTTATGCACCGTGAAGGCGCCGATCGCGCACACCACCAGAATTGCCGGGGCGATGATCGAGAACGGAATGCGCAGGATCGCGGCAAACAGCGGCACCGTCGCCAGCACGATGATCAGGCCCGAGATATTGCCGAGATACATGCTGGCAATCAGACCCCACACGAAATCCTTCTGCTCGACGAACAGCAGCGGACCCGGCTGCAGACCCCAGATCATCAGGCCGCCCAGCAACACCGCGGCGGTGGCCGAGCCCGGGATGCCCAGCGCCAGCATTGGCAGCAAGGCGCTGGTGCCGGCCGCGTGCGCCGCCGTTTCCGGCGCCAGCACGCCGGCGACGTTGCCCTTGCCGAAGCTGTCCGGATCCTTGGAAAACTTCTTGGCCACGCCATAGCCCATGAACGAGGCGGCGGTCGCGCCGCCCGGCGTGATTCCCAGCCAGCAGCCGATCGCCGACGAGCGCAGCAAGGTGGCGAAGTGGCGCGGCATCTTGGCCCAGGTCTTGAACACCACGTTCAGGTCGATCTTGCCGTTCTTGCCGCGAAACGCCAGGCCCTCCTCGATCGTCATCAAAATTTCGCTGATGCCGAACAAGCCGATCACGGCGACCAGGAAATCGAAGCCGCGCAACAGCACCGGGGCGCCGAAGGTCATGCGCAGCTGGCCGGAAATGGTGTCGAGGCCGACCGCCGCCAGCACGAAACCGACGCACATGGCGATGACGATCTTCGCCTTCGGCTCCTTGCCCATGCCGATGAAACTGCAAAACGTGAGGAAATAGACCGCAAAAAATTCGGGCGGCCCGAACCGGAGCGCGAACTTGGCCACCAGCGGCGCCAGGAAGGTGATCATCAGCACGCCGATGAGTGCACCGATGAACGAGCCGGTGAAGGCAGTGGTCAGCGCCTCTCCCGCCTTGCCCTGCTGCGCCATCGGATAGCCGTCGAAGGTGGTCGCTACCGACCACGCCTCTCCGGGAATATTGAACAGCACCGAGGTGATCGCGCCGCCGAACAGGGCGCCCCAG
>JBBWZO010000338.1:0-4787 GCA_039649125.1 Massilia sp. | reverse complement strand
GGAGGCCAAGAAGGCGCAGCTGCCGCTGATCGTCGGCGCGCACTTTCACCTGCACGACGATGGACCCGGTGGGCAGGCGCTGTCGCTGATTCTGCTGGCGCAGAACCGCAACGGCTACGGCAACCTGGCGGAGCTGATCACACTGGGGAGAACGCGCAGCGAGAAGGGCAGCTACCTGCTGCGTCCCGCCGACCTGGAAGTACCGCCCGGGTTTGCCACCGGACTGGCCCACTTGCAGGGCATGCCGGATTGCCTGGCGATCCTGCTGCCGGCCTATCCCGGCCACGAGCCCGCCGGCGTCGACCGCCTGCATGCCCAGGCGCGATGGATGGCGAAGGTGTTCCCGGGACGCGCCTGGATCGGCCTGAACCTGCTGCACCGCGCCTTCGACGATGCGCACCGCGCCACCATCGAGGAAGTCGGCTGGCAGCACGGCCTGCCGGTCGTCGCACTGGGGAAGGTGGTGATGCATGTGCGTTCGCGCAAACCCTTGCAGGACACGCTGAGCGCGATCCGCATCGGCAAGCCGGTGGCCGAATGCGGCTACCAGTTGGCGCAGAACGCCGAGCAGCACCTGCGCTCGCGGGTGCGCCTGGGGAATATCTACCCGCGCGAGACGCTCCGGGAAACCATCCGCATCGCGAAGCTGTGCACCTTTTCGCTGGACGAGCTGCGCTACGAGTACCCGGACGAAGTGGTCCCGCCCGGCCACACGGCCACCAGCTACCTGCGCAGCGAGACTTATATCGGTGCGCACCGGCGCTTCCGCGAAGGCATTCCGGCGGCGGTGCAGCAGCAGGTCGAGCACGAGCTGGCGCTGATCGCCGAGATGGGCTACGAGCACTACTTCCTCACCGTGTACGACATCGTGCGCTTCGCGCGTTCGCAGAATATCCTGTGCCAGGGACGTGGCTCGGCGGCCAACTCGGCGGTGTGCTATTGCCTCGGCATCACCGAGGTGGATCCGGCGCGCGCCAGCCTGCTGTTCGAGCGCTTCATCTCGAAGGAGCGCAACGAGCCGCCCGACATCGACGTCGATTTCGAGCACCAGCGGCGCGAAGAGGTGATCCAGTACATCTATGCGAAATACGGGCGCGAGCGGGCGGCGCTGGCGGCGGTGGTGATCAGCTACCGTCCCAAGAGCGCGCTGCGCGACAGCGGGCGCGCGCTCGGCATCGACCTGGCCATCGTCGAGAAAGTGGCCAAGACCCACCACTGGTTCGACAGCCGCGCCGACCTGCTCGGGCGCCTGGCCGAGGCGGGACTGGACCCGGAATCGCGCCTGGCCCAGCAATGGGCCACCCTGGCGGACAAGCTGCTGAACTTCCCGCGCCACCTGTCGCAGCACCCGGGCGGCTTCGTCATCGCGCGCGGCAAGCTGTCGCGCCTGGTGCCGATCGAGAACGCCACCATGGCGGACCGCAGCGTCATCCAGTGGGACAAGAACGACCTGGAAGAACTCGGCCTGATGAAGGTCGACGTGCTGGCCCTGGGCATGCTGTCGATGATGCGGCGCGGCCTGGAACTGGTCGGCCAGCGCCACGGCAACCTGTTCGAGATGCAGGACATCCCGCCCGACGATTCGGCTACCTACGACATGATCTGCGCGGCCGATACCGTGGGCGTGTTCCAGATCGAGTCGCGCGCGCAGATGAGCATGCTGCCGCGCATGAAGCCGCGCGTGTTCTACGACCTGGTGATCGAGGTGGCGGTGGTGCGCCCCGGCCCGATCCAGGGCGGCATGGTGCATCCGTATTTACGCCGGCGGCAGGGGCTGGAACCGGTGCATTACCCGAGCGAGGAAATGAAGGTGGCGCTCGAGCGTACCCTGGGCGTGCCGATCTTCCAGGAGCAGGTGATGCAGGTGGCGATCCTCGGCGCCGGATTTACCCCGGGCGAGGCGGACCAGCTGCGCCGGGCGATGGCGGCCTGGAAGAGAAAAGGGGGGCTGGAACACTATTACGACCGCATCGTGCGCGGCATGCTGGAGCGCGGCTACGAACTGGCATTCGCGGAAGCGATCTTCAGCCAGATCCAGGGCTTTGGCGAATACGGTTTCCCGGAGTCGCACGCGGCCAGCTTCGCCTTGCTCGCCTACGCCAGCTCCTGGCTGAAATGCCACGAGCCGGCGGCGTTTTTGTGCGCGCTGCTCAACAGCCAGCCGATGGGGTTTTATTCTCCCTCGCAGCTGGTGCAGGATGCCCAGCGCCACGGGGTCGAGGTGCGCCCGGTCGACATCGCCGTCAGCGGCTGGGATTCCACTCTGGAAGAACTCGACGATCCGACGCGCCAGCCCGCCGTGCGCCTGGGACTGTCCCTCCAGCGCGGCATGAGCCGGGAGGCGGCCGCGCGCATCGAGGACGCGCGCGCGATCCGGCCCTTCGACAGCGTGGCCGACCTGGCGAGGAGGGCGGGGCTGGACCGGGGAGATTTGCAGGTGCTGGCCGGCGCCAACGCGCTGCGCTCGCTCGCCGGGCACCGCCGTGAAGCCTTGTGGCAGGCCGTGGGCGCCGTGCCCGACAAGGACCTGCTGCGCCCGACCTCGCCGCAGGAGGAGATGCCGCAGCTGGCGGCGCCGTCCGAGGGCGACGAGATCGTCGGCGACTACCGCGCCCAGGGACTCACACTGGGGCGCCATCCGGTTGCGCTGCTGCGCAAGCAGCTGCTGAAGCAGCGCTTCATGCCGGCCTCCGTGCTGAACGAGTACGCCGATGGCCAGCTGGCGCGCGGCTGCGGCCTGGTGACCGTGCGCCAGCGGCCCGGCACGGCGAAAGGCGTGCTGTTCCTGACGCTGGAAGACGAGACGGGCAACGTCAACGTGATCGTCTGGCCGGACCTGGTCGAGCACCAGCGGCGCGAGGTGCTGGGGGCGAATTTGCTGGGCGTGTACGGGATCTGGCAGAGCCAGGGGCAGGTGCGGCACCTGGTGGCCAAGCGCCTGGTGGACATGTCTCACCTGCTGGGCAGGCTGGCGACGAACAGCCGGGATTTTTGCTGAAGGGTGCCGGGCCGCCTCAGTGCGGCATCCTCAATGCAGTACCTGCTCGTCCGGCCGCAGGGTCAGCACCCGCGCGCCGCTGCGAGTCACGGCCACCGTGTGCTCGCACTGGGCCGACAGTTGCCCGTCGCGCGTCACGACCGTCCAGCCGTCGTCTTCGGTGCGGTTCTGGAAGCGCAAGCGGTCCGTCATCCTGGATCCCGGCCTGGTGACCCATATCAATACGATGTCTCGGAAAAGAGGAAACCCGCCTCTGGGCGGGTTTCCTGCAAACAAGCCCGCAGCGCATGGCGCGCCTGCTCGTTTGCGGCTGGCTTATTTACGGCCGATGGTCGCCTGCTTGACGGCCTGCTGTTCGCCGTCGTCAGCCGCACGCACCTCGACCGTCCACGGTCCCTTGCCCGACAGGGTGACCGTTTTCGAGAACACCAGCGCGTCGCCCTGCTGCACGAAGGCCGCCTTGTCGAAGCTGTGCAGGACCTTGCCGGCGCTTGTCACGACCTGCACGCGCGCATCCACCACGCTGGCCACGCCGTTCGCATCCTTGACCTTGGCATTGATCGTCACCGGCTGGCCGCTGCTGACGCGGGTGGCGCTGACGCCCAGTTCCGCGGTCGGCGGCACGTTGTCGGGCACCGTCACCTCGTACTTGCCGGTGTAGTCGGTCGACACCAGGTTGACGCGCCCGTCGACCCGCACATGCCATTCGCCCGCCTGCGGGAATTTCACTTCGACCGAACGGTATTTCTGGACGGTGGTCAGTCCCGCGGACTGGGCGGCGAAATTGGTACCGGTGCTCGGGTCGACTCCCGGGGCGTACAGGCTGATGTAGAGGTTGTTCGCCTCGAGCGCCCATTGGGCGTCGGCGAACAGCTTCACGGCGCCCGGCTCGACGGTGATCTTGTGCAGGCCGTAACCGGTGTTGGTCTGGAACGAGTTCAGCAGCGCCGAGCCGGCGTAGGTGCCGCCGCTGACGCGCATCGGGCCCGGGTTGAAGCGCACCAGGTCGTCCTGCGTGACGGCGGTCGGGATGGCGCCGGCGTTGACCGCGTCGACCGCCTTGCGCGCGTCGACGAAACCGGCGCCGGCGTCGAAGGTGTCATAGCCCTGCATCACCGTCTTGTTGGCGGTGACTTCGAGCAGGCGGATCACGTCGAGCGGGGCCAGGCGCACCCCGCCCCGGGCGTCCTGGGCCTGGTGCACCAGGGCCGCGATGCCGCTCACGTGCGGCGTCGCCATCGAGGTGCCCGAGGCGGCGCCGTAGAAGGTGCCGCTGGTGGTCATCGGGTGCACCGGGTTCTGGGCCGACACGATGTTCTCGCCGGGCGCCACGATGGCCGGGCGGTCGATCCCGAGCGGACGCGCGGCGTGGTCCCACGCTGCCTGCTCCTCGGCGCTGGCGGCCAGGAACAGCTGCAGGTTGGCCAGCGCCAGCTCGCGGTCATGGTTGCCGTCCGGGCGGCCGCGCGACGAGAAGTCGGTCATGCCATAGGCCTTGTTGGTGGCGCCGATGCCCAGCGCGTAGGGCGCATTCGAGTACGGGTTCATCGTGTTCGGGCTCGGGCCGTCGTTACCCGCCGCAAAGACCGACAGGATGCCCTGTTCGAAGGCCAGGCGCGAGGCGACATTGGTCGCCTGGTTCGGATTGAAGGGCCCGTAGCTCGAGCTGCCCCAGGAATTGCTGAGCACCCGGATGTCGGCTTCGCCGTCGCGCACGCTGGCGATCACGTGGTCGTAGGCTTCCAGGGTAAAGGGCAGGTTGATGCCGGCGCTGGCGCCGTAGCTGATG
>JBBWZO010000308.1:0-41494 GCA_039649125.1 Massilia sp. | reverse complement strand
CCGCAAGAACGCCGAACTGGCCCGCCTCGAGGAGCTGCGCCACCAGGCCGCGCTGCGCAGCAAGGACGAACGGCTGCGCCTGATCCTCGACAATATCCGCGACTACGCCTTCATCGGCACCGACGTCGAGCGCCGCGTCACCGAGTGGGAGGGCGGGGCGGCCGCAATCACCGGCTGGAGCGCGGGCGACGCGCTGGGCCAGAGCGCCGATATCATCTTCACGCCCGAAGACCGCGCCGACGCCGAGCCCGACGAGGAGGCCCAGCGCGCGCTGGCCAACGGCCGCTCGGACGACCGGCGCTGGCACCAGCGCGCCGACGGCAGCCGTTTTTATGCCGACGGCGTCATGGTCCCCCTGCGCGACGAAGGCCACCCGCTGCGCGGCTTCGCCAAGATCTTCCGCGACGCCACCGCCGAACGGCTGGCGCTGGAACGGCTGGCGCAAAGCGAGCGCCAGCTGGGCGAAAGCCTCGAGCGCTTCTCGCTGCTGCTCAATTCGTCCGGCGAAGGCATCTTCGGGCTCGGACCGGATCGCGCCTGCACCTTCGTCAACGGTACCGGCGCGGCGATGCTGGGCTACCAGAGCGCCGAGCTGGTGGGCAGTGACCTGCATGCGGTGATCCACCATAGCCGCACCGACGGCATGCCGCTGGCGTCGGCCGAGTGCCGCATCATGCAAGCGGTGCGCGACGGCCAGATGCTGCGGGTCGACGACGACACTTTCTGGCGGCGCGACGGCAGCATGATGCCGGTGTCGTATTCGGTGTATCCGATGGTGATTGGCGGCCGCACCTGCGGCGCGGTGCTGACCTTTACCGACATTACCGAACGGCGCCGCGCCGAGGCCGAGCGTGACCGCCTGTACCGCGAGGTGCAGGCCGCCAACGAGCGCATGGCCGGCATCTTCCAGCGCGCACCGGCCTTCATGTGCGTGATGCGCGGCCCGCAACATGTGTTCGAGCTGGCCAACGAGCGCTACCTGCACCTGGTCGGCGGCCGCGAACTGGTCGGCCGCACGGTGCGCGCGGCGCTGCCGGAGGTCGAAGGGCAGGGCTTCTACGAGCTGCTGGACCGCGTGTACCACGGCGGCGAAACCCTTGAAGGCAGCAACGAGCGCCTGATGCTGCGGGCCGGCGACGGCGCACCCGGCCTGCAGGAGCATTTCGTCGACTTCGTCTACATGCCGTTGCGCGAGCCCGGCGGCGCCATTTCCGGGGTGCTGGTGCACGGCGTCGACGTCACCGAACGCACCCGCGCCAACCTGCTCGCCCTCGGCCAGCGCGGCGCGCTGGAACTGGCGGTCTCGAATGCTCCGCTGGGCGACGTCCTCGACCTGCTGGCGCGTACGGTCGAGGAGTACGAGGGTGGGGCGGCGCTGGCCGGCATCCAGCTGGCCGAACCGGGCAACCGCCTGCGGCATGCCGCAGGCCCCAGCCTGCCCCCGGCCCTGCGCGAGGCGCTCGACGCCCTCGGCATGTCGCCCCTGGGCGGGGCCGGCGGGGCGGCGGCCTGGCGTGCCGAGCCTGTCGTCTGCGTCGACATCGCCACCGATCCGCTGTGGGAGCGCGCCAGGCAGCCCGCGCTCGACGCCGGGCTCGGGGCCTGCCGCGCGCTGCCGATCCTGTCGCCGGCGGGCGCGGTGCTGGGCGCCTTCACCTGGTATTACCACCCCGGTGCGGTCGATGCGGCACGGGCGGCGCGCGGCGAAGCCGCGCTCGCGCTGCTGGCGAACACCGCTTCGCTCGTGATCGGCCAGCGCGAGGAGGCCAGCGCGCGCCAGGTGGCCGAGGAGCGCTCGCACGCGATCCTGGAAAGCATGACCGACGGCTTCCTGGCGCTCGATGCCCGCTGGCGGATCACCTGGGCGAACGGCGCCGCCGAACGGATCACCGGCCTCACGCGCGCGGAGCTGATGCAGGACGTGTTCTGGGACCTGTTTCCGGACTGGCAGGGCAGCGCGCAGGAGCGCGCCTGCCGGCGCTGCGCGGCCGGACCCAGCGCGGAACGTGTCGACGCGATGGTGCCTGGCTGGGGCGGCTGGTACGAAATCAGCTGCTTTCCCACGCCGGGCGGCGGCATCGCGCTCTACCTGCGCGACCAGAGCGAGCGGCGCCAGGCCGAGGAAGGCGTACGGCGCCTGGCGGCCGTGGCCGAGCAGTCGCCGGACTTCATCGGCATCTTCGCGCCAAACGGCACGGGCATCTACCTGAACCCGGCCGGGCGGGCCATGGCCGGGCTCGACCCGCAAGCCGACATCGCCGGCACCCGCCTGATCGATTTTTTCGCCGCCGAGTGCCGTCCCTTCGTGCGCGCCGAGGTGCTGGCCGCGCTGACCGGCAGCCAGCAGAAGTGGGAGGGCGAACTGCAGTTCGCGCGGCAGGGCGCGGCTGCACCCGGCGGTGCAGCGCCGGCCTATTCCTTGCCGGTCTATTTCAAGGGCTTCGCCGTGCACGGTGCCGACGGCGCCCACCTGGGGCTGGCAACGATCACGCGCGACATCACCGAGCAGAAGCGTGCGGAGAGCGAGCTGCGCCGGATTGCCTCCGACCTCGCCGCGGCCGACCACCGCAAGAGCGAATTCCTGGCCACGCTCGCGCATGAACTGCGCAACCCGCTGGCGCCGATCCGTACCGGGCTCGACCTGCTGCGCATGGCTCCGGGCGACGCCGTCGCCGCTGCCCGGGTGCACGGCATGATGGACCGCCAGCTCGGCCAACTGGTGCATCTGGTCGACGACCTGCTCGACATCGCACGCATCACGCGCGGCCGCATCGAACTGAAAACGGAGCCGGTCGACCTGCGCACGGCGGTGTCGATGGCCGTGGAGACGAGCAGTGCACTGATCGAGGCGGGCGGCCATGCGCTCGCGGTCGAACTGCCTGACACGTCTTTGCTGGTGGATGGCGACCTGACCCGCCTGGTGCAGGTACTGGCGAACCTGGTCAACAATGCCGCGAAGTACACGCCGGCGGGCGGCCACATCCGGGTGGCGGCGTGGCGCGCGGGCGACCAGGCGCTGGCCGCCGTGACCGACAGCGGCGTCGGCATCGCGCCCGACTCCCTCGAATCGGTATTCGACATGTTCACCCAGGTGCGCAGCAGCCTGGATCGGGCCCAGGGCGGCCTCGGCATCGGCCTGTCGCTGGTACGCCGCCTGGTCGAGCTGCACGGCGGCCGCGTCTGGGCCGCGAGCCGCGGCCGCGGGCAGGGCAGTACGTTCACGGTGAGCCTGCCGCTGCGCGCCGGGGCGGACCTGCCCGGCGCGCACGATGCTCCCCGCAGGAGCAACCCCGAGCGTGCGCTGCGGGTGCTGGTGGTCGACGACAACGTCGACGCCGCCGAGAGCCTGGTGGCGCTGCTGGGGGCGCTCGGGCACGAGACCAGGATCGCGCACGACGGCCTCGCCGGCCTGGCGGCAGCCCGCGCGTTCCGGCCCGACCTGGCCTTCCTCGACATCGGGCTGCCTGGCATGGATGGACATGCGCTGGCGCGCGCGCTGCGCGCCTGTCCGGAGCTGCGCCAGGCGATGCTGGTGGCGCTGACCGGCTGGGGCGCCGCCAGCGACATGACGCTCTCGCACGACGCCGGCTTCGACCGGCACCTGACCAAGCCTGTGAGCATGGACGCGCTGCGGGCGGCGCTCGCCAGTGCGGTGCAGGCGCGCACACGCAACGATGCGGGGCGCATACGGTCGGGGACATGATGCCCCGAACGGGGAAGCGCAAACGAAGGATGCGAACACCGGACGCAAATGGGGCAGGGACAAGGACGCACATGAGCAAACACACGGTTTCCTGCGGCACCCTGGTGCTCGATTCCGGCGGCCGGCTGCTGCTGTGCCATGTGACCGGCACCGCCGCATGGGACATCCCGAAGGGCATGCAGGATCCGGGCGAGACCACGCTCGAGGCGGCCATGCGCGAACTGCGCGAGGAAGCCGGGGTCGCGTTCGCCTCCGGCCGCTTCCAGGACCTCGGGCAGTTCGACTACCGGCGCGACAAGCGCCTGCACCTGTTCCGGGTCCATGCCGGCGACGAGCTGGGCGACCTGCGCCAGCTCGTGTGCACCAGCTTCTTTCCCCACCATGCGACCGGGCTGCCGACCCCGGAAATGGACGGCTTCCGCTGGGCCCGGCGCGACGAGATCAGCCGGCTGTGCTGGCCGCGCATGGGCGCCTTGTTGCTGACTTTGTCGTGGTAGGGCGGCGGGGGCGTGTCGGATTGTTTCAACAGAAAAGCAATTTCCGGTATCAATTGTGTCCAGAAGCGGTTTTTCGAAGTAACATAAAAAACAGGCGAGCTAAAAGCCGCCGCAGACACCACGGCAGTACTGGCACCGCCGGCCCCGCACACGGCCCCAGACCGAAGGAGACATGGATGACCACCCAGACCACGCAAGCGCCGTATGAGGAAGCCGCCATCATGGGCGGCCTGTACGGCGACGGCATCATCGCCTGCAAGGGCGCGTTCGAGCGCGCCTGGGTCGAGCGCCTCGGCGCCGACATCGCCACCCTTTTCGACGAAGCGCGGCGCCAGCCGGGCGGGGCGCTGGAACGCGGGCCGAACCGCTACTACGTCGAGGTGCATCCGGAACGCATTTCCGGTTTCGCCGACATCATTTCGCATCCGTGGGTGGTCGCGGTCTGCCGCGCCATCCTCGGTCCCGACTACCGCGTCGTCGAAGCCGGCTTCGACGTGCCCGGCCCCGGTGCGCTGCACCAGCCCTGGCACCGCGACTTCCCGACGCCGGACGCCACGCTGATCGGGCGGCGCCTGAATTCCCTGGCCTTCAACATCACCACGGTCGACGTGACCGACGACATGGGGCCGTTCGAGATCGCGCCCGGCACCCAGTGGGACGACCTGGCGGGCGGCGACCCGATGTTCCCGGACCAGGCGCTGTGGCCGCGCTACGAGGCGCGGCGCCAGCGCAAGCTGCCGCAGATGGGCGATATCTCGGCGCGTTCCGCGCTGGCCATCCACCGCGGCACGGCGAACCGTTCGAACCGCTCGCGCCCGGTGTTCGTGCTCGGCGTCGACGCCCCCGATGCGCGCAACGCGGAGAAGCACGACCTGCAGCTGACCCACGCCTATTACGAGTCCCTGCCGCCCGAACTGCGGCGCCACATCACCTGCCGCGTTGTCGAGCGCCTCGAGCCGATCGTGCAGGCCCACACCATCGAGGGCTTGCGCATGGGCCTGACCATGTAAGCTGTCAGCGCCCTTCCTGCCCGGCCCGGGCGCGCTCGAGGGCACCGCCCAGCGCCTCGAGCGTGAATGGCTTGACCAGCGCCTGCGCCGGCAGGCCTTCGATGGGCGCGACCGCCCGTCCCGAGGCGAAGATCACGGGCAGTCCCGGCAGGCGTGTGCGCGCGGCCTGCGCCAGCGCACTGCCCGACATGCCAGGCAGGCCGAGGCCGGTCAGCAGGATGTCGCCGGGGTCCAGTTCCGGACTGCGCAAGGCGCCGGGCATGACGACGTCGGTGAACAACAGGTCGACCGCTGCGCCGCTGTCGAGCAGCGCTTCGGGTACCGCCGGCGCAGTGCGGCCCCCTGGTGCCTGCGGCAGGTGCGTGTTCACAGCAGCGGCAGGCCGAGCAGGCAGCCTGCACGGCACCGGGCGCCGTGCAGGCGCTTGCCGCGCGAGGAATTGTCGCGCATGCCGAAGCCTTCCCAGGGCGCCATCCACTCCACGCCAGGTGTGCCGGCATCGACCACCAGGCAGCTGAAGTCGCCGGTGTCGGCGTCGCTTGCCAGGGGCGAGATCACGTACGAGTCGGCGTGGCCGCCATTGGTGACGAATTGCTTGACCCCGTCGACGCGGAAGCCGTCGCCGTCCGGCGTGAGGGTGGTCGAGGGAAGGTAGAAGTGGGCGCCGCTGCCGCTTTCCGACAGGACCAGCGCGGTCAGGTGCCGGCCGGCCGCGATCGGGCGCAGGTAGTGTGCCTCCTGCCAGGCGGTAGCCTCGGCGGCGATCACGGCGGTGCCGACGCAATGCATGCCGAAGCACAGGGCCGAGGAGGGGCAGGCAGTGCCGATCAGTTCGGTTGCCATCAGTAGTTCCCCGAGGCCGCCACCGTGGCCGCCCAGGCGCGCCGGCACCTTCAGCCCGGTCAGACCGGCATCGACGGCAGCGCCCCGCGTGGCGACCACCTCGTCGACGATTTGTTCGAACTGCGCCCTGAGGGCGGGCAAGGCGGGGGAAAAGGATGGCTCCATGGGCTGCGGGCGGTGGTTGATGCATGCATCATAAAATGCAAACATTTCCACGGCCCGCACCGGTGGAAAGATCAGGTGGACGCGTCTCGGGAGATGCGCTCAGGGCGTGCCCTTGTCTTCGCTCTCGGGTTCGGTGTCGATCGTGTCGGGCATCGACTCGTGGATGTTGCCCGGCAGCTGGCCGACACGGCGGGTGTCGTCGGACTGCATGTCGAGGTTGACCTCCTCGGCGACCTCGAAACGGCCGTCTTCGGCCCCTTCCTCGCCGGGCAGGAGGTTTTCGGAGCGGTTGTGTTCGTCCGTCTGGGTTTGCGGCGCCTGCGGCTGCCCGCGTGGATCGTTCGTAGCCATGCTGTCCTCCGGATGGGTTGATGTCATGGCTTCATTATGTCCGAGGGCATGCCCGGCAGGCGCACGGCTTATTTGCGGGAACTTATTTGCGTGACCCTTCGCGCGGCAGGTTCTTTTCCAGGATCGCCCACAGGATCAGGCCATAGGCCAGCAGGCGGATCAGGTAGTGCAGGGGCGAGTCCTCGCCGCCGGCATCGTGCACGGCCGAGTACAGGCGGTGCAGGCCTTCGATGAAGAACGAGGCCGAGAAATACAGGAAGAAGCGGTCGCCCGAATTGCGCCAGAAGCGCAGGAAGAACAGGGCGATGACGAGCGAGCCCATGCAGATCGCGCCGGTGAACAGGTCGGTCATGTTTACTCCTTCTCGTAGATCAGGCCATACAGCAGCAGCGAGACCGCCACCAGTGCGCTGATGAGGCGGGCCGGCAGGAAATCGACAGTCGGGAACACGATCTTGTCGAGCAACAGGAACGTGTTATTCAGCGTCATCACCGCGAAGCAGGAGCTGCTCCAGAACAGCAGGCGGTAGCGCGTGCGGCGGTAGCTCGCCAGCAGCAGCCAGGTACAGGCCAGCGAGGTCAGGATGCACAGGGTGTAGATCGTTTCCGCCACTTACGAATCCTTTCGCAATTTGAAGGCATCGGCAAACTGCTGTGCCTTGCGGTCCAGGGAAGAATGGATGAGCATGGTGACTTCGACCAGGTGTCGTGAATACAGGGTGGCCAGCGCGTCGATGCGTTCGCGCAGCTGATCCGAAGAAGGGTGGTACTGGTAGCAGTCGTGCGGCGGCGCGTCACAGGGCGCGACCATGCCGGCACGGCACAGGTCCTCGAGCAGGGTCTGCGCGGTGCGCTCGCGCACGTACAGGCGCTGCGCCAGCGTGCTGCCATGCCATTGCTGGGCCGGATTGGCACGCAACAGCAGCAGCGCTTCGAGGAAGGGCACGGAAGGAATGCTGGTCAGCACGAACCGTCGCAAGTCCTCCGGGAACGGAACATTTTCCATTGACGGTCGGTGTTTCCGATATGGAATGTTGTCTAGGAGCCCGCAATTCTAGACGATTCTGCTCAACAATGCACCCAATCGTGCGCGTGTTTGCGGGGGGCTGGGGTGGACTCCGGCCTGCACACCGGCCAGCCGCATCGGCCCGCGACGGCGCTGCATCGTTGCCGGCGTGAATCTTCACCATGCCAATCTGTGTCGGCTACAATGCCGCTACTTGCAGGTTCCGACACATTTTTGGTTTCACACATGATTCAACGATTGATTGCAGGCGTGGCCCTCTTCGCCGCGCTGCTCGCACCCGCGCTGGCGGCCGGCACCGGCTGCCCGGACCATTACGTGGACGGCCGGGCGCCCGAAATTCGCAACCCCAGGCTGGCCACCGCCACGCGCGAGCTCTGCTACGGCGTGTTCGGCGTCATGCACTCCGGCGTCACCCGCACCCCGCTGTGGTCGGCCGAGAACCTGCGCGCCGACAACCTTGAAGCGGCCGAGGGCATGAAGCGCGATAACGCTTTCCATGCCGAGCGGCGCCTGCCGCGCTCGCAGCGCGCCGAGCTCGACGACTATGCCCGCAGCGGTTTCGACCGCGGCCATATGACCCCGAACGGCAACATGCCGGACCGCCGCACCCAGCGCGAGAGCTTCACGCTGGCGAACATGGTGCCGCAGGATGGCGACCATAACCGCCACATCTGGGCCCCGATCGAAGGCGCGGTGCGCAAGATGGCGAAGAAGGAAGGGCAGCTGTACGTGATCACCGGCCCCGCCTTCCTCGGCACCAACCTGCGCAAGGTCGGCAACGTGCTGGTCCCGACCCACCTGTACAAGGTGGTATACAGCCCGCGCCAGAAGGCCGCTGCCGCGTGGTTCACGGAAAACCGCGGGGACGCGCCGATCCAGGTGATCCCCGTGGCCGAACTCGAACGCATCGTCGGCATCACCTTCCTGCCCTCGCTGACCCAGCAGCAGAAGGAGCACATGCTGCGCCTGCCCGCCATCCGCCAGAAAAAGCGCCGCTCGTCCTGATCGAGCCCCTCAGGAGTCATCCATGAACGCGAAGAAAAAGGCATTCGTGCCGTATGCGAACGAAGCCGACGTCGTCCACGTCGGTAACCTGATGCTCGAGAACCGGCTCGACCGCATCACCGTCTCGGGCGACATCGACCTGACGCTGGACGCGGTCGGGCTGGCGCACGCGCGCCGGCTCCACGAGATCCTGGGCGCCGTGGTCGCGCACCTGGAAAGCCAGCCCTTGCCGGAGCGCCTGCCGCCGCCGGACGTGCAGACGGTCGAGAACCCGTTCAACTGATCGCCCGAGCAGGGACAGGGCCGCCTGGCTGGCGGGCGCGTCCTTCTTGTCTCCCCCCGCGCTCGCACCGCGACTCGATCTACTTCCGGTTACACCGGCCTTCCTTGCCGCCGCCGCTGGTGCGCCTGAACGCGCCGCGCCGGCCCCCTCCTACGGCCGCGCACAGCGCCCTCGCGCGCCGCCCGCCGACCGGGGTCCACACCCTCGAGCAGGCTCGACATTTACTGGCGTCAATGGTGCGCTGTGCCCCGACCGTTTGGAGTAATCTGGATTCGTCTCGCGCCTGCAACCACACGGAGTCGAATCAATGGCAGTCAATCCAGCGAATCCCAAGGAATCAACAGGACAGGATCCCATGCGGATCCCGGTCGTCGTGGAGCAGCTCGCCGTCGGCACCCGCACGGTGGACACGGGGCGTGGCGTACGCGTACACAAGACCGTGGTCGAGCAGCCGGTCACCATCGACGAGTCCCTCGGGCACGACGAGGTGCAGGTCCGGCACGTCGCGGTCGACCGCATCGTCACACCCGACGAGGCGCCCGCCACCCGCTACGAGGGCGACACGCTGGTCGTGCCCATCCTCGAGGAAGTATTGGTGGTCGAGCGCCGCGTGCGCATCAAGGAAGAGCTTCACATCAGCCGGATCCGCCACGAGCGGCAGCACCAGGAATCGGTCGTACTCAAGGCCGAGCAGGTGAGTGTCGAACGCTTCGACGAATCCGGAACCCCACCCATGGAGTGACCAACAGTATCTGGAGGAACCATCATGCAACATACCCTGATCGCCGTTTTTGATAATCATGCCGATGCAATGAACGCCAAGAACGAACTGCTGTCGTCCGGCTTCTCCAGCGCCGACGTGCGCCTGTCGCACGGGGACGAATCCGCACCCGGCGGTTCGATGGCCAGCAGCACCGACACCTACGGCAGCACCGGTACCACCGGTACCACCGGCACCACCGGCACCAGCACGTCCGGCGACACCGAGCCAGGCATCGGAACCAGCATCAAGAACTTCTTCAACGATATCTTTGGCACCGACAACCACGAGCACCACGCCAAGTACTCGACCGCCGTCGAGCGCGGCAACCACGTGCTGACCGTGAACACCGACAGCGAGCCGGAGGTCGAGCGCGCCGCCGATATCGTCGAGCGCTACGGTCCGATCGACATCGACGAGCAGTCGGCGAAATGGGGTGAAACCGCGGGCATGAGCGGCGGCATGGGCGCCGGTGCGATGATGGGCGGCGCCGGCAGCATGAGCGGCGGCACCTCGTCGATGTCGCTGCAGTCCGGCACCGACCGCCTGCCGATGAACCAGCAGTCGCTGAACGACCCGAACCCGATGGGCACCACCTACCAGGAGCCGCTGGGCTCGCGCGACGAGCTGAGCGTGGGCAGCTACGGCGCCGGCACCGGAAGCAGCCTGCAGCAGAACCTGTCCGGCTCCTCGAGCGGGTCCTCGCTGACCGGTTCCTCGCTGGAAGGCTCGGCCGCCTCGACGTCGAACCTGCAGGCTTCGTCGATGACGGGCTCGCAGCAGCGCGACACCGGCACCGCGGCCATCCCGGTGGTGCAGGAACAGCTGAAGGTCGGCAAGCGTGAAGTCCAGCGCGGCGGCGTGCGCGTGTTCTCGCGCATCGTCGAAACCCCGGTCAACGAAACCGTCGGCCTGCGCGAAGAGCACGTGAACGTGGAGCGCCGTCCGGTGAACGAGCCGATCAGCGGCGCGGACGCCACCGCCTTCAAGGAGCAGTCGATCGAGATGCGCGAGACGGCCGAGGAAGCCGTGGTCGAGAAATCGGCCCGCGTCGTCGAGGAAGTCATGATCAACAAGGAAGTCACGCAGCGCGAGCAGCAGATCCGCGACACGGTGCGGCATACCGAAGTCGAGGTCGAGCAGCTCGGCGGCAACATGGCGCGCTCGGGCATGATGAGCGACGACGACTACTACCGTAACCATTTCACGAGCAACTACGGCACCAGCGGCGGCTCGTACGACGAGTACGCCCCGGCCTACAGCTACGGTTCGGAAATGGCACGCAACCAGAAATACAGCGGCCGCCAATGGAACGACGTCGAGAACGACCTGCGCAGCGACTGGGATACCCGTTACGGCAGCAGCGGCGCGTCGACCTGGGAAAAGATGAAGAACGCGGTTCGGCACGGCTGGAACCGCATGACCTCGGACGACGACGATTCCTATTACCGCAACCACTACGACACGACCTACGGCAGCACCGGCGGTTCGTACGACACCTACAAGCCGGCCTATAGCTATGGCTCGGAGATGCGCCAGAGCGAGATGTACCGTAACCGCCCGTGGGACGAAGTGGAGCCGGACCTGCGCAGCGGCTGGGAATCGCGCTACGCCGGGTCGACGGGGTCGACCGGCTCGACCTGGGAAAACATGAAGGCGGCCGTGCGTCACGGCTGGGACAAGATGACGAAGTCATGAGCCAGGCTCACGACCGGCGGCGGCACGGCCGGTCCCGGGCTTGAATGAAAACGGGCGCCCGAGGGCGCCCGTTTTTCATTCATTGGATATGCACGTTGCATAGGAACGCCGGAGCCGCCGGCGTGATCTTCACCCTGTCTCCCGGACGCCCAGCTTCAGCGCTCCAATCATCAGGTCGTCGTCGAGCACGGCCTGCGGCTTGGGCGCCGTAGTTCATACCGCGCAGTTTCCGGATCTGCTGGTACAGCTGCGAGCTCGACGCGCGGTGTTTTCCGAGCCGGGTCCCGGCCAGCCACAGGGCCGGGAAGTCGGGGTACGCACGCGTCCCTTCCAGAGGCAGGCCGAAGTAAATTATGCGCCGTCCGGAGATGGCAGGCTGATCCGGTTACGCCCGAGGTGCTTGGCCCGGTACAGGGCGGCGTCGGCAATCGCGACCAGGTCGCGGGCGCGGTTGTCCGGGCCGGCGATCGCGGTCGCGGCGCCGATCGACACCGTCACCTTGCGCAGCGGGCCGAGCCCGTTCGGGAGCTGCAGGGCTTCGACTCGGCGGCGGATACGTTCGGCGACAATGGCGGCCCCTTTGAGCGACTGGTTCGGCAGGATCACCGCGAACTCCTCGCCGCCGTAGCGCGCGACCAGGTCGTTGGCGCGCATCTCGCTGGCCACGGCGGTGGCGATGCGCTTCAGGCACTCGTCACCGCCGAGGTGGCCGTTGGCGTCGTTATAGGCTTTGAAATTGTCCACGTCTACCATCAGCAGCGAGAGTGGCTGGCACTGGCGCAGCGCGCGCGCCCATTCGGCGTTCAGGGTCTCATCGAAGCAGCGGCGGTTGGCCAGGCCGGTCAGGCCGTCGCGGCTGGCGAGTTTTTCGAGCGCCGACTGCGCCATCTTTTCCTCGGTCAAATCGCGCAGCGTCTCGACCACCGCCGTCAGGCACCCATCCTCGTCGAAGATCGGGCTGGCGTCGGCCGCCAGGTAGCGGCGCTTGCCCGCACGGGGCATGTCGCACCAGGTTTCGATCGACAGCTGCGCGTTGGCCGCCTGCGCCATGCCGTGGCGCGGATAGATATGGCGGATCTCGTCGGTGCGGTTCTGAATGACGAGGTCGGCCAGCGTAGGCCGCCGTTGGTCGTAGAAGCTGCGCCAGTGATCGTCGGTGCCGATGATCTCGGCTGCAGGCACCCCGGTCAGGCGCTCGCAGGCACGGTTCCAGATCAGCACATGCGCATTGCTGTCGAGCACGAAGACGGGCACCGCCAACATCTGTAACAGCTTGTGCGTGAAACGCAGGTCGGCGTCGGGCGCGAGCGCGCTGCCGGTGCCGGCGGTGCCGGCGACGTTGATCGCACTGCCCATGGTGTCGATTACCGAACTCATACGTTGTATCGCGGTACTGGTCATCAGGCGGCCTTTTCAACTTTACGTTGAGCAATTTATTGATTGCTGACAAGAACCGATTCTGCAACCGGGGCCGATGCTCGCTATTGACTTGAAGCAATATGCACGGGATTGACTTCTCAGAGCGCCGGCATGGCATGCCGCGCGGGCAGGCGGAGCGACAGGCTCGTGCCGGCGGAGTCGGCGGCGACCTGCAGCAGGCCGCCGAGCGCCTCGATCCTGGTGCGCATCGCGGACAGGCCGCAGCCGCAGCCTGCGCCGCCGGCCCGGACAACGGCGCCGTTGTCGGCGATGCTCAGTGTGTGTCCGGCGCTGCCGCTCTGCAGTCGCACATGCACCTCGGTGGCGCTGGCACGGGCGGCAATGTTCGCCAGCGCCTCCTGCAGCACGCGGTAGAGCAGGGAGTCGGCGTCGACGTCGGCGTCGGTTTCCACCCCGGCCTCTGCGCGCGCGCCGCCCTCGAAGGTATGGGCGATGCCGTGCAGGCGCGAAAACTCGTCGAGCTGGCGCGCCATCGCTTTACGCAGGTCCTCGTCCGCACCGAGCGGACGCAGGCCGTTCACGACCACCCGGAGGGAACGCAGCGCCAGATCCAGCGTTTTGACCATGGCGCCGGTCTTCTTGTGCACCGTCGGATGGACACCGTTGCTGGCCACCTGCAGCAGCGATAGCTCCACGCGCAGCGACAGCAGGATCTGGCCCAGGTCGTCGTGGATGTCGCGCGCGATACGGTCGCGTTCCCCATCGCGCAGGATCTCCTGCTGGCGCATGACGCGCGACAGGACGGTCTGGGTGTCGGCCAGCATGCTGTCGGCGAGCTGGCGGGCACCGCGTTCGCGGGCGAGCTGGGCGGCCAGCTCGCGGCTGCGGTCGTCGGCGTCGATTGTGCGGCGCAGCAGCAGGCAGATGGCGCCGCCCAGCCCGAGCAGCCACAGGATCGCGGTGACGGTCGAGAGGCCCGGTGCGGGTTGCATGACGGCGCCCACGGCGCAGCCGAGCAAGGCGGCAATGGCGAGGATGTATCCGGCTGTGCGGGCAAGTGCGGTCTTCATGACGCTCCTTCCGACGGTTTATCAGAAATTTCCTCTAGTAAATTAGCGCGTCTGGACCGATATGATTTTGTCGACGGTCAACATCTTTTCTGCATGATCAGTCGCCCGGCAGGCGTCGGCGGCCGGGCCCGAAAGGCGCGGGCGAAAACGGCCGGGGGCTCGGCAAGCACGCGCTGGCGCGGTATAATGGAAGGTTGACGAGAGGCTTAACGTGACTTACAGCATCAAAGAAATCTTCTACACCTTGCAGGGCGAGGGCGCCCACGCCGGGCGCCCGGCCGTGTTTTGCCGCTTCGCGGGCTGCAACCTGTGGACCGGCCGCGAAAGCGACCGCGCCAGCGCCGTCTGCACCTTCTGCGACACCGACTTCGTCGGCACCGACGGAGAGCGGGGCGGGAAATTCCGCGACGCCACGGCGCTTGCCCGTGAAATCGACAGCCTGTGGCCGACCACGCACACGGCGAGCAAATACGTGGTCTTCACCGGCGGCGAGCCGCTGCTGCAACTCGACGCCGCGCTGATCGAGGCCATGCATGCGCACGGCTTCACGATCGCGATCGAGACCAACGGCACCCAGCCGGTACCGCCCGGGGTCGACTGGATCTGCGTCAGCCCGAAGATGGGCTCGAAGCTGGTGGTCGAGAAGGGCAACGAAATCAAGGTCGTGATCCCGCAGGCGAACCAGGACCTGGCCGCCTACGAGCACCTGGACTTCGAGAATTTCTTCGTCCAGCCGATGGATGGCCCGCTGGCCGCGCAGAATACGCGCCTGGCGATCGAGACCTGCCGCAACAACCCGAAATGGAAGCTCAGCCTCCAGACCCATAAACTCCTACAGATCCCCTGACTTTTCATAGGCTGATGCTGACACGATGTTAACTATTACCCGCAAGCTCGAATTCGACGCCGGACACCGCATTCCCGACCATAAAAGCCAGTGCCGCAACCTGCACGGCCACCGCTATACCCTGGAAATCACCCTGGTGGGTGCGGTGATCGAGGTCGAGGGCAACTCGGACAACGGCATGATCATGGACTTTTCCGACATCAAGGCGCTGGCGAAAGAGCACCTGGTCGATGTCTGGGACCATGCTTTCCTCGTCTACGAAAAGGACGAGAAGGTGCGCGAGTTCCTCGCCAGCCTGCCCGGCCACAAGACGGTCGTGATCGACCGCATCCCGACGGTCGAGAACCTGGCCCAGGTCGCCTTCGGCATCCTGAAGGCGGCCTACACCGACCGCTTCGGTACCGGCCTGCGCCTGCACAAGTTGGTGCTGCACGAAACCCCGAACTGCTGGGCCGAGATTACCGATGCCTGATTCCTGCCTGCCTGCCGCGCCCGCTCTGGCTCCCGCTACCGCTCCTGTGCTGCCCGGCGCCGCCGCGGTCGAGTCCGAGGAGGGCGCGGCTGCCGATGCGCGCTTCATGCGCCTGGCGCTCGCCCAGGCCGAGCTCGCACGCCTGGAGGGCGAGGTGCCGGTCGGGGCCGTTGTCGTCAAGGACGGCGAAGTGGTCGCCCTCGGCTACAACCGCCCGATCGGCACCCACGACCCGACCGCGCATGCGGAAATCGTCGCCCTGCGCGCGGCCGCGGAAAAGCTCGGCAACTACCGGCTGCCGGGCTGCGAGCTGTACGTGACGCTCGAGCCCTGCGCGATGTGTTCCGGGGCGATGATGCATGCGCGCCTGGCGCGCGTCGTGTATGCGGCGAGCGACCCGAAGACCGGGGTGTGCGGCTCGGTGCTGGACCTGTTCGCGCACGCGGTCCTGAACCACCATACCGACGTCGTCGGCGGCGTGCTGGCCGACGAAGCCAGCGCCATGTTGAAAGGCTTCTTCGCCGAGCGCCGCGCCAGTGCGCGCCGAAGCGAGGCACGCTAGCCGCGCGCACGCGGTACGACATGTGCCAGCGCGCCATTGCGGCGAAAATGCTATGCTGGTTTCGCGCTGCCGCCCGCAGCGACAGGAGATCTGCCTTGCATCCAACCAGACACCGGCATTCTTCCATGGGGCCGGTACAGCCGCCATGCCAACCCTGACCGCCAACGGCATCCGCATCGCCTTCGACACCGCGGGGGACGCCAAGTCCACGCCGGTGCTGCTCGTGCATGGCCTCGGCATGCAGCTCACCGCCTGGCCCGACGAATTCGTCGACGGCCTGGTCGAGCTGGGTTTCTACGTCATCCGTTTCGACCACCGCGATTGCGGCCTGTCCACGAAATTCGACCGCGCCGGCAAGCCCAACCTCGTCTGGAGCTGGCTCAAGTCGCGCCTCAAGCTGCCGCTGCGCCCGGCCTACCACCTCGAGGACATGGCCGACGATGCGCTCGGCGTGCTGTCCGCGCTGGGAGTGGCCAAGGCACACGTGGTCGGGGTGTCGATGGGCGGCATGGTCGGGCAGATCCTCGCGGCACGCCATCCGCACCGCGTCCTCAGCCTGACCTCGATCATGTCGAGCAGCAGCCGTCGCGGCTTGCCCGGCTCGACGCTGGCCGCGCGCCAGGCGCTCCTGCGGCGTCCGGCCGATCCGAACGATGTCGACGCCATCGTCGACGCGACCGTCGGCCTGTGGCAGGCTATCGGCAGTCCGGCCTATCCAACGCCCGAAAAGCAGTTGCGGCGCCGGGCCGCGCGCGCGCTGCGCCGCGGCTATTGCCCCGCCGGCTTGGCGCGCCAGATGCTGGCCGTCGCCGCGGCGCCCGACCGCAGCGCGCTGCTGCAGTCGATCCGGGTGCCCACCCTCGTCATCCATGGCGCGGCCGACCCGCTGGTGCCGCCGGCCTGCGGCGCCGACACCGCCGCCCAGGTGCCCGGTGCGCGCTTCGAGCTGATCGAAGGCATGGGGCACGACCTGCCGGCCCAGCTCAACGAGCGCCTGCTCACCTTGATCGACTTTCATGCCCGCGGTAAGATGGCGCCGGACTCAACACCGCGCCTCTTCGTCAAACAGTGATCACTTCCCCCCTCGGCGTCGCCATCGTGGCGCCCGCCGGCTACGCGCCGGACCCGCTTGCCGTCGAGCGCGGCATTGCACGCCTCGAAGCACGCGGCTGCCTCGTGCACAATTACTACGACCACGGGTGCATCCACCAGCGCTTCGGCGGCACCGACGAGGCCCGCCTGGCGCAGCTGTATGCGGCGGCCGACGACCCCGACGTGCACCTGGTGATGGCGGTACGCGGGGGCTATGGCCTGACGCGACTGTTGCCGAGCATCGATTTCGAGCGGCTGGCGGCCAGCGGCAAGCTGTTCGTCGGCTACTCGGACATCACCGCGCTGCAGATGGGGCTGATGGCAAAGGCGGGCGCCCTGAGCTACGCCGGGCCGCTCTTCGCCAGCGACTTCGGCGCCGAAGATCCGGTCGACTTCACGCTCGACGATTTCTGGCGCTGCCTGGCCGGCCCGACCCACACGATCCATGAGCAAGCCTGCGGCAACCCCTGCGTCGAGGTCGCCGGCACCATCTGGGGCGGCAACCTGGCCATGCTCGCGTCCCTGATCGGCACCGAATGGTTCCCGCGCATCGACGGCGGCATCCTGTTCCTGGAAGACATTGCAGAGCATCCCTACCGGGTTGAGCGCATGGTGCTGCAACTGATGCAGGCCGGCGTGCTTGCGCGCCAGAAGGCAGTGGTGCTCGGCGATTTCTCGGGCTACCGGCTGGGGGCGATGGACAACGGCTACGACTTCGACGCAATGGTGGCCTACCTGCGCGCGACCTTGCCGGTGCCGGTGATCACCGGGCTGAGCTTCGGCCACATCCCGCGCCGGGTGACGCTTCCGTTCGGCGCCCGGGCGCAGTTGACCAGCACGGAGGAGGGCTTCACGCTGCGCCTGAGCGACTATCCGACGCTGCGCCTGCAGCCCGCCGCCTGACCTAGGGTGGACGGCTCCACCCGGGTGTGGGATTAATCGGCTGCACCGACGCCGTCCACGCGTTCAAGCGGCTTCGAATACCTGGCGTCGCATCAATGAACGTTGAACGCGTGGGCGGCGCAGGCGGTGCGGCTGTTCTGGCCCTCTGTTGGAGCCGACCACCCTACCGAGCCCCCCCGGGCGTGCTAAAATGCGCGGTTAATCGCAAACTCCGCTTTAAAGGTTCCCACCAGTGCTAAGTACAGCCAATATCACGATGCAATTCGGCGCCAAGCCGCTGTTCGAGAACATTTCCGTCAAGTTCGGCGAGGGCAACCGTTACGGCCTGATCGGGGCCAACGGCTGCGGCAAGTCGACCTTCATGAAGATCCTCGGCGGTGACCTCGACCCATCGGCGGGCAACGTCAGCCTCGATCCGGGCGAGCGCCTCGGCAAACTGCGCCAGGACCAGTTCGCCTACGAAGACGTGCGCGTGCTCGACGTGGTCATGATGGGCCACACCGAGCTGTGGGAGGCGATCGCCCAGCGCGACGCCATCTACGCCAATCCGGAAGCCACCGACGACGACTACATGCGCGCCGCCGAACTGGAAGGCAAGGTCGCCGAGTACGACGGCTACTCGGCCGAAGCGCGCGCCGGCGAACTGCTGCTGGGCCTGGGTATCGCGGGCGACCTGCACCAGGGCCCGATGAGCGCGGTGGCGCCAGGCTGGAAGCTGCGCGTGCTGCTGGCCCAGGCCCTGTTCTCGGATCCGGACATCCTGCTGCTGGACGAACCGACCAACAACCTGGACATCCACACGATCCGCTGGCTGGAAGACATCCTGAACCAGCGTAACTCGACGATGATCATCATCTCGCACGATCGCCACTTCCTGAACCAGGTCTGCACCCACATCGCCGACATGGACTACGGCACGCTGAAGGTGTACCCGGGCAGCTACGACGACTACATGCTGGCCTCGACCCAGGCGCGCAACCAGCAGTTGGCCAACAATGCGAAGGCCAAGGAAAAGGTCGCCGAACTGCAGGAATTCGTGCGCCGCTTCTCGGCCAACAAGTCGAAGGCGCGCCAGGCGACCTCGCGCGCCAAGCAGATCGACAAGATCAAGATCGAGGAATTCAAGCCGTCCTCGCGCGCCTACCCGTTCGTGCGCTTCGAAGGCGAGAAGAAGCTGCACCGCCTGGCGGTGGAGACCGAGGGCCTGACCAAGTCCTACGACCGCACCCTGTTCAAGAACTTCTCGATCATGGTCGAAGCGGGCGAGCGCATCGCCATCATCGGCGCCAACGGTGCCGGCAAGACCACGCTGCTGCGCTGCATCGGCGGCGGCGAGGTCACCGGGCTGGACGCCGACCAGGGCCGCGTGAAGTGGGCCGAGAACGCGAACGTCGGCTACATGCCGCAGGATCCGACCGAGGAATTCGCCACCGACGCCAACCTCACCGACTGGATGGGCCAGTGGACGAAAGAGGGCGACGACGACCAGGCCGTGCGCTCGATCCTGGGCCGCCTGCTGTTCGGCGGCGACGAGGTCAAGAAGTCGGTGCGCGTGCTGTCCGGCGGCGAGAAGGGGCGCATGATGTACGGCAAGCTGATGCTGGGCCGTCACAATGTGCTACTGCTCGACGAGCCGACGAACCACATGGACATGGAATCGATCGAATCGCTGAACGTCGCACTCGATAAATATGCCGGTACCCTGATCTTCGTCTCGCACGACCGCGAATTCGTGTCCTCGCTCGCGAACCGCGTGCTGGAAGTGAAGGAAAACGAGGTGGTCGACTTCCGCGGCACCTACGAAGAGTACCTGAAGAGCCAGGGTATCGACTGATTCTTCAGCTGTAATGTGGGCCTGGAACCTGAACCAGAGACCCGTAGGGTGGAGGGCTTTGCCGTCCACGCGTCCAACCGGTGTCAGCCCAGCCACACCGGTCTTACCGCTTTAATGTGAGAGCCGATTTCGCATGAACATCCCCATCAAGACCTTCGAATACGACCACCCCGAGGAAGGCAGCGCCTGCACCGCCCAGGCCTGGGCTCGCGTCCCCGAGCAGCCTTCGGCAGCCGAAAAGGCGGAACTGAAGGAGCGCATCCGCCGCCTGCTCAAGGAAAAGGAAGCGGTGCTGGTCGCCCACTACTACGTCGACCCTGAACTGCAGGACCTGGCCGAGGAAACCGGCGGCTGCGTGTCGGACTCGCTCGAGATGGCGCGATTCGGCCGCGACCACCCGGCCAGGACCCTGGTGGTGGCCGGCGTGCGCTTCATGGGCGAGACCGCGAAAATCCTGAGCCCGGAAAAGACCATCCTGATGCCTGACCTGGAAGCGACCTGTTCGCTCGACCTGGGTTGCCCGGCCGAGGAATTCGCGGCTTTCTGCGACCGGCATCCGGACCGCACCGTGGTCGTGTACGCCAACACCAGCGCGGCCGTGAAAGCGCGCGCCGACTGGATGGTGACCTCGTCGATCGGCCTGGACATCGTCAAGCACCTGCACGAGCGGGGCGAGAAGATCCTGTGGGCGCCGGACCGCCACCTGGGTTCCTACATCCAGAAGCAGACCGGGGCCGACATGCTGCTGTGGCAGGGCTCCTGCCTGGTGCACGACGAGTTCAAGGGCATCGAACTGGACCTGCTGAAGGCCGAGCATCCGGGCGCGAAAGTGCTGGTGCATCCGGAGTCGCCCGCCAACGTGGTGGCGCAGGCCGACGTGGTCGGCTCGACCACCCAGCTGATCAACGCCGCGCAGACGCTGGACGCGACCACCTTCATCGTCGCCACCGACAACGGCATCCTGCACAAGATGCGCATGGCCGCCCCGGGCAAGCACTTCATCGAGGCGCCGACCGCCGGCAACAGCGCCACCTGCAAGAGCTGCGCCCACTGCCCGTGGATGGCAATGAACGGCCTGAAGAACCTGGCCGAGGTGCTTGAATCGGGTGCGAACGAGGTGTTCGTCGACCCGGAAATCGGCCGCCAGGCCGTGCGCGCGATCGACCGCATGCTCGATTTCGCGGCCGCCAAGAAGGCAAAGGCGCTGCCGAGTGGCGCGCTGGAGCAGAACACTCAACTGTTTTCGAATGTAGGACCGGCATGACGACCTTGCGTAACCCTTTTGACGCCTTCGACGACAAGCTGCAGTCGGCTTTCGAACAGAACATCCTTGCCGCGCTGCTGGAAGACATCGGCACCGGCGACCTGACCGGCATGCTGGTCCCGACCGAGCCACGCGCCAGGGCGCGCGTGATCGTGCGCGAGGCGGCGGTGCTGTGCGGCGCGCCCTGGTTCGAGGGGGTGATGCTGGCGGTCGACCAGGACATCGAGATCGACTGGCAGTATGCCGAGGGCGACCTGATGGCGGCCGATTCCGTCGTCTGCACCATCGAAGGCTCGCCGCGTTCGCTGTTGACGGCGGAACGCGCGGCGCTGAACTTCATGCAGCTGCTCTCGGGCGTCGCCAGCGCCACCCGCAGGTACGTGGACGTGATCGCAGGCACGAATGCCGGCATCCTCGACACCCGCAAGACGCTGCCGGGCCTGCGCCAGGCGCAGAAATACGCGGTGCGCGTCGGCGGCGGCAAGAACCAGCGCATGGCCCTGTACGACGGCATCCTGATCAAGGAAAACCACATCGCGGCGGCCGGCGGCATCAGCCGCGCGCTGGAGAATGCGAGTGCGCTGAACGCCGGCGTGCCTGTGCAGATCGAGGTCGAGACCATCGCCCAGCTGGAAGAAGCGCTGGCGGCCGGCGTCAAGTCTGTCCTGCTGGATAATTTTAATCTCGACATGATGCGCGAAGCCGTGAAAGTGAATGCCGGCCGCGCGTTGCTCGAGGCCTCCGGCGGCATCAACATGGACACCGTGCGGGCGATCGCCGAAACCGGCGTCGACCGGATCTCGATCGGCAGCCTGACCAAGGACGTGCGCGCGACGGATTATTCGCTGCGCATCGTTGGCTGAGCGCAGCCTGCGGTTCCGGCAGATGGGCGGGGTAATCCGCCCATTTTTTTGCGCGGTAGAAGCGAAGCAGGGTGGACGGGTTCCCCGTCCACGCGTTCAACCAGTTCTCGCAAGATCACAGCGCCCGAAGTTCTGCTACCCCTGAACGCGTGGACGGGGGAACCCGTCCGCCCTGCGGGAAACGAGCGGCTTTACACGCCGCTCTCGCTCGCCCGCGCCAGGGCCTCCGCCCTTGGGCTGCGTATCGCGACCCGCTCGCCCACCTGGGCGGCGATCGCATCGACCGCCGCCACCACCTGCTCGGGGTGTTCGTAATGCACCATGTGGCCCACGCCCGGCATCAGGCGCAGCTGGCTCGCACCGTCATGCTCCGGCAGCCGCTCCTGCAAGCGCTCATGCAGGCGTTCCGACTCGGCGGCCGGCTTGACGACCTTGTCCTGGCTGCCGACCAGGATCTGCACCGGTACCTGCAGGCCGGCGATGCGTTTGCGCAGCGAGAACGCGCCGGGCACCATCAGCGCCGCATCGGCTGCGTTGGCGCGCATCTGCTTCGGGCGCAGCGCCATCCAGGGCGACAGCCGGCGGAAGCGCTCGTCCACCGGCCGCGGCGCGAACATGGACTTCGAGGTGAGCGGCCACAACAGGCGCGCGAACAGCGGCGAAATCGTGTGGCGCAGCAGGTCACCGATGAGCGGGATCGCCGGTGGCGCCGCGAGCGGCACATCGAAGCGCCAGGTCGGGTAGTAGTATCCGGACAGCAGCACCAGGCCGCGCACGGCGTCGGGCACCTGCAGCCCCATCGCCAGCGCCACCATCGCGCCCCAGGAGTGGCCGAGCACGATGGCCGAGTCCACCCTCAGTTCCTGCATCGCATGGTGCAGCAGGCGTGCCTGGGCGTCCACCGTCCATACGGTCGTGCGCGGCCGCTCGCTGTAGCCGAAGCCGGGTCGGTCGAAGGCGATCACGCGGTAGCGTTCGGCGAGCTTGTCGACCAGCCCGCTGTGGTCGAAATCGTCGGCGTAGACACTGTTGCCGTGCAGCAGCACGAGCGCCGGGCCACGGCCGCGTTCGAGGTAGTGCAGGCGCACCCCGTCGACCTCGATGAACTTGCCGCGCGGCGGATTGTCGCGCTCGGCCTGGGCGGTCTTGGCGCGGACCAGCAGCCAGGAGGCAGCCAGGCCCAGGCCCGCGACGATGGCGCGGTTGCGCCAACGATCATCGGAGCGACTTCGGATGGTGGTGCTGGACGGTGTCGTCAAAGTACTCCCCTTTCATGGATGAGGCCGATTGGTATCGGCCCGGTGTCGGCGTGCAGGAGCCTGACCACCTGCGGCAGCAGGCGCTCGGCGGATTCCTCGATCTTCAGCGAGATCAGGTCGTCGGCCCGGGTACGGCCGAGGTTGATGGCGGCGATCGGCTTGCCGGCGGCAGCGGCCAGGCGGCAAAAGCGGAAGCCCGAATACACCATCAGCGACGAGCCGACCACGAGCAGGGCGTCGGCGGCTTCCATCTGGGCGATGGCGCAGGCCGAGCGCGCGGGCGGCAGGTTGTCACCAAAGAAAATTACGTCGGGCATCAGCGTGCCGCCGCAATGCGTGCAGACCGGCAGCTGGAAGCCGTCGAGCGCGCCGGGTTCCAGCTGCGCATCGCCGTCCGGCAAGGGCGTGGCCATCGCGCCAGCCAGCTCCGGGTTGCTTTCCACCAGCTGCGTCTGGACGAAGGCGCGCGGCACGCGCACCTCGCAGTCGAGGCAGATAACCGAGTGGATATTGCCGTGCAGCTCGAGCACGGCATGGCTGCCGGCCTGCTGGTGCAGGCCGTCGACATTTTGCGTCAGCAGCGAGTCGACCCGGCCGGCGGCTTCGAGCGCGGCCAGTGCTGTGTGCCCGGCATTCGGGCGGGCCTGGGCCAGCACCGGCCAGCCGACCATGCTGCGCGCCCAGTAGCGCCGCTGTACCGCTTGCGAACGTCGGAAGTCGGGGCCCTGGATCGGCTCATTGCCACGGCGCACGCCGTCGCGGTCGCGGTAGTCGGGTATGCCGGACGCGGTCGACAGGCCGGCCCCGGTCAGCACCAGGGTTTTGGAATGGCGCGAGAGGAAATCGGCCAGCGCGTCTGCCGGCCGGCTTGATATATCGTGTTGCGTAAAACCTTCAGCCATCGTGTTCCATCCTCCATTCGGATGGGATCGTAGCACCGTTGCCGGATCAGCCAGAACACGATTCCGTGAGGGACGATATCCCCAGGAAAGCCGCTCTTCAGCGGGCCGAGACCGCGATGCCGCCGACGATGAGGAGGAAGGCCAGCGCGTGGTACAGGTGCGGCGCCTCGCCCAGGAAGGCCGAGGACAGCAGCGCCGTGAACAGCGGGGTGAGGTTGATGAAGAAGGAGCCGAGGGTCGGTCCGGCGCGCTGCACCCCGGTGCCCCAGCAGCGCATGGCGATGATCGCCGGGCCGATGGCGAGGTACAGCAGGGCGGCGGCGAGCGGCCAGCTCCAGGCGATGTCGACGCCGGCGACCGCCCATTCGGCGCCGCTCAGCGCGGCCGACCACAGCACGCCGTAGCCGACCTGCACCAGCAGGAAGGCGGCCCAGTCGGCGCGCAGGCCGGGCGAATCTGCTCCCGATGAGCGCTGCTGCATCAAGAGCCAGCTGTAGAAGGACCAGGCGATCGTCGCCAGGATCATGTAGAGGTCGCCCGCCACCAGGCGCAGCGCGGCCAGCTGGTGGATATCGCCGCGGCACAGCACGACCAGCACGCCGGCAATCGAGAACACGGCGCCCGCGACCTGCTTGCGCTTGACCGGCGCGTTGAAGAACAGGCGGCCGATGACCAGCATCCAGACCGGCATGCCGGAGGCCACCAGCGTGACGTTGATCGGTGTCGAGGTCTGCAGGGCCAGGTACTGCAGCGAGTTGTACAGCCCGATTCCCAGCAGGCCGAGCATGCTGTAGCGGGGCCAGTCCGACAGAGCGCCGCTGCCGGCACGCAGGGCGGCGCGGCCCAGCGGCAGCAGGAACACGAGCGCAATGGTCCAGCGCAGCAGGTTGAGCGTCATCGGCGGCACGGCGTCGCGCACGAGGCGGCCGACTATCGCGTTGCCCGCCCAGAGCACGGGCGGCACGGTCAGGAGCAGGGCGGTGGAAGCGGTGAGTTTTGGTTTCATCGGTAAAACGCGGCCAGCCTGCCTGAACACGGGCAGGCCAGCCATACCACAAGAAGTTTTATCTGCGCGCCGGGGTCAGCACGCTCGGCAGGGCTTTCGGCAGGGTGTCGGGATAGTCGCGCGAATAGTGCAGGCCGCGGCTCTCGTGGCGCGACAGGGCGCTGTTGACGATCAGCGCCGCCACGTCGACCAGGTTGCGCAGCTCGAGCAGGTCGGGCGTGATGCGGAAGTTACGGTAGTACTCGTCGATCTCTTCCTTGAGCAGCGCGATGCGGTGCTGGGCCCGTTCGAGGCGCTTGGTGGTGCGCACGATGCCGACGTAGTTCCACATGAAGCGGCGCAGTTCGTCCCAGTTGTGGGCGATCACCACTTCTTCGTCGGCATTCGTGACGCGGCTTTCGTCCCAGGCCGGCAGCGGCGGGTTTTCCAGGCGCGGGGCCGCGGCGATCTGGCTGGCGCAGGCGCGGCCCACGACAACGCACTCGAGCAGCGAGTTGCTCGCCAGGCGGTTGGCGCCGTGCAGCCCGGTGCAGGCGGTTTCGCCGACCGCGTACAGGCCCGGGATGTCGGTGCGTCCGGCCAGGTCGGTGACCACGCCGCCGCAGGTGAAGTGGACCGCCGGGACAACAGGAATAGGTTCTTGAGTGATGTCGATGCCCAATTCGAGACAGCGCGCGTAGATTGTCGGGAAGTGCTCCTTGAGGAATTCGGGGCTCTGGTGGCTGATGTCCAGGTGCACGTAGTCGAGGCCGCGCTTTTTCATCTCGAAGTCGATCGCACGGGCGACCACGTCGCGCGGAGCCAGTTCGCCGCGCTCGTCGTGCGCCGGCATGAAGCGCGTGCCGCCGGCCAGCGCCACCTCCGGCGGCAGTTTCAGGACGCCGCCTTCGCCGCGGATCGCTTCCGTGATCAGGAAGGATTTCGCGTACGGATGGTACAGGCAGGTCGGGTGGAACTGCATGAACTCCATGTTGGCGACGCGGCAGCCCGCGCGCCAGGCCATCGCGATACCGTCGCCGGTAGCGGTATCCGGGTTGGTCGTGTACAGGTAGACCTTGCCGGCGCCGCCGGTCGCCAGCACCGTGTGCTCGGCCTCGAAGGTCAGCACCTGGCCGTTGTCGACGTCCTGGACGTACAGGCCGTGGCAGCGCGGCTGGCCGACCAGGTGCGGAGCGCCGCCGTGCACGCTGGTTTGCCCGTTCTTGCCGGTCAGCTTGTCCGAGGTGATGACGTCGATCGCGCAGTGGTGTTCGAACAGGGTGATGTTCGGGTGCGCGCGCACTTTCTGTTCTAGGGTGACCTGCACCGCGTGGCCGGTGGCGTCGGCGGCATGGATGATGCGCCGCTGGCTGTGGCCGCCTTCGCGGGTCAGGTGGAAGCCGAGTTCCGCGCTGGCGTCGCGGGTGAAGGGTACGCCCTGTTCGATCAGCCATTCGATCGCGGCGCGGCCGTTTTCGACGATGTAGCGCGTGGCCGCCTCGTCGCACAGGCCGGCGCCGGCCACCAGGGTATCGGCGATGTGCTGGTCGTGGCTGTCGCCCGAATCGAGGACGGCGGCGATGCCGCCCTGGGCCCAACTGCTGGCGCCGTCGAGCAGCGCGCGTTTCGAAATGATGGCAACCGAGCGCGTCTGCGCCAGATGCAGGGCCACCGACAGGCCGGCCAGGCCGCTGCCGACGATTGCAACGTCAAATTTCATGGTCAGTCTAATATTTGTACAGAGGCATCACTATAGACGATTTACGTGCGATGCGTTCCGTCCGGGCCATGTTGGCCTGCGATCCGGCCGGCCCGGCAGGCCATGCGGGCCCCGGCCGCGCTTACCAGGAAGTCAGCCAGCTGGCACAGGCAAAGGCGACGGCGTCGCGCCAGGCGCCGCCGCGTTCGTCGGGGCCACCGCCGGCAATCTCGATACGGCGACTGCGGGGGGGCTGAGGCTCGGCCGGACACGCGGCCGCCCTCGCTGGAGCGACGCCCGCGGTCACCAGCAGCAGGCGCCCGCCGAAGGCGCCGATGGTGACGGCCGGCGCCGGCCGTGCCGGCGGAACCGGTCCCTTGCCAAGGCCGGCGCGCGCGGCGGCACGCCGGAAGGCCGACGCGCGCCGGAACAGCCTTTCGGCCGCCGAACGCGGACCGTCCTGGCGCACTCCGCGCGCGGGCGCGAGCTCCGGCGGCAGCAGCGGTTCGAGCAGGGCCAGCCCCGACACCCGCGGGTCGCCCGCCGCGTAACGGGCGGCCAGCGGCGCCGCGTCGCCCGGCGCCAGGATGACAGATTCTTTCATTTCGGGCACATGGATGAAAAATTCTTTCATCGCCGCCGCAATGTCTTCGGCGCCCATCTCTTCGGCAAGGCCGGAACCGGCGTCGCCTTCGCTGTCCCCGGCGCCGCGCCGGTCGAAGCGCATGACGGCCACGCCGCGCGCGGCCAGCAGGCGCGACAGCAGGGTGAACTGGCGGTGGCTCCCTGCACGGTACTGGGTACGGTCCGGCACCACGAGCATCCCGCGCACCAGCGGACGCTCGGGAACGTCGACGATACCGATCAGGCCGACGCCGCCGGACTGGAAGCGCATCGCGCGCTGTTCGAGTTTCATGCCAGGTCTCCCGCAAACAGGGCGCAGGTGGCGGCGCGCAGCGATGGACAATCAAGCTCGCCGGGGCCGGTCCAGTCGGGCGTTCCTTCGAGTGCATGGAAATGCAGGTCGACTCCGCCCGGTCCCCAGCGCTCGCGGAGGCGCGCGGCGCTGGCCGCCGTCTTGCCGGGCACCGTGCCCGCGTGGGCGAACCAGTGCACCGTACAGGGCGGCAGCGCAAGGTGGGCGGCGTCGCAGGCATCGATGGCCTTCACCAGCGGGACCGCGACTTCATACCCGCCGACCTCGAGTACGCCGTGCACGGCGAGCTGGGCGCGCAGCGCGGCCGTGCTGCGCGGCGCGCCGGGAGCGGGATCGCGCAGCTGCGGAGACAGGCGCAGGAATTGATTGATGCAGGCGCGCCCGCTCATGAAAGGCTGCCACAGCAGCACGCAACTCGGCTGCAGGCGCGCCGCCGCGTCGAGCGCGAGCAGGCCGCCCAGGCGCACGCCCCACAGCGTCAGCGGGCCGGTGTCGCGTTCGGCCAGCCAGTTCGCCGCCAGCGCGAGATCGTCATGCCAGATCTGCCAGCGCCCTGCATTGAATTCGCCGCAACTGTCGCCGCAACCGAACAGGTCGATCTGGAGCACCGCGTAGCCGAGCGCCGCGAACGCGCGCGACTGCTGTGCCGCCATGCGCCGCGTGCGGTTGAGTTCCTCGGCGAAGGGATGCACATACAGGATCGCCCCGCGCGGGGCCACCTGGGGGTTGGGCGCATGGTACAGGCTGAAGCGCGTGCCAGGCTCGGCATCGAAGAAAAACGGCTCCACGCGTGGCGTGGTCAGCAGCGGAGCATTCATGGCTGGCGTCTCCTGCATTCGGTTGGCCTGTCGCAAATCGTCGTTCGCGTGTTGAGGCCGGGTTGTCGGTGTCACGATCATGCATTTATGTCAATTTGACACGCATGCGGGAAACAGATGTTGCGCGTTGACAGGGTGCACGCCCGGGGTTCTGTTGATGCTAATCAATAACCTAGCCGCATTTTTTCTCAATCATGGATTTTTGAGCGTGATTGGAGGAAACAATGGCTCAGTTGGCCCACGAATTGGTCGACGAGGCGGCAGGCAGGACACCGGCCGCCGTCGCCTTGCGCCACGGCGCCGAATGCATCAGCTATGCAGCCCTGGCCGCCAGCGGGGCGTCGGTTGCCGTCTCCCTGCGCGCCTGCGGGGTCGGCGGCGGGGAGAGGGTGGCGATCCGGCTGCCGGCCTGTCCCGACACGGTCGCGGTGCTGCTCGGCGCCTCGGCCGCCGGCGCCGCCGTGGTACTGGTCGACCCGCAGCTCGAGGCGGCCCGCTGCGGCGCGCTCCTGCGCGACTGCGGCGCCCGGGTGCTGGTCGCCGCGCCGCAGGACCTCGAGCGCCTCGATCCGCTGCTGGCCACCTGTCCGATGTTGCGCACGGTGATCGTGCATGGCGGACCTGCGGCGTCCATGGCGGTGCAACAGGCGCTGGCCTGGGACAGCTTCCTTGCCTTGCCCGGACGTGCGCCGGACACGTCGCCCGCAGCGGCGCTGGCGGCGCTTGTATATAGCCAGCAAGACAGCCACGCATACGCTGAGGACGCGGGCGACGCGCCGCGCGGGATGGCGCACTCGCACCGCAACCTCGTCGCCGGAGCGCAATCGACAGCGCGCTGCGCCGCCATCGCTGCCGGGGACCGGGTGCTGGCCGCCCTGCCGCTGCATACCGACCATGGGCTCAACGCGCTGCTGGCCTGCTTCGCCGCCGGTGCGACGGCCGTGCTCGATGCGGCCTGCGTGCCGGCAGAGGATGGCGGCGCCGCCGTCGGTGCCATCATCGCGCGCCTGCTCCAGGGCGACGCGGCGAACGGCCTGGTCGCCGCACCGTCAACGCTGAAGGAACTCGCGCGCCGCGACCTGGACCGCGCCGCGGCTTCCCTGCGCTACCTGGTGTGCGCGGGCGGCGCGATCGAGCGCAAGGTGCTCGATACACTGCGCCAGGCCTTGCCGCGCACCCGTATCCACCTCCTGTACGACATCGGCGACGCCTGCCGCTCAACCAGCCTGATGCCGGCCCAGCTCGACGAGCGCCCGGGTTCCATCGGGCGGGCGCTGCCGTACTCCGGGTGGCAGGTCTTGCGCCCGGACGGCCGTGAATGCGCGGCCGGCGAGAGCGGAGAACTGGTGCGCCGCGGCGCGCTGGTCACGCTGGGCTACTGGAACGATCCGCAGCGCAGCGCGGCACACTACCGCCCGCTGCCGCCGACGCCCGGGCTGGCCGCGCGCGAAAACGGCTACTGGCCCGGCGTGGCGGCGCGCAGGGATGCCGATGGCTTCCTCTATCTGGCCGACGCCAGGAACGACACCATCGTCACCAAGGGCTACCGCGTCAGCCCGCGCGAGGTCGAGAAGATCGTGATCGGCACCGGCCTCGTGATGGAGGCGGCCGCGGTCGGGGTCGCCCATCCGGTGCTGGGACAGGTGATCGCGGTGCTGGCTACGCCCAGGCCGGGCGCACGGCTCGATTCCCAGATCCTGTTCGGCGCCTGCCAGGCGCGACTGCCGCAATACATGCTGCCGGCCATGGTCGACGTGCGCCGCGCGCCCCTGCCGCGTGCGCGCGACGGCCAGATCGACCGCGCCCTGCTTGCCGGCGAACTGGCGCCGTTGTTTGCCGACGCGGCGCGCGAGCCGAGGTCCGCAAATTCCGCAAACAGGCCGGAGGTGGCATCATGAGCGGCCTGTGCGGATGGTTCTCGCGCGAGCCGGCCGCGCTGCCGCTGGAGGACATGGCTGCTCCCTTCGGCACGGCGGCGCCGCTGCGCCTGGGCAGCCACGGCCTGGGTGCGGCCGCACTGGCGGCCGGCGCCGACGAAGCCGCCTTCTACCATGAAGACGGCCTCTTGATCGTGCACTGGGGCGAACGCGTCGACGAGCTGGCGCGGCTGTGGCGCACGCATGGCGCGCAGGCCTGTTCCGCGCTGTCCGGCCACTTCTGTTTCGCCATCCTGGACGAGCGGCGCGGCGAAGCCCTGCTGGCGGTCGACCGCTGCGCCACGCGCCCGCTGTTCTACCAGCTGGTCGGGCGCAGCCTGCTGTTCGCGAGCAGCCTGGAAGCGCTGGCGCGCCACCCCGGCGCCGGGCGCGAACTCGATCCGCAGGCGGTCTACGATTACCTTTATCTGGGCGCCGTGCACGGCACGCGCACGCTGCATGCCGGCGGCCGCAGGCTGGCGCCGGGCGAGTGCCTGCACCTGCACGGCGGCCGGGTCGAGCGGATCCGCTACTGGCGGATGCGTTATACCGAACATGCGGCCGAAGCGGCGCCCGAGCGACCCCTGGTCGATGCGCTGTCCTGTGCCGTGGAAGCGTCCGCCGGCCAGCATGGCTGCGCGGTCGCCCTGGCCGGCGGCGCCGGGAGCGCGCTGCTGGCGGCGCTGCTCGGACGCGTCACCGAAGCCCCGGCAGCCACCTATGCAGTCGGCTTCGGCGCCCAGGCCGATGCCATCCTCAAGCGCGCCCGCGCCGCGGCCAAACGCATCGGCAGTCGCCACCGCGACACCGTGATCGATGCCGACGACGTCGCCGACGCGGTGGCCGCGCTGACGCAGGCCTGCGACAGCCCCTGCGGCGAGCCGGCCGCGGTCGCCATGCTGTTCGCGGCGCGCATGGCGCGCGAAGACCGCGTGCGTCGCCTGCTGGGCGGGCACGGCGGCGCCCAACTGTTCGGGCACGGCAGGCGCTACGCCAGCCTGGCGCGCCCGGGGCGCTACGAGCGCCTGCCCGCCGCACTGCGCCAGCTCCTGATCGAACCGCTGCTGTTCGGCGCCGCCGCCAGGCTGCCGGGACCGTTCGAACGGGTGCGCACGCGCATCGAACTGTCGATGGCGCCGGCGCCGGCCAGGCTGCGCCGCGCTAACGCGATGCGCGTGCACGGAGCGGCGGCGGTGTTCGAGCCCGGCTTCCTGGAACTGGTCGACTCCGACGCCGCCGCGGCCGCGCAGGAACAGGCATGGTGGGTGGCGCAGGCGCGCAGCCCGGTGAACCGCGCGATCGACCTGGAGCTGCAGGGCGACCTGCCGTGCCGGATTCTGCCCGCGTTTGCCGCCGCCTGCGCATCGGCAGGGGTCGCGCCCGCGTTTCCCTACCTGCATGACGCCGTGGTCGCCATGTCGGCCCGGCTGGCGCCGCGCCACAAGAGCGTGCACGGCGCCCGCGGGCTGTTCGTGCGTGCATTGCGCGAGCTCGGCCGCACCTTGCCGGCCGGCGCCGGGTGCACGCCCGCGTTGCCGTTCGGGCAATGGCTGCAGGGCGACGCGCGCCTGCGTGCGCTCGCCTACGACAGCCTGGCGAGCCTCGGTGCGCGCCGCATCGTGCGCCGCTCCTTCCTCGACCTGCTGCTCGCGCGCCGCCTGCCCGAGGACCCGGCCCTCCACGGGCACCTCGTGTGGCAGCTGATGATGCTCGAGCAGTGGTGCGCCCGGCGGCGCCTCGGCACGATTGCACCACCGGCCGCCATGATGGCGGCGGCGGAGCCGGCGTGAAGGGTGGGCCTGCGTGAAGGGGGCGGCGTGATGCGGGGGCGGCGCCGGAAGCGGGTCCGGGCCGGCGCTGTCGTCCGCACGCGGCACGGTCTCCGTCAGGGGCCGCAGCGCCGCTCCGGCGTACATCCCGCTTTGCGCCACGCATCATAGCGCCGCCCGGCACCGTGGCCAGGCCGACCGCTCAATTGCCCGCGAGGGCGTCGTACACGGCCAGGTAGCTGCGTGCCATCGCCGGCAGGCTGTGGTGGGCGATCACCTGGCCGCGCGCCCGTGCGCCGTGGCGTGCGCCCATCTCGGGAATGCGGAAATAGTCGGCGATGGCCGCCGCCATGACGTCGGGCGACATCGGCGGCACCAGGATGCCGGTCAGGCCGGGCTGCACCAGCTCCTTGTGCACGCCGACCGCGGTCGCCACCAGCGGCAGGCCTGTCGCCATCGCCTCCAGCAGGACGTTGCCGCTGCCCTCGGCGAGGGCCGGCAGCACCAGCAGGTCCATCGCCCGCAGCAGGCGCGCGATGTCGGGCCGCTCGCCCGGCAGCCAGGCCCGGTAGCCGGCGCCGGCGCGCTCGAGCATCGCCTGGCATTCGGCACGCATCGGTCCATCGCCCACGATCAGCAGGCGCAGCCGCGCATGCGAGGGATGGGGTGAGGAGATCAGGCGCAGGAAGGCCTCGATCAGGGTGGTGTGGTTGTTGGCGTCGTCCATGCGCCCGACGCTGCCGATCACGAACGCATCGTCGCGCATGAAACCTTCCGGCCCGACGGCGGCATGCGGGCCGAGGCGCGGGTGGAACTCGAGGCTGTCGACCCCGTGCGCGATATGCGAGACGCGCGACGGTTCGGCGCCGACCTGCTCGATCAGCCAGCGCTCCTGCGCCGCGCTGGCCGCTATATAGTGGCCGACCAGGGGACGCAGCGCGCGGCGCCACAGCCTCGGCGGCCGGGCCCGGTGCGGGTCGGCCGGATCGCGCCCGTATTCGCCGTGCACGCGCAGCCTGACGCCGGCCAGCGCGGCGGCCAGCTGGCCGTCGAGTCCGCCGAGGTTGCGGGTGTGGACCAGATCGGGACGCAGGCTGCGCAGCGCCCGCACCATGCGCAGGATATAACCGGGGTCGGCGCCGTCGCGCTTGTTCAGGGCGATCACCTCGACCCCGCGTTCGCGCAGGTGCGCCTGAAAGATGCTGTGCTCGCGCTGGCACAGCACCGCGTGCCGGTAGCGATCGGCCGGGGTGTGGCTGATCAGGTCAAGCAGGGCCGAGCCGGTGCCGGCGGTGTCGAGCCGATTGACCACATGGGCGACCAGCCGCGGTTCGTCGTGCGCGCGCGCCACCAATGCAGGCGGGCGGTTACCCATGGCCAGGTACCGGATGAGGGAGGCAGGCGCCGCAGCGGCGCCTGCCCGGAGTGCGAGCGCGGTTCATGGCAGCGACGGACGTGGAGACAGCAGGACTGTCGGCTGGCGTGAGCGAAGGAACAGCATTGCAGGGTCTCCAGTGGAAGCCTGGCGGCGGCGCAGATTGGCGGGACGTTCAACGATTATATGGCTGCGCGGCCGGCGTATCGTACGCCACGCCTGCACCTTTGATACCTGTCAAACCCTCTTCTCCTGCGCCGCCACACCTGCGGCTTTGGCCGATTCGACCTATGCTTGTGGCAAATTTCTCTGGAGCTTGACGTAAATTCAAACGGTAAAGATCCGCGAAGAATCCGGGGAACCGTGCTACTGCTGACCTTGTCTGACCGGGAGCTTGACCGTTTTCGCCAATGACGGCGGGACGCGAACTTCGAGGAGACAACCATGCTGGTAGAAGAAATGCCGATCGCGAGCTTCCGGACAGCCCCGGCACAGACTCAAGACACACCACGGGCGCGCGGCGCCACCGCCGCCGCTGCCGCATCCCGGGTTTTCAATGTGCGGCTGGCAATTTCAGCGGAACGGCATGCCGACGCCGGCGTGCTGCTGCGGCGCATGTATGCGTGGCGCGGCTACGCCGTCGAGGCGGGCGCGCGTGAAGATGGGAACAAGGTGACACTGTACGCGGAAACCGGCGGCGAACTGGTCGGTACGATGAGCCTGTGCCTCGACCGCCACGGCATGCTGCCGGCCGACGAGCATTTCGGCGACCGGCTCGACATCCTGCGCAGCCAGGGGCGCCGCCTGTGCGAGCCCTCGCGCCTGGCCATCGACAAGGGCATGTCGAAGCGCGTGTTCGCAGCGCTGATCCATATCTCGTACATGTACGCGCATACGCTGCACGGCTGCACCGACTACGTCATCGAAGTCAATCCGCGCCACGTCGCCTTCTACCGCCACATGCTCGGCTTCGCCGAATTCGGCAGCGAACGGCAGTGCAGCCGGGTCGGCGCCCCTGCGGTCCTGCTGCGCCTGCCCCTCGACTACATGGGTGCCCAGATCGCGAAGTGGGGCGGCAGGCCCGGGCAGGAGGCCGGCGAGCGCTCCTTCTATCCGTATTTCTTTCCTGTGGCCGAAGAGCCCGGCATCGCCGCGCGCCTGGCCGCCCTGTGCGTAACGGGAGGCCGCGCATGACCAAGCTCAACGACCTGCATCGGCGCGCGCCCGGCCGCCCTGGGCGTAACGGGAAGCCGCGCATGACCAAGCTCAACGACCCCCATGTCCCGGCCCGCATCGCCGAGGCGCTCGCCGCCATGGCGGCGGCCGTCGGTCCCGCGCACCTGGCCGCGGACGAGGCAACGCGCGTCCGCTATGCGCGCAGCACCGCCGCACGTCCCGTCCTGCCGTTGGCGGTGGTGCGCCCTGCGAACGCAGATGAAGTGGCGCACATCGCCAGGATCGCCTCGCAGTACGGCCTGCCGATCTACCCCCTTAGCACGGGCAAGAACTGGGGCTACGGCGACGCCTGCGCCGCTGGCCCCGGCCAGGTCATCGTCGACCTGTCGCGCATGAACCGGATCATCGAGGTCGATCCGGACCTGGCCTACGCCGTCATCGAGCCGGGCGTCACCCAGCGCCAGCTGTCGACCTTCCTGCGCGAGCAGGGCCTGCCGTTGTGGGCGGACTGCACCGGGGCCGGGCCAGACACCAGCTATGTCGGCAACATCATGGAACGCGGCTTTGGCCATTCGCCCTATGGCAACCGCCTGCAGCATGTGGCCGGGATGGAGATCGTGCTGGCCGGCGGCGAAGTTCTCAGGACCGGCTTCGGCCACTACGCGCAGTCGCGCACGGCGCACCTGTTTCCCTACGGGGTCGGTCCCTTCCTCGACGGTCTTTTCACCCAGTCGAACATGGGCATCGTCACCCGCCTCGGGATCTGGCTGATGCCCGCGGCCGAATGCGTCAACCATTTCCTGTGCGGCGTGCCGCGCCATGGCGACATCGCCGCCGTCGTCGACGTCCTGCGGCCGCTGCGCCTGGACGGCACCCTGCGCAGCATCCTGCATATCGGCAACGACATGCGGGTGTTGTCCGGCGGCACGGTCTTCCCGCGCGCGGAGCTTCCCTCGCACGCGCGCCTGCCGCAGGACCGGCGTGCGGCGCTGTGCGCGGCGGCCGGGATCCAGCCCTGGACCGTGTCCGGCGCCCTGTACGGCACGGCTGCCCAGGTGGCGGCCGCGCGCTCCGCGCTGCGCCGGGCCTTGCTCGGCACCCCCGCGCGCGCGTCCTTCCTGAGCGAGCGCAAGTTGCGCGTCGGCGCGGCCGTGGCGCGCTGCCTGGGCGACAGCCGGATCGGCCGCCAGTTGCGTGCGAAAGTGGCGCTGGGCGAATCCCTGTTGGCGATGAACCGCGGCACGCCCAACGGACGCTTCCTGGCGGGCGCCTACTGGCGCCGCCGTGCGGGCCTGCCGGCGGGCTTCCCGGAAGGGGCCGATCCGGCCCGCGACGGCTGCGGCCTGCTGTGGGTGTCGCCGGTGCTGCCGATGCGCGGCGCCGACCTGCTCGCCGTGCACGACCTGGCGGAAATCGTGTTCTGGAAACACGGCTTTGACCTGTTCGCCACGTTCAGCATGATCAACGAGCGCACACTGGGCGGGGTGCTGACGATCGCCTTCGACCAGGACGACCCGGACGAGGCCGCGCGCGCGCGGGCCTGCCACGACGAGGTATTCGAGCGCTGTTTCGATGCCGGCTATATTCCCTACCGCGTGGGCAACCATTCGATGGCCAGGCTCGATCCCGAGGGCGACAGCTACTGGCGCACGGTCGCGCGCATCAAGGCCGCGCTCGATCCGGAGGGTATCCTGGCGCCGGGACGCTACCAGCCGGGCGTGGATCAAGCGACACGCCAGGCTGCCCAGCCCTGAGGGTGCGCGGCGCATGGGCTTTGCGTACGGCGGCGCAGCATCGGTTCGGCGCCGCACGGAGCGGTCCGCGGGCTCGGTCTAATATGGGGCTCTACTCAACTGGAGGAAACGCCATGTCTACAAACGCTTCCGCACAGGCGGCCGCTCTTGCCGACAAGATCCGCTCGATGCGCTTTGCGATGTTCACCACGATCGACGAGTACGGGCACCTGATCAGCCACCCGATGACGAACCAGGAAACGGACGAGCAGGGCGGGCTGTGGTTCTACACCTCGATCGATACCCCGCTCTGGCAGAACATTGCCATGCGGCCGGAAGTCAACGTCAGTTTCGCCCAGCCCGACGACAGCCTGTATGTGTCGATCAGCGGCACGGCCGAGCGCGTCGTCGACCGGGAACGGATCCACGCGCTGTGGAATCCGATGGTGCAAGCGTGGTTTCCGCACGGCCCCGACGACGAACACGTGGTGCTGGTGAGGGTGGCGCCCCATAGCGCCGAGTACTGGGACTCGAACGACAGCAAGATGGTGCGCCTGTTCCAGATGGCCAAGGCAGCGATGACCGGCACGACCCCGGATGTCGATCCGGGGGAGCACGGCACGATCACGCTGGAACCTCAGCCTGCCGGCAGGTCGTCGGCCGACTGATTCGCGCCCGTTTCCGGGGTGCCGAGGCCGGTACCGGTGCCCCCGCCTTGCTCCGGCCGCGTGTCCTGCGCGCCGCGGGCGCCGCTCTGCAGTGCGCTGCCCGACGGCTGGTTCGGTTCGCTGCCTGCCTGTGCGGAAGGGGCGGCCGCGGCCGGGTCTTCGTTCGGCGTCTGGATGTCGCCGTGGCTATGCGTCAGCTGCGCGCCGCCGCTGCCGCCGGTCTCGGCCTGGGTTTCGCGGGCCGGGGTAGCGCCGGTCTGGCCGCTGGTGGTGCCGCCGACGCCCAGCGTCGTCGATGCTTCGTCCTGGCCGCCGCCACCCTTGGTCGAATCTGGTGTGCCCATACTGTCCTCCTCTGTGAAAGTGGAGAGGATTATGCTGGCCCGCCCGCGGCGGCGCCATCGGCGCCGGCAGCGTGGCCTTGTAGGAGAAGGGCGATCGAATGTGCTGCCTGGATCACTTGTACTGCTTGTACACGCTGGTCTTGCCGTCCTTGTTCACGAGCAGTACATCGTAGGGATCGCTGCGCGGCCCTTCCATGCCGGGCGAACCGAGCGGCATTGCCGGCACCGCAAGCCCGGCCGCCTTCGGTTTTTCCGCCAGCAGCCGCTTGATCTCCGCCGCCGGTACGTGGCCCTCGATGCCGTACCCGCCGACCCTGGCGCTATGGCAGGAGCCCAGCGCATGCGGGATGCCGAACCTGGCGCGGTAGCTGGCCGGATCCGGCACGTCGTGGGCTTTCACGGCGAAACCGTTGTCTTCGAGATGCTTGACCCAGCCCTTGCAGCAGCCGCAGCTGGCGGTCTTGTACACCTCGATCACCGGCTGGGCGGCAGCGGCGAGGACGGGCAGGACCATCAGGCCGGCGACGGCCAGGGACAGGAGACGTGGACGCGACATGGCACTTCCTCCTTCAAACTCAGGTGCGACAGGCTGGGGCGGCATGGCCGCGTGGATGAGACCATGGTACACCAGTGTGCTGTGCTTGCCGGGCCGGCCAGTCACGGGCGGGGTGGGTGGTGGGGTCTGGATGCCGTGCCGCCGGTTCCGCCTGCAGCCTGCTATCGTTCCGCCTTCGGCGGGGGGCGACAGCAATGTGCCGGCTGCGCCGAACCGAAACCTTTTTCGTGAGGTGAGCGTGGTGAAACGCGTGCGCTGTCCTGGCCGCCCCGAGGGGCGGCGATGAGCTGGGCCGTCGCGTCCGCGCTGGTGCTGCTGCTCCACCTCGCCTTCGTCCTGTTCGTCGTGTTCGGCGCCGCGCTGCTGCCGCGCTGGCCGCACCTGGTGTGGCTGCATCTGCCGGCGGCCGCCTGGGGATTCTTTGTCGAGGCGACGGGGCGTGGCTGCCCCCTGACCGTCCTCGAGAACGCGCTGCGCCTGCGCGCCGGCCTGGATGGTTACGCGGAAAGTTTCATCGAGCATTACGTGCTCTGGATGCTGTACCCGGGGGGCTTGACGCGCAACATCCAGCTGGCGCTCGCGGCCGGCGTGGCTGCCGTCAACCTGTTCCTGTACGCGTGGGTCTTCCTGGTCCGGCCACGGCGGCGGCGCCCCCGGCGGCCGGAAAGCGGGAGCAGCTGACGTCGAAGACGTGGTGCAGGGCTACCGTGCGAAGCTGCGCCAGCCGCGATGCTATGCTCGGTTCAGCGGCGCAGCGGCGCGATCCGCGAACGATATTCAAGGAGCAAAGCATGACCATGACTGTCGGCGACTTCCTCCTCGCGCGCCTCGCCGAATGGGGCGTGCACCGCATCTACGGCTATCCGGGCGACGGCATCAACGGCATCCTGTCGGCGATGCGGCGCCAGGATCGCATCGACCTGGTGCAGACCCGGCACGAGGAAACGGCCGCCTTCATGGCCTGCGCGCACGCCAAGTACACCGGCGAAGTCGGCCTGTGCCTGGCCACTTCCGGTCCCGGCGCCATCCACCTGCTCAATGGCCTCTACGACGCCAAGCTCGACCACCAGCCGGTGGTCGCCCTCGTCGGCCAGCAGAAGCGGGCGTCTCTCGGCGGCCATTACCAGCAGGAAGTCGACCTCGTCTCCCTGTTCAAGGACCTCGCCGGCGCCTTCGTCCAGATGGCAACCACGGCCGCGCAGATGCGCCACCTGGTCGACCGCGCCATGCACATCGCGCGCAGCGAACGCTGCGTCACCTGCATCATCGTGCCGTCCGACCTGCAGGACGCAGACGCGGTGCCCATCCCGCCGCGCGTGCACGGCAGCGTCTTTTCCGGGATCGGCAGCGTCGCGCAGGCAGCCGTTCCGCCGGAGCCGGCGCTGCGTCAGGCCGCCGGCATCCTCAACAGCGGCGAACGGGTCGCGATCCTGGCCGGCGCCGGCGCCCACGGCGCCGCGGCCGAACTGGTCGAGGCGGCCGAGCTGCTCGGCGCCGGCATCGCCAAGGCCCTGCTCGGCAAGACGGTGGTGCCCGACGACCTGCCGTTCGTCACCGGCTCCATCGGCATCCTGGGAGCGAAGGCGAGCTTCGACATGATGAACGAGTGCGACACCTTGCTGATGGTCGGCTCGAGTTTCCCGTATTCCGAATTCCTGCCCGAGGAAGGGCAGGCGCGCGGGGTGCAAATCGACATCGACGGGAAGATGGTCAGCCTGCGCTACCCGATGGAAGCGAACCTGGTCGGGGACGCGCAGGCGACGCTGCGCGCCCTGATCCCGCTGCTCGAGCGCAAGAGCGGGCGCGGCTGGCAGGAAGAACTCATCCGCCAAGTCCAGGCCGACCGGCAGGAGCTCGAACGCAGGGCGCAGCGCGACACGCCGGACGTCAATCCGCAACGCGCGTTCCGCGAGCTGTCGCGGCGGCTTCCGCAGGACGCCATCCTCGCGGTCGATTCCGGCTCGGTCGCGTCCTGGTACGCGCTCGACATCGAGGCCAGGGCAGGGATGATGGGTTCGCTCTCGGGCGGGCTGGCCACCATGGGCTCGGCGGTGCCCTATGCCTTCGCGGCGAAGAGGGCGCACCCGGGCCGGCTGGCGGTGGCGCTGGTGGGAGACGGCGCCATGCAGATGAACGGCATGAACTGCCTGATCACCATCGCCCGAGGCTGGCAGGACTGGGGGGATCCGCGCCTGATCGTGCTGGTGCTGAACAACCGCGACCTCAATTTCGTCACCTGGGAAATGCGCGGCATGGCGGGCGAACCGAAATTCGAAGCGTCACAGGCCCTGCCGGACGTACCCTATGCCGACTATGCCCGCATGCTGGGGCTGGATGGCGCCCGGATCGAGCGGCCGGAGCAGCTCGGCGCCGCGCTCGATGCGGCCTTCGCCGCCGATAAGCCGTTCGTCCTCGACATCGTCAGCGAGGCGAACATTCCCCCTTTACCGCCCCACATCACCCGTTCCCAGGCCAGGCAATACTATGCCGCCATCGAAAAGGGCGAGCCGGAAGCCGCCGCCGTTCGGCGAGCGCTTGCTCAACAGGGGGTGCCGGAGCAATAATGCCGATGTGCTGGCTTATTGTTATCGCTTGTCGCACGCGCGTGTAAGTACGACAGTACGGACGCGGGCGCGAACATAGCGGGTCGATCGGCGCCCGGCGGCATCGCCGGCGCTGTCCCTGGTTCGGATCCCCCGGGGTCCGATTCTGTTCCCTGATCCCGTCGGCGTGTAGTTCGGCTGCGACTGCCGGCTGCCGCCTGCGCGGTGCGGGCGCCTCGCGCGTCTGTGCCATCATGCACGGCCGGAAGACGCCATGAGCCAGCGTTTGGAAACGTAAAAGCAGGAGCACAAGGTAGGGCCGCAATGAAGCGGGGGGAAGCCGACCGACAGGAACCGGCGCCTTCCCTGGAGGAGGAAGATCATGAAAAACAGGAGAACACGCAGTGAGTATTTTTAGGACGAAGAATCTCGATACCATGGTCGCGGCCAGCCGCGTCCCGGGCGGGTTGAAAAAGGTCCTCGGACCGATGGACCTGATCCTGATGGGTATCGGGGCCATTGTCGGCACGGGCATCTTCGTGCTGACCGGCACGGGCGCGGTCACCGCCGGCCCGGCGCTGACCCTTTCCTTCATCGTCGCTGCCGTGGCCTGCGGGTTCGCCGCGCTGTGCTATGCGGAGTTCGCGTCGACCGTGCCGGTGGCCGGCTCCATCTACACCTATTCGTATGCCACCCTGGGCGAAGTCGTCGCCTGGATGATCGGCTGGGACCTGCTGCTCGAATACGGCCTGGCCACCTCGACGGTCGCGGTCGGCTGGTCCGGCTACTTCCAGTCGCTGCTGGAGGGCTTCGGCATCGTGCTGCCGGAAGCGCTGCGCGCGGCCCCGGGCGCGAAACCCGGCGTGGACACCGTGTTCAACCTGCCGGCCTTCCTGATCATGATGGTCCTGACCTGGATGCTCTCGCTGGGCGTGCGCGAATCGGCGCGCGTGAACAACGTGATGGTCCTGATCAAGACCGGCGTCGTCCTGCTCTTCATTTTCGTCGGCGTCGGCTACGTCAAGCCGGACAACTGGCAGCCGTTCATGCCGTTCGGCATGGGTAGCGTGATGAGCGCGGCCGCCCTGGTGTTCTTCGCCTTCATCGGCTTCGACGCCGTGACCTCGGCCGCCGAAGAAGTCAAGAATCCGACCAAGGACCTGCCGATCGGTATCATCGGTTCGCT
>JBBWZO010000268.1:0-8180 GCA_039649125.1 Massilia sp. | reverse complement strand
CGCGGCCGCGTCGGGCGCGGCACGGCCGAAAGCGTGTGCGTGCTGCTGTACCAAGGCCCGCTCGGCCCGGTCGCCAAGCAGCGCCTGGCGACCATGCGCGAAACCACGGACGGATTCGAGATCGCGCGCCGGGACCTGGAAATCCGCGGGCCGGGAGAATTCCTGGGTGCGCGCCAGTCGGGCCAAGCCATCCTGCGTTTTGCCGACCTGGAAACCGACCAATGGCTGGTCGAGCATGCGCGCGTTGCCGCGCAGACGCTGCTGAAGGAACAGCCTGCCATAGCGGAAGCCCATCTGGCGCGCTGGATGGGACTGCGCGAAGAATATCTGAAGGTATAAGACTGGTAAGCTGTCGATTGTTTCAACCGCTTAAGCAATAAGGCCGCCATGACGCTCACTGAACTCAAATACATCGTTGCCGTCGCACGCGAAAAGCATTTCGGCCATGCCGCCGAAGCCTGCTTCGTGTCTCAACCGACCTTGTCGGTCGCGATCAAGAAACTCGAAGAGGAACTGGGCGTCACGATTTTCGAGCGCGGCGGCACCGAAATTTCGATGACGCCGCTGGGCGCGCAAATCGTGGCGCAAGCCGAGCGCGTGCTGGAACAGACCGCCGCGATCAAGGAACTGGCCAAGCAAAACAAGGATCCGCTGGCGGGTCCCCTGCGCCTGGGCGTGATCTACACCATCGGCCCCTACCTGCTGCCGCCCCTGGTCAAGAACCTGATCGACAACGTGCCGCAGATGCCGCTCGTGTTGCAGGAAAATTTTACGGTCAAGCTGCTGGAGCTGCTGCGCCAGGGCGAACTCGATGCCGCCATCATGGCCTTGCCCCTGCCCGACCACGGCATGCTGATGCAGACCCTGTACGACGAGCCTTTCGTGGTGGCGGTGCCGAAATCCCACCCCTGGGCCAAACGGCGCGACATTCCCGCCGACGACCTGAAGGCGGAAACCATGCTGCTGCTCGGCAGCGGCCACTGCTTCCGCGACCAGGTGCTGGAGGTGTGCCCGGAAATGGCGCGTTTCGCCTCGCCCGGCCACGGCATGCAGCGCACCTTCGAGGGCTCGTCGCTGGAAACGATCCGGCACATGGTCGCCAGCGGCATCGGCATCACGGTGCTGCCGCGCGCCTCGGTGCGCGATATGGAAGACCCGAACGGGATGCTGTCGTTCGTGCCCTTCTCGTCCCCGGCGCCGTCGCGGCGCGTCGTGATCGTGTGGCGCAAGAGTTTTACCCGGCGCGCTGCGATCGAGGCGGTGTGCAATGCGGTGGCGCAGTGCGCGTTGCCGGGGGTGGAGATGCTGGCGCTGGAGAAGGCGGCCTGACCTTCCAATAACGTGTCTGGAGGGACGTAGGGTGGGCGGGTCTCCCGCCCACGCGTTCAACCGCAATATGAAACATCGCGACATATCACCTGTCGCCTGAACGCGTGGGCACAGAGTGCCCACCCTACGAACGGCAACAACCCGGTAAAATCGCTGTCTTGTACACAACATTCTTGCGTGACAAGAAGCGAATCATGAACAAGCTGGCGCTCTACTTCCGGCTGGTCCGCGCTGACAAGCCGATCGGTATCCTCCTCCTGCTGTGGCCGACCCTGTGGGCCCTGTGGATGGCATCCGGCGGCAAGCCCGATCCGGTCGTCGTCGTGATCTTCGTGCTCGGCACCGCGCTGATGCGCTCGGCCGGCTGCGCCATCAACGACTACGCCGACCGTGACTTCGACCGCCACGTCAAGCGCACCGTCGACCGGCCCCTGACGAGCGGGCGCATCAAGGGCTGGGAAGCGCTGATGGTGGCCGCCGTGCTGGCGCTCGTCGCCTTCCTCCTGATCCTGCCGCTGAACACGCTAACGAAACAGCTGTCCGTGCTGGCCGTGATCGTCGCCGGCACCTACCCCTACTTCAAGCGCTTCTTCGCCATTCCGCAGGCCTATCTCGGCATTGCCTTCGGCTTCGGCATCCCGATGGCGTTTGCCGCCATCCAGAACGCGGTACCGGCGATCGCCTGGTGGCTGCTGGTGGCGAATGTGTTCTGGGCGGTGGCCTACGACACCGAATACGCGATGGTGGACCGCGACGACGACCTGAAAATCGGCATCCGCACCTCTGCGATCACCTTCGGCCGCTTCGATGTCGCCGCCGTGATGCTGTGCTACGGCGTCGCGCTGGCGATCGACCTGGTCTGCGGCTGGATGCTGGGCCTGCGCTGGTGGTTCGTCGGCGGCGTGCTGGTTGCTGCCGGGATGGCGCTTTATCACTACACCCTCATTCGCGACCGCGACCGTATGCGGTGTTTCGCGGCCTTTCGTCACAACAATTGGTTAGGTGCGGCACTATTTCTTGGTGTCGCGTTAGACTATGCATTAGGATAATATTGTCCGAATTGCATGTTCCGTCGCCGTCTACAAGACGGCGGCCTAATTTTCATAGAAAGAGGTCCACCCATGATGGAAAAAATCCCGACCCAGACCGGCTCCCGCGATCAACTGCTGGCCGACCTGAAAACCGTGCTCCAGGACGCGGAAGCCTGGCTGCGCCACGGCGGCTCGCTGACCGGTGAACAGCTCGAGGCGGCCCGGGCCAAGTTCGAGGGCGCCATCGCGAACGCCAAGGAAGGCCTGGTCCACCTGGAAGTCGTGGAAAAATCGAAGGCTGCCGCCAAGGCAACCGATGTGTACGTCAAGGAAAATCCGTGGAAAGCAGTCGGTATCGGCGCCGCTGTCGGCGTCGTGCTGGGCTTGCTGATCAACACCCGTCGTTGATGGCCTTGCTGGATACGGCCGGCCGGATCGGGACCACGCTGGTGGCCATGGTGCGCACGCGCCTGGAACTGGCCGCCGTCGAGGTGCAGGAGGAAGCGCGCTCGCTGCTGGGCTATGCGGCCTGGACCTTGCTGGCCGCCTTCCTTGCTGCCTTCGCACTGATGCTCGTGGCCCTGTTCGTGATCGTGCTGTTCTGGGAGTCGCACCGGCTGCTCGCGGTTGGCGGCATGGCCGGCGTGTTCGCGCTGGCAAGCCTGGCGATCCTGGCCAGGGTGCGGGCCGGGATTGCCGCGCGCGGGCCGATGCTGGCGGCCACCCGCAGCGAACTGGGCAAGGACATCGCCTTTATCAAGGGAAGCGGACCGCAAGCGGGAGAAGATGCATGAATAGCGAACGCACGCCGCTGGCGGTACGCCGCGCGCACCTTGTCGCCGAATGCGCCAGGCAGCGCGGCGACATGGCCGATCAACTCAATGCGCTGAAGGCGCCGGTCGAGCGGATCGGCGAGGCCGGCAGTTTTATTCTCGAGCACAAGAAGTCGGTGCTGGCGGGCGCCGGCGTCGCTGCCGGCTTGCTGCTCGCGCGGCCGAAGTGGGTGCTCGGGCTGGCGACCGGCGGCATGTCGGCGTGGAAGATCGTGCGCAATGCGCTGCCGGTGGTGCGTGCGCGGATTGGCGGGCATCCGGAGTGACTGCGGTCGGGCTGGCGGGCGGCCCGGCCCGACGCTTCAGCACACTCCGCAATCTCGAAACATTTGCCAAAGGGACGTAGGGTCTGCGCATATATCTCGACGATGGCAAACCACCGGAACGCGACTAGGTGTCGGCCCCCAGCTCATCCCCCAGCTCGCGTCCCCGCGCCGCCGCCGCCTTCATCGCGTCGACAATCGCCGCCTTCACCCCCGCCCCCTCCATGCTGCTGATCGCCGCATGCGTGGTGCCGCCTTTCGAGGTCACGCGCTGGCGCAACAGGTCGAGCGACTCATCCGACTGCGCCGCCAGCTGCGTCGCCCCGGCGAAGGTCGCCAGCGCCAGCTGCTTGCCCTGCTCCGCGCTCAGGCCCATCTCGCTTGCCGCCGCCTGCATCGCTTCGAGGAAGTAGAACACGTAGGCCGGGCCGCTGCCCGATACCGCCGTCACCGGGTCGATCAGCGCTTCGTCGTCCAGCCACACGGTCTGGCCAACCGCGCGCAACACCTCGTCGGCGGCCGCGCGCTGGGCCTCGGTCACCCCAGGCATCGCCACCATGCCCGTAATGCCCTGCTTGATCAGCGCCGGGGTATTCGGCATCGCGCGCACGATGGCCGTGTGGCCGTCCAGCCAGCGCGACAGGTCCGCGCTGCGGATCCCGGCTGCGATCGACAGCACCAGCTGCGAACCGAGGTGCGGCGCCAGCATTGCCGCAACCTCGCGCATCTGCTGCGGCTTCACCGCCAGCACGACGACATCGAAGGACGCGATGGTGGCGTCGATCGCGGTCGCAGTGCCCACGCCATAATCGGCCGCCAGACGCGCCAGCGCGTCCGCATTCGGGTCCACGACGTGAAACCGGTTCCCGGCCTGTTTGGCCAGCCCGGCGATCAAGGCGGTGGCCATGTTGCCGCCGCCGATAAAAGCGATATTCATTGTTATTCCTAATCGTAATTGCGGTCGCCGAAAATAGCGCTGCCGACGCGCACGATGGTCGCGCCCTCGGCGATGGCCGCTTCCATGTCGCCCGACATGCCCATCGACAGGGTGTCGATCATCAAGCCGTCGGCACGCAGGCCTTCCGCGAGCAGGCGCAGCTTCGCGAACGCGGCGCGCTGCAAGGCCGGATCGGTTTGCGGCTCGGGAATGGCCATCAGCCCGCGCAGGCGCAGGTTCGGCAGCAGCGCCACCTGGCGCGCCAGCGCCAAGAGTTCGTCGGGCCTGGCGCCGCTCTTGGTGGCCTCGCTGCTGATGTTTACCTGCAGGCAGATGTTGAGCAGGCCCATCTCGGGCGGGCGCTGTTCGGACAGGCGCTGGGCGATCTTCAAGCGTTCGACTGTGTGCACCCAGGCGAAATTGGTGGCAATCGGCCGCGTCTTGTTGCTCTGGATCGGGCCGATGAAATGCCATTCGACGGGGGTATCCAATGGCGCAGGTTGCGCGCGCGCCACGTCGGCGATCTTTTCGACGCCTTCCTGCAGATAGTTTTCGCCGAACGCGCGCTGGCCGGCAGCCATCGCTTCCAGCACGGATTCAGCCGGAAACGTCTTCGACACGGCCAGCAATTGAATGGTCGAGCGCGGCCTCCCGGAGGCCGCCGCCGTCGCGGCGATTGTCGCTTCGACAGCTTGCAAGTTAGCAGCGATTGTGGACATAATGTTTTTCTTAGGCAATATTCGAGACGGTGCGAACGATACACCTTTTACGGCACAAGGATTATAAATGGACATCTCAGAATTACTCGCCTTCTCGGTCAAGAACAAAGCCTCCGACCTGCACCTCTCGGCCGGCCTGCCGCCGATGATCCGCGTGCATGGCGACGTACGCCGCATCAACCTGCCGCCGCTCGAGCACAAGGACGTGCACGCCATGATCTATGACATCATGAACGACGGCCAGCGCAAGCAGTACGAAGAGGTGCTCGAATGCGACTTCTCCTTCGCCATTCCCGGCCTCGCGCGGTTCCGCGTCAACGCCTTCAACCAGGAACGCGGCGCGGCCGCCGTGCTGCGCACGATCCCGTCGAAGATCCTGACGCTGGAAGAACTCAACGCCCCGAAGATCTTCGGCGAGCTGGCTTTGAAGCCGCGCGGCCTGGTGCTGGTGACGGGGCCGACCGGCTCCGGCAAGTCGACCACGCTGGCGGCGATGATCAACCACCTGAACGAGAGCGAGTACGGTCACATCCTGACCATCGAGGATCCGATCGAATTCGTGCACGACTCGAAGAAATGCCTGATCAACCAGCGCGAAGTCGGCCCGCACACGCTCTCCTTCAGTAACTCGCTGCGTTCGGCGCTGCGCGAAGACCCGGACGCGATCCTGGTCGGCGAACTGCGCGACCTCGAGACCATCCGCCTCGCCCTGTCGGCGGCCGAAACCGGCCACCTCGTGTTCGGCACCCTGCACACCTCGTCGGCCGCAAAAACCATCGACCGTATCGTCGACGTGTTCCCGGCCGAAGAGAAGGAGATGGTGCGGGCGATGCTGTCCGAGTCGCTGCAGGCGGTGATTTCGCAGACCCTCCTGAAAACCAAGGACGGCTCGGGCCGCGTGGCGGCGCACGAGATCATGATCGGCACCCCGGCGATCCGCAACCTGATCCGCGAAGCGAAGATCGCGCAGATGTACTCAAGCATCCAGACCGGCAGCAACGTCGGCATGCAGACGCTGGACCAGAACCTGACGGACCTGGTGCGCCGCAACGTGATCTCCAGCGCCGCAGCACGGTCGGCAGCTAAAATCCCTGAGAATTTCCCAGGTTAAGGACAGCAATGGAACGCGACCAGGCATCCAAGTTCATGTTCGACCTGCTGCGCCTGATGGTCAGCAAGGGCGGCTCGGACCTCTTCATCACCGCCGGCTTCCCGCCGGCGATCAAGATCGACGGCAGGATGACGCCGGTCTCGAACCAGCCGCTCACGGCCGCCCACACGGCGGACCTGGCGCGTTCGATCATGAACGACAAGCAGACCGCCGGCTTCGAATTGACCCGCGAAGCGAACTTCGCGATCAGCCCGGGCGATCTTGGCCGCTTCCGCGTCTCGGCCTTCGTCCAGATGAGCAGCGTCGGCATGGTGCTGCGCACGATCACGACGAAAATCCCGAAGTTCGAGGACCTCGACCTGCCGCCCGTGCTGAAGGACGTGATCATGTCCAAGCGCGGCCTGGTGATCATGGTCGGCGCGACCGGCTCCGGCAAATCGACGACGCTGGCCGCCATGGTCGGCTATCGCAACGAGAACAGCTACGGCCACATCATCACCATCGAGGACCCGGTCGAATTCGTCCACCCTCATAAAAACTGCGTGATCACGCAGCGCGAAGTCGGCGTCGACACCGACAGCTTCGAGGCGGCCCTGAAGAACTCCCTGCGCCAGGCGCCGGACGTGATCCAGATCGGGGAGATCCGCGACCGCGAGACGATGGAGCATGCGATCGCCTTTGCCGAAACCGGCCACCTGTGCCTGGCCACCCTGCACGCGAATAGCGCGAATCAGGCGCTGGACCGCATCATCAACTTCTTCCCCGAAGAGCGCCGCCAACAGCTGCTGATGGATCTGTCGCTGAATTTGCGCGGGCTTGTCTCGCAGCGCCTGATCCCGAAGAAGGAAGACAAGGGCCGCGTGGTGGCAATGGAAATCATGCTGAACTCGCCGCTGATCTCGGACCTCGTCTTCAAGGGCGAAGTCCACGAGATCAAGGAGATCATGAAGAAGTCGCGCGAGCTGGGCATGCAGACCTTCGACCAGGCCCTGTTCGACCTCTACGAGGCCGACAAGATCTCGTATGAGGACGCGCTGCGCAACGCCGATTCGGTGAACGACCTGCGCCTCACCATCAAGCTCAACAGCAAGCACGCGAAGAACCGCGATTTTTCGAGCGGGACCGAGCACCTCGGGCTGGTGTGATTTTTTACGGATGATGCCAAGGGACTTGGTACAAGGGTCTTGGTATCATTCGAACATGAACGTCTTCGATTTCTCCGCCCTCCTGCTCGACGGCACCCCTGCCGACCTGGCGCGCTACCGCGGCAAGGTGCTGCTCATCGTGAACACGGCCAGCGAATGCGGCTTCACGCCGCAGTTTGCCGGCCTGGAGCAGCTCTACCGCACACACCGCGAACGCGGCCTCGAGGTGCTGGGCTTCCCCTGCAACCAGTTCCGCGGCCAGGAGCCGCTGAATGGGGCGGACATTGGCGCCTTCTGCGAGCGCAACTACGGCGTCAGCTTCCCGGTGTTCGCCAAGATCGAGGTCAACGGCGCCAACGCCCATCCCCTGTACCGCCACCTGAAGAGCGAGGCGCCTGGCGTGCTCGGCACGCAGGCGATCAAATGGAACTTCACCAAGTTCCTGGTCGACCGCGACGGCAAGGTCGTCAAGCGCTACGCGCCGACGACGAAACCCGAAGAGATTGCCGGCGATATCGAACGGCTGCTGGGCCGGTAAGCGCATCGCTCTTGCGCTGGATGACGCGGCCGATCGCAGGCTGCACCGCGTGAGTCGGGACTCCACATCGTAAAGCTTGCCCGCCGAAACGGACAGGCGAAAAAATCTATGGTCACCCTCCTTTTTGCAACCCTGATTTCGTATGATGGTGTGGCTTGCTCAAATCTATCCGGCGTCTGGTTGGAGACGTGCTCCGCGCCACGATGAGAGTCGCGCCTGACGGTCCTTAAAAAGCCCTCGGCTTCATGAGCCGTTTTTTACGACAGGTATTCCG
>JBBWZO010000013.1:0-28303 GCA_039649125.1 Massilia sp. | reverse complement strand
CCTAATCCAACAAAGTACTACAGTTGATGACCCGGACAAGCTGCCCGGGGACTGAAACCTAGTCCCGGATCGTCTGACAGCGGAGGCGACGAAAGCCACTCACCGAAGGAGCGGCTGCGAATGCGTATACGATGTGCAGATTAAATCGAGAACTCGCGAGTATAGACTCCTCGCAAAATGCGGTCAACCAATTTGCTGATTTTCTGGGCAGCAGCCCCGTCGATGGGGCAAACGGTTGTGGTAGCCGTGACACAATTGCCACCTCGTCGTAGCGCGTGATTGCATGAGAGGAATAGCTTTCCCTCCGATAAAGGCCGGATAATAGCCGACTTTCCCCGGCCATTGTCCTCATGCGACCCCTGCTGCGACCTCTGCCTCGATCCCTGCTGCGCCCCGCCAACCTGACGCTGGTGCTGACCTACGTGGTCGTCTCCCTGGTGCCCCTGTTCCCGCTGGCGCTGGGGCTTCCCGTCACCCGGCCGGCCCAGCTGGCAGGCATGGCGGTGTTCGCGTGGATCGGCGCCTGGGCCGTGCTCAAGCGGCCGGCATACTTCCACTGGCTGCTGCTCCCCAGCTTCCTGGCATTGCCGGCGGAGCTCTACCTGTATACCTACTACGGCCAGGGCATCTCGACCCACCACCTGGGCATCATGCTGGAGACCAGTCCGCTCGAGGCGACGGAGTACCTGGGCGCCCGAGCCTGGCTGCTGCTGGCGGCGATCCTCGGCGTGCTGGCCTGGTGGGCCGGCAGCTACCGGGCGGCCCTCGCCACGACGGATCTCGACTGGAACGACCGCTCGCGCTGGCTAGTGCTGGGCCTGCTGCTGGCGGCAGCGGGCCTGTTCGCCTACGGCATGAAAGCCGGCGTCGCCGCCGCCCCGGGCAAGCCGGCGAGCGCGGCTTTCATACCGGACCCGATACGCTTCGTCGCCGCCGACAAGGAGGCTGCCAATAAGCCGGCGCCATCGTCGAGCGCCCTGCCCCCGCTGCCGCACTGGGCGCAGCCGCCCTTCGATCTCAACGCCTTCGCCGGCTCATGGCCGTTCGGCGTGGTGGCGCGCGGGCTCGATTTTTACAAGGAACGCGTGTATCTGGCCGACCTGCACCGGCGCAGCGCCGCGTTTCGCTTTGGCGCCGTCCAGGCCGACCCGGCCAAGGCCCCCGACACGATCGTGATGGTGCTGGGCGAATCGGCCCGCTTCGACCGCTGGAGCCTGAACGGCTATGCGCGCCAGACCAATCCGCTGCTGGCGCAGGAACCGAACCTGATAGCGCTGCAGGACCTGATCACCTCGGTATCGGCGACGCGCCTGTCGGTGCCGGTCATCCTGTCGCGCAAGCCGGCGATGCAAAGTTTAAAGGACGGCTTCACCGAAAAATCCTTCCTCAGCGCCTTCCGCGAAGCCGGCTATAAAACCTTCTGGCTGTCGAACCAGATCTCGTTCGGCAAGTTCGACACGCCCGTATCCGTGTTCGCCCAGGAAGCCGACGAGGTCGATTTCCTGAACCTGGGCGGTTTTACGGACCACTCGAACCACGACGAGGTGCTGCTGGCGCCCTTCGGCCGCGCGCTGCGCGATCCGGCGCCAAAGAAATTGATCGTGCTGCATACGCTCGGCAGCCACTGGAACTACGCGCAGCGCTACCCGGCCCGCTTCGACCGCTGGCAGCCATCGCTGTTCGGCGTGGCGAAACCGGTACTCACCGACGGCGCCATCGAGCCGCAGCTGAACAACAGCTACGACAATTCGATCCTGTACACGGACTGGTTCCTGGCGCAGCTGATCGGGCAGCTGAAGGCCGGCCGGGGTGCCGCGGCGCTGATGTACGTGGCCGACCACGGCCAGACCCTGTACGACGGCGCCTGCCGCCAGGTTTTTCACGGCCATAACAACCAGCACGAGTTCCATGTACCCGCCTTCGCCTGGTATTCGGATGCGTATGCGAGCCGCTTTCCGGACAAGGTTGTCCAGTTGCGCAAGCACCGGGCGGCGCGCCTCTCCACCGAAAACGTGTTCCACACCCTGGTCGACCTGGGCGACATCCGCTATCCGGGCGAAACGCTGGAGCGCAGCATCGCCAGCAGCCGGTTGACGCCCCATAAACGCTATGTCGACAGCTATGGCTGGACCGACTACGACAACGCCCGCATGAAAGGCGATTGCCGCGAGGTGATCGACAGGGGCACGCCCCTGCCGCGCGACCGCTAACCGGGTTGTTCAATCAGTGGGTGGCCTGGTCGCCTGCAGGCGCCCGGGCATCAGAAGCTGTGACGAATCCCGACGTTCAGTTTCTGAACGTCGTTGACGTTCACGTGCGCGTACGAGGTGTACAAGCTGGTGCGCTTGGACAGTAAATGGATGTAGCCGAGCGCCAGCTGGTTGGCGTCGCGGTCGGCACGCGTCCGGTCCTCGCTGCGAATATACGAAACCATCACCTTGCCGGCGCCGGCGCGGATGGTGATGCCCACCAGGCCAGTCCGGGTGTCGTAGGCGGTCAGGCCGGCCGCAGTGTTCTTGCCGATCGAGTAGCCGATGTGGGCCGTCACGGGACCGGCCGCGTAGGTCGCTCCGGCCACGCTGGCTTTGGCGGCACCGGTGCCGGTGGCGTCGTTGTCGGTGTGATGGCCGAGCACGAGGCCGAGCGCTCCCTGCTGATAGCTCAGCCGCCCTCCGATCTGGCGCTTCGCGTCCGAGTTACCCGGCACTTCGCCGAATGCGTACGCCACTTCGCCCAGCAGCGGGCCGGCCGAGATGGCATAGCTGACCGCGTTGTCCATCCTCAGGTCGATCGCGAAAATATTACTGCCAAGCCAGTAGGTGGCATCGCCGGCCAGCACGTTGTTGAACGGATCGATCGCATCGACCGCGAGGAACAGCGGCGTCCATTGGCGTCCCAGGCGCAGCGTGCCGAAGTCGCCCTGCAGCCCGACCCAGGCCTGGCGCCCGAAGATGCGGCCGCCCTGCTTGGCGGCTCCGGTGTCGATGCCGAAACCATTCTCGAGCTGAAAGATCGCGGTCAGGCCGCCGCCAAGTTTTTCCGAGCCCCGAAAGCCCAGATGGGAGTCGCCCGACGCCATGCCGGATTCCAGCGTGACGCGGTGCCGGTCGACATCGGAACGATGGTAGGCCAGGCCCGCATCGGCCACGCCGTAGACGGACGCATTGGTTTGAGCAAACGCGGATGGCGCGAACGCGACCATGGCGACGGACGCAAACAGGAGCTTTTTCATTTTTCGCTAAAAGTGGAGATGAAGCGGTTCATTGTTTGGATGATGGCGATGCAGCCTCCACCACCTCCCTTTCTCGAGGCAAAGCGCTGCCGCCACCGGTCCGCTGGGCGGACTGGCGCGTGCACGCGGCGGCGGCCCGGTCAGCTATCGATGGACTTGCGCGACGCCCGGTACCCGGCCGGCACGAAGCGCGCGCCGCGGTTGAGGCTTTCGTCGAACCACTCCGTCTTCGAAACCGCGCTGACGAAATCGGAGCGCAGCGTCTGCAACCCGGTCGGCCATTTGCCGAGCACGTAGCCGTATAGGTACGACCACCATTGAACGTGGTCCGTGACCGGCCGCTGCTGCTTCTCCCACTGCGGCAGGATCGCGGCGACGTCGTCGGCTTCGGTCACCATCTGCGCCAGCGCCATCGCGTTAATGAACGCGGTGTTGGCGGCCTGGCCCAGGTTCGGCGGCATCGCATGGGCCGCGTCGCCGATGATCGCGACCTTGCCTTCGCACCATTTGCGGCACTTGACATTGACGAGACGGTCCCAGCGGCCCGACTCCTTGAAGCGGTGGATCAGCCCCTCAGCATGCGGGAACTTTTCGATCCAAAGGTCCTTGTCGATCGGGATCTTGCGTCCGCGCTCCTCGTCGACCGGGGCGCTGAGGAAGATGTAGTTCTTGCCGTCGGTGCACGGGTTGTACAGCAGGCGCCAGGGGCCGTTCCAGTACTCGACCAGCGTATCCTTGATGTCGTCCGGCTCTTCGTCGATCAGCATGCGGATGCCGACGTCGGCGCCGAAATCCATCCATTTCGTGCCCAGGATCGATTCCCGCACCCGCGAGTAGGCGCCGTCGGCGACCACCACCAGGTCCGCGTTGACGCTGCTCTCGGTGCCGTTTTCGAAGAGCAGCCTGCCCTCGGGCTTGACGCCGACGATGACCGACGACGTGACGATTTCGACGCCGTGCCCGATCGCGCTGTCAATCAGGGCCTGGTACAGGTCGGCGCGCGGCGGGAGCAGCAGGCGATCCGATTGATCGGCCAGGCGCGACATCAGCACCCGCCCCTTGCCGTCGCGGATCTGCCATTCCTTGATCACCCGAGCCTGGGCGACCGCCGCTTCATAGGCGCCGATCACCTCCAGCGTCTTGAGGCCGCTTTCCCACAGCCAGATACCGGCGCCGAACATCCGCAGTTCGTGGTTACGCTCGTGCAGGCGAACCTTCCACCCCAGTTGTGCCAACCGATTTGCCGCCACCAGCCCCGATAACCCCGCCCCGACAACTTCCGCGTAACGCTGCTTCATTGTTCTCTCCATTGGTTTTATAAAAAACACGTACTGCGATAGATAGATGCTGCCGCCGTGGCGGCACAACCCCGGCCGGTCAGACGCTTTTCTCGCGGCGCAGGCGGTCGAGGATCACCGCCAGGATGATCACGACGCCGATGGCGAGGGTCTGGAAGTAGGCGGACACGCCGATCATGTTCATCACGTTAGACAACATGCTCAGTATCAGCACGCCGTAGAACACCTGGCGAATGCCGCCGCTGCCGCCGGTGAGCGCCACGCCGCCCAGCACCACCGCGGCCAGCGATTCGAGGGTGAGGTTCGGCGCCGCGATCGGCTGCGCCGAGCCGACCCAGGCGGTCAGCACCACCGCCCCGATTGCCGCGCACAGGCCGGTCACGCCATACACCAGCATGGTGTGCAGCTTGACGTTCACGCCCGACTTGGAGGCGGCGGACGCGCTCGAACCGATCGCATAGACGTAGCGTCCGAACACCGTCTGCCGCAGCACGATCGCCGCCAGGATCGCGGTTGCGCCCCCGATCCAGACCATCAGCGGCACCCCGGCGAACGAGGCAAAGCCGACCGCCTGCACGTATTCCGGCGGCACGTCGTAAATCGGCACGCCTCCCGAAAAGATCAGCGCCAGGGCCTGGGCCACCGACAGCATGCCGAGCGTGACGACCAGCGGCGTGGTACGGAAATAGGCGATCACCGCACCCGACGTCAGCCCGGCGCCAACGCCGGTCAGGAGCATCACGGCGATGCCGGCCGCCACGCCGAACTCCTGCATGGCCAGCACGCCCAACACGCCCGACAGCGAGAGCACGGCGGCCAGCGACAGGTCGAGCCCGCCGCAAATGATGGCGAAGGCCTGGCCGACCGAGACGATCAGCAGCGGCACCAGCTGGCGCGCCAGGTTGACCAGGTTATCCACCGTGAGGAACTTGGGCTGGATCAACCCGGCCACCACCGCCATCCCGACTATGACGAGCGGGAGCATCGTGTCCGATCCTGCGCGCTTGCTGGAGGCGGCGCGCGGCCGTGCTTGTCCTCGAATCATCCTGAATACTGTCAACATCATCAATTCCTTTAGAAAATCGTGAAACTGCAGTTTTTTGTTACCGGTGTCATGCCTGGCCCAGCACGTCCGCGATGATCGAGGCCTGGTCGTCGAGCTGCGGATCGGCATACTTGCGAACCACTTTGCCGCCATACATCGTGAACACCGCATCGCACAGGGAGATCGTTTCCATCAGGTCGCTGGAGACGAGGACCACTGTCACCCCCTGCCCCGCCAGTTCGCGGATGCACGCATGGATCTGGTTCTTGGCCTCGATATCGATGCCGGCGGTGGGTTCCTCGAGCACCAGCAGCCGTTGCGCCCGCGCCATCGCGCGCGCCAGCAGGACCTTCTGCTGGTTGCCGCCGCTCAGGCTGGTGATCAGGTCCCCGCCATCGCCGAATTTCACCTTGAAGCGTTGCAGCAGCAGCTCGCTGCTGTCGCGCTCGCGGCGGCCGGAGACCAGGCCGAACCTGCTGAAGCTGGACAGCCGGGTCAGGTTGAGGTTTTCCCGAATCGAGCGGGTCGCCAGGATCCCGTTGCTGGCCCGTCCCGACGGCGAATACGACACGCCCTGCGCGAGCGCATGCACGACGCTGCGCGGCCGGTAAGGCGCGCCGTCGAGCACGAACGACAAGGGACGCGCGTCGGCCAGTCCGGCCAGCCCATGCACCACCTGTTCGGCGCCGCAGCCGACCACACCGTAAAAACCGACGATTTCGCCGCGCCGGGCGCTCAGCGACATCGGCTGGCCATCACGCCGCGTGAGGTGCTCGATGCGCAGGAACGCGTCGGCGCCCAGGCTTTGCTTGCGCGCCGCCGTCACCGCGATCTTTTTCCCGGTGAGCCGTTCGAGAATCGCCTGCGCGTCCAGCGCCGGATCCATCGCAAACGAATCGACCAGCCGGCCGTTGCGCATGATGCTGATGCGGTCGCTGACCTCCATCACGTCATCGATGTGGTGGGTGATCAGGACCGACGCCACCCCTTCCTGGCGCAGCGTGCGCAGCACGTCGAAGAACTTGCGCTTTTCGACGGCGCCGAGCATCGCGGTCGGCTCGTCGAAGATCACCAGTTTCGGCTTGCGCATCAAGGCCTTCGCGATCTCGACCAGCTGCTGGAGCGCCACCGGGATGTCGCCCACCCGCTGCTCGACGTCGACGTCCAGGCCCAATTTGCTCAGCACCGCGCGCGCCTGGTCGGCCTCCGCCTTGTGCCGCAGCCGCGCAAACGGATGGCGCGCGCCTTCGCACCCCAGTTGCAGGTTGGCGCGAATCGACAGGTGCGGCGCCAGCGACAGCTCCTGGTACACCACCGCGACCCCGCGCCCGCGCGCCGCCCGGATGCTGTCGAACGACACCACGCTGCCCTCGAACACCATGTCGCCCTGATCGGCCGCGTACAGGCCACCGATGATCTTGCCGATGGTCGATTTGCCCGCGCCGTTCTCGCCCAGCAGACAATGGATCTCGCCCGGCAGGAACTCGATCGACACATCGATGAGCGCGCGGGTTGCCCCGAAACTCTTCGTCAGACTGCGCACCGCCATGACCGGCCCGGCCCTGCGGCCGGGCGCGATCGTCGCGATGCATGCGTTTTCAGTAACCATGGCAATTCACGATAGGGTTGTCAGGGCGCTTATTGCAGCGCATCGATGCGCCAGTCGCGCGGCGGAATCTCGAAGATATGGAACGGATGGGTGTCGGCATTGGCCGGCTTGATCACCGTCGGCGGCGTGAGCACGTACGGGTACGGCAGCGCCTTGTCCTTGTTCAGCCTGGGCATCGGCTTGCCTTCCATCTGCCGGATCGCGTACTGCACCACCAGGCGCCCCATGATGATGCCCGGCTCGGACACCACCGCCAGGAAGCGGCCGTCCTTGATCATCGGGATCGCCTCGCGCACCACCGAGCTGGACACCACCTGCGCCTTGCGGTTCATCTGTTTGATCGCCTGCGCCGCGCCCATGCCGAGCGAGACTTCGGGCGTGTAGACGAACGACGCGTCGGGGTGCCGCAGCAGCAGGTCCGACGCCTGGGCCATGCCGTACTGCAGGCCAACGTTGCCCCCGAAGGCGCCATCGGTCACGGTCAGGCCCGCGCATTTCTTCGCCTGCTCCATGAAGCCGACGTAGCGCAGGCGCGACCATTCCGATCCGGCCGGCCCAGGGATGGTCACGACCTTGGCATTCGGCCTGGCCTTGCACACTTCGTTGGCCAGCGCGACCCCGATCGACTTGTCATCCTGGCCCACGCCGAAGGCGATGCTGGGGCTGTTGACGGGAATGCCGACCGCGACGGTCCTGATGCCGGCCTTTTGCAGGTCCTTGATCACCGGGTCGAAACCGTTGAAGCTGGAGGCGCCGAGAACGGCGATGTCGACGCCGAGCGACTTGAGGGCGTTCAGTTGCGCGAACTGTTCGCGCACGTTGCCGTAGGCGCCCGCGACCGACACCTGGACCACCTTCACGCCGGCGCGCCTGGCTTCATCCTGGATGCCGTAGGCGATCGCCTTCCAGAAGTCGTCGTTCAGGTGGACCAGCGTGACGCCGATCCGGTAGGGCTTCTGCGCCTTGATCGGTTCGATGAAACCCTGCAGGCGGTCCTCCTGCTGCGCCTGCGCGCTGCAGGAAAGGAAGACGGAAAGGGCCAGGGCGCACATCCCGAAGACGCGCTTCGGGATGCTCTTGGTAAGCGAAAAGCGGCTGTGTGACACGGTCAATATCCTCCTTGAGATCGCCCGGCGGGGTGCGCGGAGCGCGGCCAGCCGGGCGTCATGCTTGTTTAGAAATACGAACGTCTTACCGGTGCTGCTTGCTTTTGCCGTGCGGGGCGCTGCTCCCGCTGTGCGCTCGCGGCCTGTTCAGCTGACGAGTCGGCCCTGGCCGGTTTCCTCGTCGTACACGTACAGCCCCGCGAGGAAGGTTTTGGTGCGCTCGTACCACTTGCGTGCCCGCGGCGCAGGCGGGGTGCGGTCGACCGGCTGGCCGCCCTTGAAAATGTAGTCGAACGACGACGGCCGCTGCAGCAGCCTGATGTCGGCCGAGGGATCACCCGGCACCACCAGCAGGTCGGCCAGGCGGCCGGCCTCGACCTTGCCCACCTCGTGACCGTAACGGCGCAGCAGGCGGGTCGCGCCCAGGGTGTTGGCATGGATCGCCTGCAGCGGCGTCATGCCGAGCAGGTCGACGAACAGTTCCATTTCGCGCGCATGCCATTGGCCGTAGGGCACCGGCGACCAGCCGCTCTCGCTGCCGGCGATCAGCGGCACGCCGGCGTCGAACGCGCGCCGCAGGTTGACCGCGGCCGCCTCCAGTTCACGCTCGAAGGCGGAACTGCTGGACGCGCCCGCCTGCGCCGGATGGGCGGCGATCAGGTTGGCGAGCAAGGTCAGCGTCGGCGTGATCACGCACCGGTTCTCGAGGCAGGCCTCGATGCCGGCATCGTCGATGTACGACGCGTGGAAGATATTGTCGAAGCCGGCGCGCGCGGCGTCGCGCGCCGACTCCATCGAGCGCGCATGGACGCTGCAGATCTTGCCGAGCCGGTGGGTCTCGTCGGCGATGATCTTCAGTTCTTCGTAGGTGAAGGCCGAGGCCCCGAGCGCGTCGGGCGTGATCAGGTTGTCGTTCGAACCGGACACCTTGATGGCGTCCACTTCGTCCTTGACCTGCAGGCGGATCGCCTCCACCAGGTCGCTGCGGGTCTTGACCAGGACCGCGCTCTGCCCCGGCGGGAATTCCATGTTGCTGGGGAAGGAGTCCTCCAGGCCCTGGTGGTTGGTCAGCTGTTTGCCCGACACCGTGAAGCGCGGTCCCGGGAACATGCCGGTGTCGATCGCGTCGCGCACCGCCTGCGCGATGTTGTAGGTGGTGGCGGCGTCGAACGCGCTGGTCACGCCGGCCTGCAGCACCTTCTTCGCGTAATACAGCGCCTTGGCCGTGCGGAACTCGACCGGCGTGTACAGCGCGTTCTCCTCCTCCGAGCGCGATTCGCCGAACGAGATGTGGGTGTGGCCGTCGATCAGTCCCGGCATGATCGAGCGGCCGGGCAGGTCGATCACCTGATATGCCTGCGGATCGTATTGCGCCGGCAGCGCCGCGGCCCGGCCGGCCCAGGCGATGCGTTCGCCCTCGACCACCACGGCGCCATTCTCGACGGGAGGATTGAGGGTGCCGTCGATGATGCGGCCCTTGAGCAGATATCCTTTGGTCTGGTTCATGTCTTAACGAAAGTCCTATCGGTTGAGTGCGCGGTCGAAGAACTGGTCGGCCAGCGCCAGGAAGGTCGCGGTGCGCTCGAACGCGACCGAGTGCGAGCAGCCGGCCAGCAGCGCCAGGTCGGCGCCGGGCAGCTTGTGCGCCAGCTGGATCGAGCCGGACGGGGGAAACGCGCCGTCCTCGCGGCCGTGCAGCATCAGCACCGGGCAGGCGACGCGCGCCAGGGTGTCATCGTCCAGCAGCGCGGCGTCGACGTAGCGCTGCTGGTCGCCCCCGAACATGGCATCGAAGTAGTCGGCGTAGCCGGGCGCGAAGATCACCTGCTCGCGCGCCTGCAGATACGCTTCGTCCAGCACGGCGGTATCGTGGATCAGGCCCGACAGGGCGCGCACCAGTTGCTCGCGGTTGCGCGGACAGGTCCAGGTGCGGCGCGTGCCGTCGTTCAGCCTGAACGGCGCGCCCATCGTCCCGGTGGTCATCACGGCGCCGACGCGCGGCTCTTGCGCCGCCAGCGTCAGCGCGATCGATCCGGACAGCGAGTGCCCGATCACGCCGACGCGCTCGCCGGGAATGCGGCGCAGCATCGCCGCCGCCTGGCGCACCCAGAGCGGGTAGTCAAAATATGGCGCGTGCGGCTTGCGCCCGCTCTTGCCGAAACCGATGAGGTCCATCGCGAAGACCTGATGCCGTTCGGCCAGCGGTTCGAGCACGGCACGCCAGTTGCCGATGCTCGATGCCCCCGGGCCGGAACCGTGCAGCAGCAACAGCGGCGTGCCCTGCCCCGCGCGGTAGCAGGCGACCTGGATTCCGTCAAACTCGAAACTTTCTTCAGTCAACTTCCCCTCCAACTTGTTCAGCCGTGGCCCACGCCACGGTCATCGACAATGCTTGAGCACCGGCCCGCCTAGCGCGGGGCGCGTACCACGGCCTCGACCTCGATCAGGAACTCTTCCTTGACCAGGCGGTCGACGATCAGCAGCGTGTTGGGCGGGTACAGAGGCCCCCTGAACAGTTTCGGGAACAGCTCGGCGCGCAGGGCCATGAACTTCTCGATGTCCTGCGCATGCACGAGATAGGTCGTGAACTTGACCACGTCGTTGAAGTCGCCTTCGACCCCCTTGAGCACGTCGCCCAGGTTGTTGAACACCTGGGCGAACTGCGCCGCAAAGTCGGCCTTGCCGGCGACGCTGCCGTCCGGAGCTACCGACAGTTGGCCAGCAACGAACAACAGTTGCCCATCGTTGGCCTTGCCGATATGGGAATACAGACCTTGCGCCGGGCATGCGCCCGGAGGATTCAGATATTCAACATTTGTGCTCATGGGATCTCCGTTATGTTACGAAAGAAATTTTATACAATATAAAGTACACAACGGTTCGAGTATAAAAAGGAAATTTTCAAAAATCAAGCACTTCCCCTACGAATATCCATGCTTTGTTTTTCGCAATGCACTGGGATTGCGCGAAAACGCACCAGAGTTGTGCTAGCACTAAAAATTTTATACAATATACGAATTGGTTTTTTGCCACATGGCATATCGGAACAAGCATGGATAAACATTCAATTACCAACCTGGGGGTCGCAGCTTCGCCAACGCTGCCGGAAGTCGTCTACCGCGCGTTGCGCCAGGCGATCCTGAACGGCACCTTCAGCCCCGGCCAAATGCTGCGCCAGGACGACGTGGCGACCCGTCTGGGAGTGAGCCGCAGCCCGCTGCGCGAGGCCCTGCCCCGGCTGGAAGCGGAAGGCATCGTGGTGCTGCATCCACGGCGCGGTTATGCGGTCGCCTCGCTCGACCCGAACGAGATCGCGGAAGTGTTCGACCTGCGCGCCCTGCTCGAGGCCGAGCTCGCGCGGCGTGCGATCGCCAACCGTACCGCGGCGGACATCGCGCGCGTCTACACGCTCTGTGCGGAAATGGCGGCACTGACCGAAAAAGACGACGACAGCCTGGCGCAGTGGTTCGAGCTGAACCGGAAGCTGCACGACGCGCTGCTCGCGCCGGCGAACTGTCCGCACCACATGCGCGCGCTGGAGCACTCGCGCAACCTGATCGAGGCCTACATCCGCACCGAAGTGAGGCTGACCGGCGACCTGGACCAGGCACAGCAGGAACACGCCGAGCTGGCGCAGGCGTTCGTCAATGGCGACACCGAGCGCTTCCTGGCCTGCACGCGCGCGCACTCGCAGCACACGCGCGATCGCCTGCTGGCCGGGCTGCAGGGCGGCAGCGGCCAGCCCGCCTCCAACTGAAGTGCCTGCGCTCCGGCAGGCATACCATGCGTGTCCGCTCCACAGCATGAGGACACGTTGATTTTCCGCCGCTGCACGGGCAGCGGCACCGATTCGACCGACTCATCCATCAACGCAACTTTCTTATGAGGACCGCCACATGAAACTCGCGACAATCTTTCACGCCAACGCCTACGCGATCGCCGCCGTCGACACCGCCGCGCAGACCGTCCGCAAACTGCAGTCGGCCGCCGGACAGCCGATCAGGGACATGACCACCCTGATCGAGCGCTTCGGGGAGGTGAAAGACGCGCTGGAGTTCGACAGCCAGGCCCTGCCGTTCGCACAGGTACGCTTTGCCGCCCCGATCCCGCGCCCGCGTCGCAATGTGATGTGCGTCGGGAAGAACTATTTCGATCACGCCCACGAATTCACCCGCAGCGGTTTCGACAGCAGCGCCTCGAAGCCGGCCGACGCGATTCCCACCGCGCCGATCATCTTCACCAAGATGCCGGAAACGGTCATCGCCAGCGGCGAGCCGGTGCGCTATCCGGTCGGCGCGAGCGAGCAGCTGGACTACGAGGCCGAACTGGGCGTGATCATCGGCAAGGGCGGCCGCGGCATCGCCAAGGCCGACGCGTTTGACCACGTGTTCGGCTACGTGATCATCAACGACATGACCGCACGCGACGTGCAGGCCAAGCACAAGCAATGGTTCCTCGGCAAATCCTTCGATACCTTCTGCCCGATGGGACCGTGGATCGCCACCGCCGACGAACTGGACGGATCCAACCTCGACATTAAGTGCTGGGTCAATGGCGAACTGCGCCAGAACGCCAACACCCGCGATCTGATCTTCGATATCCCGACCTTGCTGGAGACGCTGTCGGCCGGCCTCACGCTGCGCGCGGGCGACGTCATCGCCACCGGCACCCCGGCCGGGGTCGGCATCGGCTTCACGCCGCCGCGCTTCCTGCAGCGCGGCGACGTGGTCGACATCGAGATCGACGGCCTGGGCCGCCTGTCGAACCCGATCCAGGAATAGGCGGAGCGCCCATGCACCGACTCGAATGGAGTGTGAACGGACAGCGGCGCATGGCCAGCCTCGACCGGCTGGTGGTCGCCAGCTGGACCGGCCGCGACGCGGCCCAGGTCGAACGCAACATTGCCCGGCTCGAGGTGCTCGGCATCCCGCGCCCGCGGTCGGTGCCGTCCTTCTACCGCATCAGTGCCGCCCTGCTGACGACCGACGACCTGGTGGACGTGATCGGAACCGACGCCAGCGGCGAGGTCGAGTTCGTGCTGGTCAGCCTGCCCGAGGGACTGTGCATCGGCGTCGGCTCGGACCACACCGACCGCAAGGTCGAAGCGTACAGCGCGGTCGCGGCCAAGCAGATGTGCCCCAAGCCGGTCAGCCGGCAGCTGTGGCCGCTGGACGAAGTGCGCGGCCACTGGGACCGGCTGGTGCTGCGCTCATGGGTCACGCACGGCGGCCAGCGCGCGCTGTACCAGGAAGGCAGCGTGGCGGCGATGTTGGCGCCGCACGACCTGGTCGGCCGGCTGCAGCATGGCGATCCCGCGCTTGCTGCCGGCGCCGCCATGTTCTGCGGCACGCTGCCTGTCATTGGCGCGATTCGCGGCGGCGACCGGTTCGAGATCGAACTGCACGACCCGGTGCGCGGGCGCAGCCTGCATCATGCGTATGGGGTGCGGCATTTGTCGCAGCCCGCCTGACGATCGTTCACGTCATGCCGGGACCGGCAAGCCGGTGCCCGGACGTCCGGCCAGCCATACACGGACAGCGGCGGACACCTGTCCGCGCAGTCCTCCCTGCCGAATCAATGACTTAGGCGCTGGCACGGATTGTGCAAAGTGCAGTTGTGTTGAAAAAAACATGACTGTACAGAGACCATGATGCGCGATACCTCCCATCAAGACACCGTCGTCGTCGCGCCGCCCGGACAGACGCTCAAGCGCCGCGTCCTCCTGATCGGCGGCACCCTGGCCCTCCTCCTCACCGCCGTCATGCTCGGCTCCGCCTGGAGCGGCAGCGAACACTCCGTCAGCGCCAGCCGCCTGCGCATCGCCGAAGTCGGGCGCGGCACGCTGGTGCGCGACGCCTCGGTCAACGGCCGCGTCGTCGCCGCCGTCAGCCCGACCCTGTTCTCGACCGCGCCGGCCACCGTCAACCTGAAAGTGGCCGCCGGCGACACCGTGAAAAAGGGAGATGTACTTGCCGTGCTCGAGTCGCCCGACCTGTCCGACGCCCTGAAGCGCGAACAGTCGACCTACGAGCAACTGAAAGCCGAAGTCGCACGCCAGCAGATCCTGTCGCGCAAACAAAAACTGCTGGCCCAGCGCGAAGCCGACGTGGCCGAGATCGACCGTCTGTCGGCCCAGCGCACGCTCGAGCGCTACGAGAGCGTGGCCCAGGTCGGCGTCATCGCCAGGATCGACTACCAGAAGGCGAAGGACGCCCTGAACTCGGCCGGCATCCGCGCGAAGCACGCGGCGCAGGCGGCCAACCTGGAAGGCGACGACGTGGCGCTGGCCATCCGCACCAAGACCAGCGAGATGGAACGCGCGCGCCTGTCGATGGCGAATGCCCAGCGCCGCGTCGACGAACTGACCGTGCGCGCCCCCGTGGACGGTTTCATCGGCACCCTGAACGTGCAGAACCGGATGGTGGTCGCGGCGAATGCCCCCTTGATGACCCTGGTCGATCTGTCGCGCCTGGAAGTCGAGCTCGAAGTGCCGGAAACCTATGTGTCCGACATGGGCATCGGCATGACCGCCGAGATCGCCCTGCCCGCGGGCACCGCCACCGGCAAGCTGGTCGCGCTTTCTCCGGAAGTGGTCAAGAACCAGGTGCTGGCGCGGGTGCGCTTTGATGGTGACCAGCGCGGCGAGCAGCCGAAGGGCCTGCGCCAGAGCCAGCGCGTCACGGCCCGCCTGCTGATCGAGGAAAAGCCGAACGTGGTGATGGTGGCGCGCGGCCCGTTCGTGGAAAGCGAGGGCGGACGCTTCGCCTACCGCGTCGAGGACGGCGTCGCCGTGCGCATCCCGATCCGGCTCGGCACCACCAGCCTCTCGTCCGTCGAGATTATCGAAGGCCTGAAGCCCGGCGACAAGGTGGTCGTCGCCGGCACCGACACCTTCGAGAACGCGGCGCGCGTCTCCCTGAACCGCTGATACCTCGCTAGTCAATCGCTTACCAGAACAAGCACTGAAAGGACATCCCATGCTGCGCATGACCAATTTGAGCAAGGTGTACCGCACCCACATGATCGAAACCCACGCGCTGCGCGGCTTCGAGATCCAGGTCAACAAGGGCGAATTCGTGACCGTCACCGGTCCGTCCGGCTCGGGCAAGACCAGCTTCCTGAACATCGCCGGCCTGCTGGAAGAATTCACCAGCGGCGAATACGTGCTCGACGGCGTCAACGTGAAGGGCATGAACGACGACGCCAGGAGCCGCCTGCGCAACGAGAAGATCGGCTTCATCTTCCAGGGTTTTAACCTGATCCCCGACCTGAACCTGTTCGACAACGTCGACGTCCCGCTGCGCTACCGCGGCTTCAATGCCGCCGAACGCAAGGAGCGCCTCGAGGAAGCACTGGCGAAAGTGGGCCTGGCCTCGCGCATGAAGCACTTCCCGGCCGAACTGTCGGGCGGCCAGCAGCAGCGCGTGGCGATCGCGCGCGCCCTGGCCGGCTCGCCGAAGCTGCTGCTGGCCGACGAACCGACCGGCAACCTCGACACGCAGATGGCGCGCGACGTCATGGAACTGCTGGAAGAGATCAACGCGGCCGGCACCACCATCCTGATGGTCACCCACGACCCGGAACTGGCCGTGCGCACCCACCGCAACGTCCACATCATCGACGGCCAGGTATCGGACCTGGTGCGCAAGGGACCGACGCTGGCCGCCGGCCACGCTGTCCCGGCTGCGGTCTGAGGAGCACGCCATGTTCGCTTACTACTTCAAGCTCGGCCTGCGCAGCCTGCGCCGCAACCCGGCGCTCACCAGCCTGATGGTGCTCACGCTGGCCGTCGGCGTGGCCGCCAGCGTCTCGACGCTGACCATCCTGCACATGATGTCTAACGACCCGATCCCGCACAAGAGCGACCGCCTGTTCGTGCCGATCTTCGACGTCCAGCCGGCCGAGGGCCATGTCCCCGGCACGCCGTCGGAAGAGGTGCAGGTCACCTACATCGATGCGATGAACCTCCTGAAGAGCGGCCAGGGCGTGCGCCGCACCGCGCTGTACGGCATCGCGCCCTCGGTCGAGCCGCTGCGCAAGGACATCGGCGCCTTCACCGCACCGGGCATCGCGCCGACCCGCGACTTCTTCTCCATGTTCGATGTACCCTTCCTGCATGGCCAGCCGTGGAGCGAAGCCGACGACGCGCGCGGCGCCGACGTGGCCATCCTCGGCCGCAAGGTGGCGGAAAAGCTGTTCGGCGAAGCCAACCCGGTCGGCCAGCGCCTGGACGTGATGGGCTCGCCCTTTACCGTGGTCGGCGTGGTCGACGACTGGGAGCCGCAGCCGCACTACTACAGGCTGGTCGGCAGCGAGTACTTCGGCGTGCGCGAAGAGATCTTCATTCCGCTGGCCAGCGCCATCCGCCACGAAGCCTCGCGCAATGGCGGCATGAGCTGCTATTCGCGTCCGGAGCCGGGCTTCCAGGGCATCATGCGCTCGGAATGCACCTGGCTGCAGTTCTGGTTCGAGACCGCCTCCAGCGCCGAACGCGGCGCACTGCAGGATTACCTGAATGGCTACGCCGCCGAGCAGCGCAAGCTGGGCCGCATGCGGCGCGGCTCGCCGGCCGAGCTGTACGACGTCAACCAGTGGATGGAGCACATGAAGGTGGTCGGCAAGGACAACAAGCTGTCGGCCTGGCTGGCCTTCGGCTTCCTGGCCCTGTGCCTGGTCAACACCATCGGGCTGCTGCTGGCGAAGTTCTCGGTGCGCGCCAGCGAGGTGGGCATCCGCCGCGCCCTGGGTGCGTCGCAGCGCGACATCTTCCGCCAGTTCCTGACCGAGAGCGCGGTGGTCGGCCTGGCCGGCGGCCTGCTTGGCCTGCTGCTGGCCTTCGGCGCCCTGGCCCTGATCGGCATGCAGAACCGGGAAGCCGCCGCGGTCGCGCGCATGGACCTGACGATGCTGGCGTTCACCTTCGTGCTGTCGGTGCTGGCCGCAGTGCTGGCCGGGCTGTTCCCGACCTGGCGCGCCTGCCAGGTGACGCCGGCGATCCAACTCAAGTCGCAATAACGAACAAGCGAGACCCATCATGGAAATCCGTCCCATCCTTTCGGCGCTCCTGCGCAACAAGACCGGCGCCATCCTGGTCGCACTGCAGGTCGCGCTCAGCCTGGCGATCCTGGCCAACGCCCTGCACATCGTCAGCGAACGCCGCGCCGCGGCGGCCCGTCCCAGCGGCATCGCCGACGAGCAGTCGGTGTTCACGATCAGCGTCAGCCACCTGTCAAGCGATAGTCCCGAGCAGCAGCTGGCGACGATGAAGCGCGAAGCCGAGCTGCTGCGCGCGGTGCCGGGTGTGGCTGCCGTGGCACAGATCAACCAGATGCCGATGTCGCAGTCGGGCTGGAACAACAGCGTCGCGCTCGACCGCAGGCAGACCGACGAATCCTCGCCCTCCTCTTCCTACTACTCGCCCGACTCCCTGGTCAAGGCCTGGGGCCTGAAGGTGATCGAGGGGCGCGACTTCCTGCCCGGCGAAGCCCAGGACATCGACATCAACAAGAACGAGGTGCCGCGCGTGGTGATCCTGGCCAAGGCCCTGGCCGAGAAGCTGTGGCCGGGCCAGAGCGCGGTCGGCAGGACCATGTACTTCGGCACCGGCGAAGGCGCGATCGAGGTGCGCGTGGTCGGCGTGGTCGATCGCCTGCAAAGCCACGGCGCCGAGGTGAACGAGCGGGGCGAACTGTCGGCCATCGCGCCGGTGCGCCTGTACGGCAGCAACCAATCCGCCAACTTCACTGTGCGCACCGAGCCGGGACAGCGCGACCGCGTGATCCGCGAAGCCGAGGCGGCCCTGCGCAAGTCCTCCGCCACCCCGGTGATCCTCCAGACCTTCACCATCGAGGACGTACGCAAGTCGCGCTACCGCGCCGACATGGCGCTATCGTGGATGCTGGTCACCGTCAGCGTGCTGCTGCTGTTGATTACCGCCAGCGGCATCGTCGGCATGGCCAGCCTGTGGGTCACCCAGCGCCGCAAGCAGATCGGCGTGCGCCGGGCGCTGGGCGCGAAGCGTTCGGACATCCTGCGCTACTTCGTCCTTGAAAACTTCATGATCACCAGTGCCGGCGTGGTCGGCGGCGTGCTGCTCGGGGTGGCGCTGAACCAGCTGCTGGTGAGCAAGCTGGAGATGGCGCGCCTGCCGCTCGCATACCTGGTGGCCGGCGGCGTGGTGCTCTGGGCGCTCGGCGTGATCGCGGTGTACGGACCGGCGTGGCGCGCGGCGAGCATTTCGCCGGCGCTGGCCACCAGAAGTGCTTGATGGGCTCAGTTTGCCCTCAGTTTGCCCTCACGCAATGTTATCCTAGCAACCATGCCTACCGTACTCATCATTGACGACAACGCCGCCGTCGGCATCGCGCTGGACGTGCTGTTCTCCCTGCACGACATCGCGGCGCTGCACGCGGCCTCGCCCGAAGAAGGGCTGGCGGTCCTCGGGCGCGAGAACGTGGACCTGGTGATCCAGGACATGAACTTCACGGCCGACACCACCTCGGGCGAGGAAGGCGTGGCGTTATTCAAACAGATCAGGGTGTCATACCCTGATCTGCCCATCATCCTGCTGACGGCCTGGACCCACCTGGACGCGGCGGTCGACCTGGTGAAAGCGGGCGCCGCCGACTACCTGCCCAAGCCCTGGAACGACGAGCGCCTGCTGGCGACCGTGACAAACCTGATCGAACTCGGCCAGGCCAACCGCGCCCTGCTGCAGCGCGTCGGCCGCGAGCGGCGCGAGCGGCGCGAACTGGAAGCGCAATACGACCTGCGCGGCCTGGTCTGGGCCGACCCGGCGACCGAACGCGTGCTGCAACTGGCCTGCCAGGTGGCGCGCGCCGACGTGCCGGTCCTGATCACGGGCCCCAACGGCACGGGTAAAGAGCGCATCGCCGAGATCATCCAGGCCAATTCGCAGGTCAGTAACGGTCCCTTCGTGGTCCTCAACTGCGGCGCCCTGCCCTCGGAACTGATCGAGGCCGAGCTGTTCGGGGCCGACGCCGGCGCCTACACCGGCGCGACCAAGGCGCGCGAAGGGAAATTCGAGGCGGCCGACGGCGGTACCCTGTTCCTCGACGAGATCGGCAACCTGCCGCCCGCCGGCCAGATGAAACTGCTGCGCGTGCTCGAGACGGGGCGCTTCGAGCGCCTCGGCTCGAACCGCGAGCGCCAGGTAAAAGTGCGGGTGATCAGCGCCACGAATGCGGACCTGGCCGCGATGATCCGCGCCGGCAGCTTCCGCGAAGACCTGTATTACCGCCTGAACGTGATCGAACTGCGCCTGCCGCCATTGAACGCGCGCCCGCTCGACGTCCTGCCGCTGGCAAGCAGCCTGCTCGCGCCTGGCAGGCGACTCGCCCCGGGTGCCGAGCGCGCCCTGCTGACCCACCCCTGGCCCGGCAACGTGCGCGAACTGAAGAACGTGATGGCGCGCGCCAACCTGCTGGCCCAGGGCGACACCATCCGCGCCGCCGATCTCGGCCTGCCCACGGCAGCAGCCCAGCCACCGGCAGCGGCGCTCGACGCCGAACCGGACCGCGACACCATCGCGGCGGCGCTGGCGCGCGCCGGCGGCGTGGTGTCGCAGGCGGCCGCCGAACTCGGCCTGTCGCGCCAGGCCCTGTACCGCCGCATGGAGCGCCTGGGCATCGCCCGGCCATGAATTCCCGCCGCGTTCGCCGAAGGGACGTAGGGTGGGCGGCTCGTCGCGCAGGCCTTCGCCTGCACGACCCCACGCGTTCAACGGGCGTCCGCACTCCCGTCCGCGTCGAACCTGTGCCCCGATAACGCCATGCGCCTGTCCCTCGTCACCCGCTTCTCGGCCTTGGTCGGCACCCTGCTCGCGGTCGGCATCGCCGTCACCCTCGGGCTCGACCACCTGCTGCCGGGCCGGCCGCTGCTGGTGGCCGCCCTGTGCCTGGCCTGCGTGGTGCCGCTGGCGGTCATCACCGTGCGCTCGCAGGTACAGCCGATCCTGTCGCTGTTCCGCGCGCTGGAAGGCACGGTCACCAGCTACCGCGACGGCGATTTTTCGTTCAGCCTGCACTGGCCGCAGAACGACGAACTGTCCGTCCTGATCCGCGCCCACAACGAACTCGGCCACGTGCTGCGCGAGCAGCGCCGCGACCTGGTGCAGCGCGAGCTGCTGCTCGACACGATGGTGCAGAACACGCCGGTGGCGATGCTGCTGGTAGCGGACGCGCCGCTGCGCGCCGGCACCGTGGTCTATGCCAACCTGGCCGCGCGCCAGCTGCTGGCCGAGGGCCGCAAGCTCGAAGGCCACCAGCTGGAAGAACTGCTGGCGCAGGCCTCGCCGGCACTTGGCGAAGCGCTGGCGCGCGGCGGCGACGGCCTGTTCACGGCGGGCGAAGGAGAAGACGAACAGGTGTACCACCTCGCGCGCAGCCATTTCAGCCTGAACGGGCGCCGCCACGAACTGCTGCTGCTGCGCCACCTGACGGCGGAACTGCGGCGCCAGGAAGTGCAGACATGGAAAAAGGTGATCCGGGTGATCAGCCATGAGCTGAACAATTCGCTGGCGCCGCTGGCCTCACTGGCCCACTCCGGCGCCGAACTGGTGCGGCGCGGCCAGACCGAGCGCCTGCCGCAAATTCTGGAAACCATCGGCGAGCGCACGCGCCACCTGGAAAGCTTCATCCTCGGCTATGCGCGCTTCGCCAAGCTGCCCACGCCGCGCCTGGAGCGCTGCGCCTGGCCCGCCCTGGTCGCGCGCCTGGCCTCGCAGGTAAGCTTCCGGGTAGCCGGCGAGCTGCCGCCTGAACCGGTACTGGCCGACCCGGCGCAACTGGAACAGGCCCTGCTCAACCTCCTGAAAAACGCGCACGAATCCGGCTCCAGCCCGGATGCGGTCGAACTGCAGGTGCGGCGCGCGCAGGACCTGGTGCGCATCGAGGTGCTCGACCGCGGCAGCGGCATGAACGAGGCGGTGCTGACCAATGCCCTGGTGCCCTTCTATTCGACCAAGCGCAGCGGCACCGGCCTGGGCCTGGCGCTGGCGCGCGAGATCGCCGAGGCGCACGGCGGGCGCATCCTGCTGTCGAACCGCGACGGCGGCGGGCTGGCGGTGACGCTGATCCTGCCGGCCTCGTGAACGCTGCCGACCTGGTGCTCTGGTAAGATCGGCCTTCACCGCCGATTGCCGAAACATGCCCAGGAAGCCTCCCCCTTTCGATCCCCGCTTCGCCCAGCCGGGCCACCCGCCCGCCACCATCACCGAATTCGACGGCGTGCGCTCGCTGCACCTGGGCACCTCCTGGGAACAGGGCGCGATGCGCTTGTCCCGCCCGGACGCGATCGAACTCGAATACGTGCAGATGATGATGGCCTGGCTGCTGTTCCTGGACGCCCCGCGCCGCATCGTGCAGCTGGGCCTGGGCAGCGCGGCGCTCACCAAATTCTGCTACCGCCGCGTCCCGGACGCACAGGTGACCGCGGTCGAACTCAACCCGAATGTGATCGCCATCTGCCGCGAACTGTTCGAGCTGCCGCCGAACGATGCGCGCCTCGACGTGCGTGAAATGAATGCGCTCGACTTCGTGCTGGATCCGGCCAACCACGGCAAGGCTGACGTGCTGCAGGTCGACCTCTACGACGAGGAGGCGCGCGGACCGGTGCTCGACACGGTCGAGTTCTACCAGGGCTGCTTCGACTGCCTGACGGACGGCGGCATCATGACCGCCAACGTGTTCGGCGAATTCGGCAACTACGACAAGAATCTCGAAGCGATGACGGAGGTGTTCGACGCCGTCGTCTGGCTGCCCGAGGTGCACGACGCGAACATCGTCGTCATCGCCTTCAAGCGCGCCCCGCAGATCGATTTTTCGGTCCTGTTCGAGCGCGCGGGCGAGATCAAGCGGCGCCTGAACCTGCCCGCAAAAAAATGGGTGGAAGGCCTGAAGGAATGGATGCGGGACCACACGGCTTAACTACCCGTCCTTCCCTACCGTTTGCAGCAGGAATCCCGACAGGCACATCAGCAAGGACGTAGGGTGGACGGCTCCACCCGTCCGCTGGAACCGACGCGCCGCCTGCGCCGTCCACGCGTTCAACCGGCCGGAGAAACCTCGCGTCGCCCCAGGTCCGCCAGCGACATCGATGACCGTATCGTTTTCTCCAGCACGGTGTCTCCCGAGAGCGGTCCCTGCGCCAGCCGCGCGGACTGGACATCGTCGCGGAACACACGACGCGCGACGTGGCATCGGGCACGCTGGTGCTGTCCGGCCAGCTCGGCCTGAACCGCTCGAAAGTGAAAGCGCGCCGTTCGCAGTCGCCGGTGCTGACCGGCGCCCAGCTCTTCGACGACGCCCAGGTGCCCCTGATCGAACGCGGCCAGCCGCGCCAGCACCATGTGGTGGCAGCCGACTACACGCGCGGCGCCTGGAACGCGAACCTGCGCGCGAATTACTACGGCGAAGTGCAAGGCCAGGGTTTTACCGCGCCCTTCGTGCAGACCTGGAAAGGCAAGTGGCTGCTCGAACTGTCGCTGCGCTATTCCGTCACCCGCGGCCTGAGTCTGTCGGCGGGCGTGAACAACGTGGCCGACACCTACCCGACGCGCTGGGATCCGGTACGCGCCGCTCCCTTCACGCAAATGGGCTTCACGCACTGCTGGGAGACCTGCCCGTTCGGCGTCAACGGCCGCACGATGTACGCGAAGGCCGAGTACACGTTCTGAGGACGATGTAGGGCGAGGAAAACCTCTCGCCGCGCGGCCGACAGATGAGGGGGCCGGCGAGAGGAAGATGTTCGCAATCGGACCGCAAGCGGCCCGGCTGGGATTCGGCGTGCGATCGAGAAAGCCGCCATTTTGATTTTTAGAATAGCTCGTCCAACATCAAGTGGAATTGGAGCTTGCCTTGATCCGGTTCAGGGATGCCGTATTGAGTCAGGAACCTCTCCTGAAGCGAGGCGCCGAACTCTCCGAGGCAGTTCCACACTATGGCGAGGTCCTGGTAGCGATCAGCGATGCCGACTCGCCCGGCATCAATGCAGCCGACCACCTCGCCATCGCGGATCAGGAAGTTGTCGAGCGAAAAGTCTCCGTGCGTGACGACCGGATCGGGCGCGAGTGGCAGCAGGCGTTGCATCGCTTCCCAGACCTGTTCGGCCGTCCAGCCTTCGCGTTCCTCATCGAAATCGTCTTCGTCGACCAAACCTGCATCGATGCGGGCCCGCGCACGGGTGAGCCGGTAGGCATGATCACTCGTGAAAGGACATTTACTCACGGGGATTGCATGTAGCCGGCGCAGGAACACTATGGCTACATCAAGCAGAAAGACTCGACGGCAGGCTGGATGGGTGGCGCCATGATGTGCGCCACCTCCTGGGCTCAATACTGCTTATAAGGCAGGAACTTGCCCGACAACACAACATTGACCCGGTCGCCCTTCGGATCGGGCTGGCGCACAATATCCATACTAAAGTCGATCGCGCTCATGATGCCGTCACCGAACTCCTCGTGGATCAGCTCCTTGATGGTCGTGCCGTACACGCTGACAATTTCATACCAGCGGTAGATCAGCGGATCGGTCGGGACCGCAGTGGGCAGCGAACCCTTGTAAGGCACGACCTGCAGCCACTTGCACTCTTCGTCGCTCAAGCCGAAGATGTCGCCCAGAATCCTGGCCTGCTCGGATGAGGCGGTCATCTGGCCCAGGCACAGGGCAGTAGTCCACTCCTTGGACTGGCCGACCCTGCTGGCAACGTCTTCCCACTTGAGGCCCTTGGATACCTTGGCGCTGATGATTTTTTCGGTGACTTCCATGCGGTTCATATGCATACCTATTACGTTTGCGGGTTAAAAAAGGGAAGAATCAATGCGCCCTGGCGCGCGAAACCAGAAAGTCCACGATATGGTTGCGCAGCTTGTAGTAGTCGTCGAGATGGTGCAAGGTGGCGCGTGTGCGATCGCGGGGCAGTGGATTGCTGACGACCTCGACGATGCCGCCAGGCTTGTAACCGCTGGGGGTTTCGGCGCCGTTGGCCATCAACAGAATGCGATCCGACAGCAGGATTGCCTCGTCCACGTCGTGGGTGATCATGAATACCGACTGGTGCGTTTCGCGCACGATGCCCATCAATTCGTCCTGAATCGTGCCGCGGGTAAGGGCATCGAGCGCACCAAACGGCTCGTCGAGCAGCAGCATCCTGGGTTGGATGGCGAAGGCGCGCGCGATCCCGACGCGCTGCTTCATGCCGCCGGAAAGCTGGCTCGGCTTTTTGTCGATGGCATGCAACAAGCCGACCATGGCAACGAACTTCTCGACGTGGGCATTGATCCTGGCAGCAGGCCAGTCGGCAAAACGCGACTTGACGGCAAACGCGATATTCTGGCGCACGGTCAACCATGGCATCAGGGCATGGCTTTGAAAGACCACGCCACGGTCCAGGCCGGGTCCCGCCACCTCGCGGCCATCCATGAAGACGTGGCCCGAGGTGGCGGTATCCAGGCCGGCCAGTACATTGAGCACGGTGGTCTTGCCGCAGCCCGAGTGGCCGACGATGCAGACGAACTCGCCCTTATTCAGGGCGAAGGACACGTCGGCAAAGACAGGTTTGCCGGCGACATAGGATTTGCACAGGTTTTCGACCTTGAGAAGACGGTCCATGGAACCGGCCTGCTTGCTTGCAGGGCTGTAGGCGGCAGTCGTCATGTCGACCACCGTTGCCTCTCGCGCATTCGATTTACTCCACATACGTCACCGCCTTTTGCAGCCGGCCAAGGGCCAGATCCAGAAGCATGCCCACGACCCCGATCACCAGCACGGCGAAGATCACGTTGGTGAGCGACAGGTTGTTCCACTCGTTCCAGACAAAGTAGCCGATACCGGTGCCGCCGACGAGCATCTCGGCAGCCACGATCACCAGCCAGGCAATGCCCATGCTGATGCGCATGCCGGTCAGAATGGTCGGGGCAGCTGCCGGAAGGATCACCCGGAAGGCCTTGCGCACCGGATTGACTTCCAACGTGGCTGCGACGTTGAGCCATTCCTTCTTCACCGAAGCGATGCCAAAGGCGGTGTTGACCAGCATCGGCCAGATCGAGCAGATGAAGATCACAAAGATGCCGCTGGCCGAAGAGTCCTTGATGGTGTAGAGCGCCAAAGGCATCCACGCCAGCGGACTGATGGGCTTGAGCACCTGGATGAACGGGTCCAGCGCCCGTTGCAGCAACGGCGACATCCCGATGACGAAGCCCAGCGGGATTGCGACCAGGCAGGCGAGGCCAAAACCGAGCGCCACCCGTCCCAGCGAGTAAGCGAGCTGGATGCCGATGCCCTTGTTGTTGGGGCCCTTGTCGTAGAACGGGTCCGCAAGGTGCGCCCACATGGTGGCCCCCATCTCGGTCAGGGTGGGAAAACCCCCGCTCTTGGGGACGCCGGGGTCCTTGCCCATCATCCTGGCGTACTCGATCTGTTCGGCCGTCATGCCTGCGGTGGCAGCCGCCGCCCCGGAGCCCGAGGTCGCCGTATGCCACGCTCCAAGGAGGACCGCCAGGAACAGCAGCGAGAGTGCCGCCGCCCGCAAATTGAGGGTTCGGGTATCGTTCATGTCAGGCCACCTTGTTGATCGGAAAGCTCTTGAGGTATTGGGCCGGCTTGGCCGGGTCGAACTCCTTGCCCATGATCCTGAACTTCGGCTCGGGCCCTTCCGCGACCTTCTGGCCCATGGTCCTCATGTGCTTCTTCGCGTCGGTCAACAGGAACACCTTGTCGGCGATCTGCTTGTAATTCACCTCACCCTTGATGTAGCCCCAGCGCTTCATCTGGGTCAGCATCCAGATGCCCATGCCCTCCCAGGGCAGCGGGTCGAAGCCGGCACGGTCCGGCACGTTGTGTATCTTGCCCAGGCCGTCAGCAAACCGGCCGGTCAGCACCTGGCTGAGCACGATTTCCGGCTGGTTCAGGTACTGCGCGGGCGCGATGGTCTTGGCGATCATTGCCCGGTTCTTCGGATCGTTCGCCATGGCCGCCGACGCCAGGACCGCCCGGTACAGCGCCGCGAAAGTGTTCGGGTTGTTCTGGATGAAGGCAGCACTGCTGCCAAATGCGCAACAGGGGTGGCCGTTCCACAAGTCCCTGGTCAGCAGGTGGATAAAGCCCACCTCCTCGTAGACGGCGCGCTGGTTGAACGGATCGGGGCCAAGGAAGCCGTCGATGTTGCCGGCGCGCAGATTGGCGACCATCTCGGCTGGCGGCACCACACGCAATTGCACGTCCGAGTCCGGGTTCAGTCCGGCCTCGGCGAGGTAGTAGCGCAGCAGGAAGTTGTGCATGCTGAACTCGAACGGAATCGCGAACTTGAAGCCTTTCCAGTTCTTCGGGTCACGGTTGTTCTTGTGTTTGAGCGCCAGCGTGATCGCCTGGCCGTTGACGTTCTGGATCGTCGCCACGTTCATCGGCGCGGCATCGGAGCCCAGCCCCATCGACATGGCCAGCGGCATGGGGCTCAGGAAGTGCGAAGCGTCGTATTCCCTGTTGACCATCTTGTCGCGCACCAGGGCCCAGCCGGCGGTCTTGTTGAGTTCGACGTTCAGGCCCTGCTGCTTGTAGAAGCCCAGCGGGTGCGCCATGATCAGCGGAGTCGCGCAGGTGATGGGGATAAAGCCGATTTTCAGGTCGGGCTTTTCCAGCCTGCCTTTTTCCTGGGCCATCGCTTGCAGGCTGGTCAGCGGCAGCACACTGGCGATCGCGGCCATGGCGGTGCGCTGACCGACTGCGCGCACAAAGTCGCGGCGCACACTGTCGACCGGGAACAGGGCGCGCACTGCTGCAGCCTCGATGAAGTCCCGTGATACGGCCTCGGTGTCGGCCTGGCGCTGCGCCTGTGCTGCCGCGGTGGCAGCGTCATGCTCCCCGTCGCTGGCATGTTGACCACAGGAGCAAGCTCCCAAACGGGAGCCCGCTGAATAAGGGCGATAGATATTGTCGTCGCTGTTCATGATGATGCGCACGTGGTGAGTGATTGAGGATCCGGGCCTGCGCAAACCAGATGCAGGGTTAACGGCATGAAAGAAGTCTTGACCCGAACGACGGTCGGCCGGGTCTCATCGGGAAAGGGGGCGCCAGCGCACATCCGGGACCTGAGCTGCAATCGGTCGAATGTGGCGACTGGCCGGGCCGCCGATCGCGCTGCGCCCGCCCATGGCAACAATGTGCTCGTCATGGTCGTGCACGACAAGCCGGCCGCGCCATCTCTGGGCGCAAGGGCACCAACGAGGTGCACACCGTGATGCAAGGCCCGGCGAACTTGAGCAAACCTGCCCGGTCGATCGGGCGCAGACAGGTTTTTTCGGTCTCGCTGGGCAGCGTGGAAGCGTTTGAAGGCATAGGCATTTGCTGTAGTTGATGGATAGATAGACTTACCTTGTCTCTCCAACTTTTACAAAAGCAAAGTGCGTGCCAGTCTGATGACGCCAATAACGATGTTGTTAAGTCATGGAGAACATGTCTGCCAGCGGTGTACGCTCAATGTTTGAACAAGGTGTTGCCAGACAGGGCAAGACGAGTCGCCGCTGCGGTGCCAGGCTGCGGGAAGTGCAGAGGGGAAGTAGCCGTTTCTGGTATGCATGCTGCGAAAGCCGCAGGACGCGGCGAATCGAGCGCTCCCCCAAGGCGCTCCAGGCCAATTGCGGACGCCCTTCAAAACTCAGTGCACGCACACGCTCGCGCTTCAGATCGACAGCATGCTGTCAGGGATCTAAGTACCTGCCCATAACTAAATGTGTTTTTGGCTGCCAGAACCGGCGCGTTGCTGCGTTGGCTCGCGTCCGCTTGCGGGGCAGTGCACGCACTGCGGCGCACTCGCCGCCTCGCACCGCATCCGCTTCTGTTGGCCATTGTCACATTTATTTCTGGCCAGGTACTTAGCGCCTATTCTTATTGGTAAGCGGCACGCCAGCAAATAATGCCCAAGGCGAAATGCACCATCGCGAGATAGGTAGAGCTCTTCTTTTCCCAACGTATGAGCAAGCGCCGGAACCGGTTCATCCAG